>CAYTBK010000060.1:0-23962 GCA_964436005.1 uncultured Acidobacteriota bacterium
CTTTCTCTGCAAAGTAATGTAGAAATCCTCAGTCAGAATAGTTTGAAAATCTACAGGGGTGTCGACGCGGAAGGTGAAGGCGGTGACGGAAGAGTTGTGCGGGCATTCGTTTTCGGCGGGGACGATCAGCGTGCTGAACCGTGGGCTGGATGAATCCCTGACGGCGTTTGCCCGGCGGGAGTTGGAGGAGGAATATCCGTACCTGGTGTTGGATGCGCGATACGAGAAGGTGCGGGAGGGAGGGAACATCCGGCCCCGTGCGGTGCTGGTGGGGATCGGGATCAACTGGGAGGGGCGGCGGAGCGTGCTGGGGGTGGAACTGGCCAACCGGGAGAGTGCGAGCAGTTGGCGAGACTTTCTGCTGGACCTTCAGGGGCGAGGGTTGCGGGGCGTAGAGTTCGTGGTGACGGACGACCATGCGGGCCTGAAGCAGGCGGTGGGGGAGATTCTGCCGCGAGCGGTGTGGCAGCGGTGCTACGTGCATTTTCTACGGAATGCGCTGGATTATTTGCCGCGGCGGGCGGACGAGAATTGCCTGAAGGAGCTGAGGTGGCTGTACGACCGGCGGACCTTGGCGGAGGCGAAAGCGGACCTGGCCCAATGGTTGCAGAAGTGGCAGGGGAAGTACCCGCGGCTGTGCGACTGGGTGGAGGAGCAGATCGAAGAGACATTCAGCTTTTACCAACTGCCGGTGGCGCATCACAAGCACCTGAAGTCGACGAACATGCTGGAGCGGATCAACGAGGAGATCAAGAGGCGGACGGGGATTATCCGGATATTTCCCAACGCGGAAAGTTGCTTGCGGATGGTCCGGGCGCTGGCGGTGGAAACACACGAAAACTGGATCGAGGCGACGCGGTATTTGAACATGGAAGAGCTGCGAGAGCACAAGAAGGAGAGGTTACGGCGGGGAGACGCCGCGTGAACACGTTTTGGCGGCGCGCTGTCCCTCCCCCGCGGGGGAGGGACAGCGCCGGAGTCAACGCCCTGAAGATTTCCCTCTCCCTTTTTGCAGAAGATTATTGACATGACTAGGAATATTTCCGATATCCGGGGAGGCCGTCCAGGGGAAGCTGGGCGGCTTTTTCGCTTTTTGGCCGTCAGGCGTGCGGTTTTCCGGCGGGTTCGTCAGCCGGCGTTGAGGAGCTGCCTGGCCTTGGAGCTGCGGATGGCCAACTGGATGACGCCGAGGACGACCTGCCTGGATTTGTCGTCGAGGGCGTCGAGTTCCTGGAGGCACTGGGCGAGCGGGCGGTCTCGGATGTGCACCGAACACGAAGACGCTCCCCCGGCAGCTACCGAGTGCACCGACTAATGCCGATCCATTCTGGCAGAAATACCAATAGGTCTCACAACTTCCAACATCTCAACCATTAAAAACGAAAATCACAATATGTCATAATTCTTCGCGGCCTTTGTGCGCTTCGTGTTTGAAACACAACTCCCCGTGCTGGTTGAACCGGTCGCGGCCCGACAGGCCGCCCTGGCGAATCCGGGCTCTTCTGCCCCAGGCCTGCGGCCTGGGCTCATGAATCCGGCGCCGGCGGCGCCGCTTTCACCAAGCGCGCAGGCTGCGCGGCGAGGGAATGCGGCACTCCACCAGGCTGCGCGCAGCACTCCATAACCCCGCGCTGCAACGTCACTCTCCCCGGCGAAACGAGGGTCCGCGCGGTAACCCAGGCGCCGCTTCGTGCGGCCGCGGTCAATCGGCAACATGAAGATCATGCCGGCTGTGAAGGGGGAACGGGTTTTTGCCCGGAGGGCATCCATGACCATAGTCTGGACCGTCTTTCCCGCTTTCGATTGCCCGTAGGGCATATATCGCCGTCTGGATCGTACCGGTTGTGCCGGCGATTCTCCCAAGGGCCCAACGACCGCTCAGGGCCGCGGAGCGCCGCCGAGGGAGGCAACAAGCGGGATGCGTTGAACAGCAAAAGGGATTGCTTCCAACGGAACCAGCTTCCGCTCTGGCGAACCGGGCAGAAACCGAACAAGGAAAGCTGGGGCTCTGATTCCTCCAATCCTGCATCTTATCTCTGCGGTCCTCGGCGAACCTCCGCGGTTTCTCCCCGGTGCGCCCAGCGGGAACGGCGCGGGCGGGCGCAGGAGAACGGGAAAATGCCGAGGCCGCCCAGGGTGAGCTGGACGGCCTCGATTTTTGCGGAAAAATGGGGCGGGGACCTCATCGCCGGCGCTCAGGAAGCGAGCGGCGCCGGCCGTTCCGGCGAAGAGCGCGTCAGTCGATCCTGGCCATGGCCTGGTCGAGGTCGGCGATGAGGTCGGCCACGTCTTCCATGCCGACGGAATAGCGGACCAGGCCGTCGGAGATCCCGCCTTCCAGGCGCTCCTCCTTGGTCAGGGAGGCGTGGGTCATGCTGGCGGGGTGCTCGATGAGGCTCTCCACTCCGCCGAGGGACACCGCCAGGGTGGCCACCTTGACGTTGTCCATGACGATCCGGCCGGCCTCCACGCCGCCCTTGAGTTCGAAGCTGATCATGGCGCCCGGGCCCTTCATCTGGCGCATGGCCAGTTCGTGCTGGGGGTGGGACTTGAGCCCGACGTAGCGGACCCATTCGACCTTCGGGTGGCCTTCTAGGTAGGCGGCCAGGGCCATGGCGTTGGCCTGGGACCGTTCCATGCGCACGCCGAGGGTCTTCAGGCCGCGGATGACCAGGTAGGCCTGGTGGGGATCCATGTTGCAGCCCAGGGAGGTCATGGTCCCGCGGATGGTCTTGACCATCTCGGGCGTCCTGGCCACGATGACGCCTCCGACCACGTCCGCGTGGCCGTTGATGAACTTGGTGATGGAGTGCAGCACGACGTCGGCCCCGAGGTCCAGCGGGTTCTGCAGGTAAGGGCTGGCGAAGGTGTTGTCCACGGCCAGCAGGGCCCCGTGGGCGTGGGCGATTTCGGCGGCACCGGCGATGTCGGTCACGAGCATGGCCGGGTTGGCGGGCGACTCCACGTAGACGAGCTTCGTGTTGGGGCGCATGGCCGCGCGGATGTTGCCGAGGTCAGTGGTGTCGACGTAGGTGGATTCCACCCCGAAGCGCGACCACTGCCGCTCGATGACGCCGCGGGAGGGGCCGTAGACGGAGGCCGTGCTGACGAGGTGGGCGCCTTTCTCCAACAATGCCATGTAAACGGTGTTGACGGCGCCCATGCCGGAGGACGTGGCGACGCCGCCGGCGCCGTGCTCCAGTTCAGCCACTGCCCGCTCCAGGGTCGCGGTGGTGGGGTTGCCGAGACGGGTGTAGATGTAGCCCTCGCCGGAACCGGCGAAAAGGTCGGCGCCGTGCTGGGCGCTGCGGAAGGCGAAGGTGGAAGTCTGGTAGATCGGCACGGTGGCGCTGCCCCAGACGTCCTTGGCCATTCCGGCGTGAATGAGCTTTGTATGGAGTCCTTTGTCCTTGGTGTCCATGAATCTCTCCTTGTGCGATGGTGTGGGCCGGCCGGGCCGGCAGAAACCGAACATTATACCTTGCGCGGCCGAAATATGTCAGCACAACTTTGAGGCGGCTGGCCTGGCCGGGGGGGGACGCGATCCGGCAGGATATGGCGGTCCGGGGGAATTTCGTTGGAAAACGAGGCGGTTTCCCGTATGCTTCCCGCTCCGCCAACCCGGCCACGCCGTGGGCCGGCGGACAGAATCCCGCGCCCGGGAAGGTGATCGTGAACCCCTACGGCTCCCCTGCGGAGAACCCCCTGATTCTCGCCCCCATGGCGGAGATCACCCATGCCCCTTTCCGGATGCTCGTTCGGAGCCTGGGAGGGTGCGACGTCTTCTTCACGGAGATGCTGTCGGCCCGGACGGTGGCCCGGGCGCCGCAGCTGTCCCTGTTCCTCGTCCGGGCCCCGGAGGAAACCGACCTGGTGCACCAGTTGCTGGGGGCCGACCCGGACATGATGGGGGAGGCGGCGGACGTCCTGTCCGACAGGGGCGTGAGCCGCATCGACCTCAACATGGGGTGCAGCGCCCCGCCCATCACGCAGCGCCGGGAGGGGGCGGCCTTGCTGGCCGACCCGTCCCGGGCCGAGGCCCTGGTGCGGGCGGTCCGGTCACGGTTTGCCGGCCACCTCAGCCTGAAGATGCGCATCCCCGAGGGCGACGCCGGTGCGCGGACCTGCGACTTCGCCCGCCGCATGGTGGACGCCGGCATCCAGACCATCGCCCTGCACGGACGTTACCCGTCGGAGAAATTCCGTCGCACGTCGCGCTGGGACGTCGTGAAACTCCTGCGGGAGCGGATCGAGATCCCGGTCGTGGGCAACGGGGACATCTTCTCGCCCGCCGAAGTCCGGCGCCGCCGGCAGGAGACGGGCGGTGCGCTCATGATCGGGCGCGGGGCCGCCATCTGCCCCTGGATTTTTGCCGAGGCGAAAGGGCTGTCGGCCGAAAGGGCCCGTCAGCCGATGGCGGTGCTGGAAATGCTCGCGGCCGGCCTCGAGGCCTTCCTGCCGGAGGAGCGGCACATGAGCCGGTTCAAAATATTCCTCTACTGGTTCGCCCAGTCCGTTCCCTTCGGTCACGCCCTGTACAAATCGGTGCAGCGGGCCCAGAACCTGGACGACGCCAGGCGGCTGTCGGCCGCCCACTTCGAGAGCCTGGCCGCCTCCGGTGACTCCTGACGGGGCAGGCAAAGGCGACCCGGAAAAAGTGTTCACCCGGCACATTCTTTTCTCTTCCTTTTTGCAGGGGATTCCATATAATCTGTTTGTTTCGCTGCGGCGAAGAACATCCCCAAGGAGCGAGTCATGTCAGGTCATTCCAAATGGCATTCCATCAAGCATAAAAAGGCCGCGGCCGACGCGAAGCGCGGCAAGATCTTCACCCGCCTGATCAAGGAAATCTCCATGGCCGCGCGCCTGGGCGGCGGGGACCCCGACGCCAACGCCCGGCTGCGCAAGGCGGTTTCGGACGCCAAAGCCGCCAACATGCCCGCCGACAACATCAAGCGCGCCATCATGAAGGGCACCGGCGAACTCCCCGGCTCCCTCTACGAGGAGATCACCTACGAGGGCTACGGCCCCGGCGGCGTGGCCGTGCTCGTGCAGACCATGACGGACAACAAGAATCGCACCGTCTCCGAACTCCGCCACGTATTCATGAAGAACAACGGGAACCTCGGCGAGAACGGCTGCGTCGGCTGGATGTTCGACCGCAAGGGCTACTTCCTTGTTTCCGGCGAGGGCAAGAGCGAGGACGAAGTCATGGAGATCGGGTTGGAAGCGGGCGCCGAGGACGTCAAGGCCGACGAGGAGAATTTCGAGGTCACCTGCGCCCCCGACGACTACGAAACCGTCAAGGAAGCGCTGGAGAAGGCGGGCGTGACGCTGATCGAATCGGAAATCGCCATGATCCCCCAGAACACCGTCAAGGTCACGGGCAACGAGGCCAAGCTCATGCTGCGCCTCATGGAGACACTCGAGGACCACGACGACACGCAGAACGTTTACGCCAACTTCGACATCGATGACGCAGACATCGAGGAGTGAGGGCGGCGCCGCTGCTCCGCTCCGCGTGATCGGCATCGACCCGGGAAGCGAACGGACCGGGATCGGGATCGTCGAACACGCGGACAGGAAGAGCCGGGCCCTTTTCTTCGAAACAGTCCAGGCCGGCCGGGAACCCACGTTTCCCGGCCGTTTGCTTGTCATCCACCGGCACATCGTGCAAGCCGTGCGCCTGTACGCCCCGCAGGCGGCCTCCGTGGAAGACGTTTTCCACGCCCGCAACGTCCAGAGCGCACTGAAGCTGGGCCAGGCGCGCGGGGCGATCCTGCTCACCCTCCAGATGGAGGGGATCGAGCTTTTCTCCTATTCCCCCCTGGAAATCAAGAAGGCCCTAGTCGGTTACGGCCGGGCCGAAAAGGAGCAGGTCCGCGCCATGGTGCGCACTCTCCTCGGCCTGCAGGGAGTCGACATCCCCATCGACGCTTCGGATGCCCTGGCGGCGGCCTTGAGCCACGTCCACCAATCCGCCGTGAAGCGGCGCCTGGAACAGGCCGGAGCGGCGCAACCGCCGGCCCTGGCCCGCTGGGAGGCCCTGGTGAGCGAAGCGGCCCGCCGGCGGCCCGGACGCAAAGTTTGACCGGCCTCCGGCGTGGAGGCGCCGGACGCGGCAACGATGTTACGTGCCGCCCTCGCGGCGCTCTTCCCCCCCCACGCAGCCCCGCGCAAAGCTCCCTCCCGAGGAATTCCCGCCAACGAGCCGGTTCTGCCTCGCCCAGGCCGTGCGGAGAAGAAAATGTTTCGTGCCCGCAGAAAAGTGTGAACGGTTTTCCCCCAAGCCGCCTCCATTCTAGTGAGCGACGGAGTGGGACGGACAAGATGCCGAGAAGCTCCGGAAGCCAAATGCCAATAGGAGGCGCGTCATGAAACGTTCAATCATCTACATCAGCTTCATTTCCCTGTTTGTTCTCGCGATGACCCTCTTTGCACTCCCGGCCTCCACCAGCGGCAACCATGGCAAAGGCGGATACAAGGGCGGCAAAGGCTACAGCCAGCACGGCGGAGGCTACGGCCACGGCAACAGCGGCTACCACGGCGGCGGATACAACCACGGCCCCAAGGGCTATCACGGCAACTACGGCAACCGCTACAACGAATTCCGCCGCTACGACCGCTTCGACCGGCGCCCCCACTACCCCCGTCGGTTCCGCCGCATGCATCGCCACAGCGGGTTCGGCTTCGGGATCAGTTTCGGAACCGGGTGCGGATGGTAACGAAGAAAGTCTGATAACCTCCCTGTAAAGACCAAGGCGCCACCCCTTGCGGGTGGCGCCCTGGTTTTTGGGGTTCGAGCCGCCCAAAGGGGAGCTGCTTTCAGTGCGGTCGTACGATCTTCCTGTCCTATTTGCTTGTTTCCTTCTCCAGCACATCGAGGGAGGCTGCGGCCGCTTCCAGCATCGGCCGGGTCGAGACGTCGGAGCCCACGGCCGTTTCCATCCACAGCCGGGGGGTGACGGAACCGATCTTGCACATGCGCTCCATCTCGGCGCCCAGGTTCTTCCCCTCGAGGTAGCTTTCGATCTGGAAGGCGATGATGTGGCCGAGCGGGTAGTCGGGCAGGTAGAGCATGGCATCGATCATGTGGGAGTAGACGGCCAGGATGGAAACGTCCCGGACGCCGAAGACGGGCGCGTAGTACTTGTTCCAGACGTCCCGGGCGATGGACAGCACGGCGGCCTTGAGCTGGGACGGCGTGGCCTTCGGGTTGGCGTAGAGCCAGTTCCAGACCTTCATGTCCACCAGGGAGGGGCCGGCGATCTCGTAGGCGGACCAGAGGGCGTCCACGTTGTCGAGGTGCTTCTTCCGGGGGTTCTTGTCCTCGATGCCCAGCAGTTCCAGGTCGCGCGCCTGGAAGACGAAGGCGAAAGCCTCGGTGAAGGCCGTGTTGGGCACGCCGGAGAGGAAGTACTCGTCGATGCCGTGCAGGGAGAAAACCTGCTCGACGTTGTGCCCGAGTTCGTGGACGGCGATGTTGTAGCCCTTGTAGTTCATGCCGTCGGCGGGCACCCGCGTGCGCAGGTGGGCGCAGTCGGCGCGCATCTCGGCGCCCAGGGCGTGGCCGGCGCCGCGGGATGGGTCGACGACGATGCGGGCGGCGACCCAGGCCGCCTTCTCCGGGGAGAAGCCCAATTTGCCCAGGATGACCGGGATGTCGTCCTGGAACGCCTTGACCGTGGGGTATTTGGCCCGGACGGCCGCGTCGAGGTCCACGGAGACGCTGCTGCGCGCCTTGAAGCCGTCATACCAGATGTCGAAGGGGAGAAGCTTGCGCCCGAGGCGCTTCTCGATGACGGCGGCGACCCGGGCGACCTGCGGGGAACCGGCCACGGAGGAGAGCAGCGCCTCCACCTGGTCCTCGGGGATCTGCCGGTCGTCCTGGAAGCGCCGGGCGATGAGGGAGGGGCTGAGGGGGACGTGGGGGTCTTTTCGCCGCTGCGCCCCGAAGACGTCCAGCAGCGTGGCGTAGCGGGTGTCGGGTTCCGGCCTGGCTTCGACGGGCGTTCGTTTCCCGTCGCGCTCCTCGAATACCTTGTTGGCCACGGGTTCCCAGAGGACGTCGGAGCGGTTGATGACCCGCGCGGGGATGGACTGGTCGATGATCCGGTTCATCACGGCGAAGATGGTCTCCTGCCGCGGGAGGGCTTCCGGCTTGCCGTACCAGGACTTGAGTTCGTCGCGGAGGCCCCAGTGGGTGATCAGCTTGAGGTCTTCGGGGAACAGGGTCCGGCCCTGGGAGGAGAGCAGTTTCCCCATGAAGACGTTGTACTCGCTGATGTAGTTGTCGGCCTTGACGGCGCTGGTGTTGAGCGCCTGGTTCACGTCCGGGGGGACGCGGGCGGTGAACCGGTCGCCCAGTTTGGCCCGGGCCCATTCCTTGCGGCTCCAGGCGCCGCCCTTGACCAGCTTGTCCGCCAGGGTGCTGTGGGGGAAGTTCAGGATGACGACGAAGGCGAGCCTGTTCCGGTAGAAATCCTCGTCGATGTGGGCGGAGGGCGACCACTCGGCGAAAATGTAGTCCACGGGCAGCGGGTCGCCGAGGTCCAGTTGGATGGGCTCGTTGAAGTCGCGGCTGATGCGGAGGAAGTTGCCGTTCAGCGTCTCGAAGTTCTTCTGGAAACGTTCGAAGGTCCTGTCCAGGAGGACGGGGTCGGCGATGAAGTTCGCCAGGCAGAAGGCCGCGAAGTCCTCCTCGGATCCGTCCCTGGCCTGCCACAGGGCGCGGGCCTGGTGGACGCCCCGCTCCATGCGGGCCGCCTGGGCGCTTCCGAATTTCGCGCGCATCTTGGCCAGCAGTTCGCTCATTTTGCCGTCACCCAACTTCTCGTCGGCCAGCGCGAACGAAAGGGCCAGGGTCAAAGCCAGGATGAAGAGGCCGGTTTTTCCGGCCGTTCTCGCAAACACCATGGGGTCCTCCGTGAAAGAAATATCCGTTCCGGGTCAAGGGAGTGCCCCAGGCGTCGAGGCGGGCGGCCGCTTGGGGGCGCCGGCGGGGTTTCATCTCCCGTTTTCCGATCCGAGCTTGTCCAGGATGGTGCGGGCCGCGTCACTGGCGCCGCGGTTACCCTCCCCCAGGCTGGCGGCTTCCTGGTAGCGCTTGAGGGCCTCGTCCTTCCGGTCGAGGATCAGCAGGCAGTTGCCGGACCGGACCAGGGTCCAGCCCCTCACCCAGAGGGGCGCGGAGGGCAGGTCCAGCACCCGGTCGAAGACGGCCAGCGCATCGGCGTGGCGGTCCCGGGCATAGAGGCACAGGCCGCGCAGAAACTGCGCTTCCGCATCGCCCGGGTCCCGGGCGACCATGCGGTCGACTTCGGCCTCGGCCTCGGCGATCTTGCCTTCCTTGAGCAGGCCCTCCACCAGTAGTAGCTTGTCGATGCGCGCCAGGCCCGGGTCTTCCGCGGGCGGCTGGGGACGGTCGCCCGCGGGCGCGTCCGCGTTGGGCGCGGGCGAGCGGTACGAGGCGATCATGGCGGCCGCATCCGGGCTTTTCAGCAGCGCCGTCAACCATTCCTCCAGCGTCTCCGAGCCGCTCTGGAACGATTTGAGCTTCTCCTCGAAGTAGGGGAGGAAGGGCGAGTCCCGGCGGATGATGCCGCGGCGTTCCGTGTCCAGGGCGGGGGTGCCGAGGCCGGCCATCACCATCAGGCCGACGGCGTTGTACAGTGATTCCCGAACGGCCAGGGAGGGTTCGGCGGCCAGGTGCGCGTAGCCCGGCACGCCCTGGAGGAAGCTGGCCAGGTCGTGGTTGTCGTCCAGCTTGCGGGCGCCCGCGTCGAAGAGGGGGTCGAACACGAGATGGATGTATTGGTGGATGAAATATTTGCGGTAGCGCTGGATTTCGGGGGCGGGGGAGACAAAGACGAAATACCGCGTTCCGGTCTGGATGGTGAGGAAGGTGTTCGGCGCGTCGACGAAGTCGGGGATGACGACGAGGCGGTTGCTCAGCCGGAGGGACGGGCTCATCCGGCTGAAGCGGTAAAGGCCCTGGATGCAGGACCGGAAGTCGCGCTTGAGCGAGTCCAGGAAGCGGAGGATCTCCGGCTGCCAGGCTGACCAGACGTCGTACAGGTTGGTGCGGGCCCGGTAGAGCGCCACCATGGAGGCGAACGGCACCAGGGCGCGGACGTCGCTGGTGGGCAGGGATTCCTGTTCCTGGAAGGTGAAGGCGGGCGGCGGGGAGAGGAGCAGCGTCAGGGCGGCGTACTTCGACTGCTGGCGCAGCATGTTCATTTCGACGTTGTTGCGCCGGAAGAACTCGCGCATCTGGTCGAGCAGTTCCTGCCCGGCCGCGGCAGAGTCGACCTGCGCGAGGATTTTGGCCCGGGGGGAAGCCGGATCGGCCTGGGCCAGGCGGTAGTCGTAGCCGGCCGCGTGGATGGCGCACATCACGTCGAAAATGCGCTCGTCGGCGACGAAGTCGACGCCCGCGATCCCCTCGACCTGTTGGCCGAAGAGGCGGTTGCCCGCCAACAACAGGACGAGCAGCGCCATCGTCCTGCCGGAAATGGAAAACAGCTTCTTCAAATGACCCCCCTAGATTTCGCCGTGCAAGGCGGTGAAGAGGCCTCCCTCGACATCGTCGGTGAGGTCCTCGGAAAGGTCCTCCGGAACGGACGACGGAGGGGGCAGACCCATGTCGGAATGCTCGCGGCGCTTGCCGCGGCGCCGGCGCCGGCGTTTCCGGGGTTGGTGCTCCGGCGGGCCTTCAGCGGCGGCGGCCGGTTCGAAGGGTGCTGGTTGCCCCTCCTCGCCGGAGAGGAGGAAACACTCCCACCACTCCAGGAGGCGGGCGTCCACCACGCCGCGGTCCACGCCGAAGTGGAGGAACCGCAGGGCCAGCGGGAAATCCAACGAGGAGGCGAAACGCCGCGGGAACTTGCCGCGCATGCGCTGGAAACGCCCCTGGCAGGCGATCATGCTGCGGATCTGCTGCCGGCAGCGGACGGGCACCAGGACGCAGGAGGCGTAGCGCTGCGCTTCTTCCAGGATGTCTTCGCCCATGCGGAAGAGGTCGGCCCCCTCCAACGCGGGGGTGCATCGGCGACTGCGCTCCACGGTGGGCAGCAGCAGCAGGCCGAACAGGAGGGCGGGATCCAGGGCCTCGCCGTTGCGCACCTGGCTGTCCAGCCAGGCCAGGTTGCTTTCCAGTTCGGCCAGGGCCAGGCGGTGCTCTTTCTCCCCGAGATCGGTGAAATTCGGGAACAGCGGGTCGAAGAGGCCCGTCTCCACCAGCAGCCGCAGCGTGTCCTTGGCGTAGCCCTTGCCGAAAAGCTTGATCACTTCCTCGAACATCCGGCTGGGCGAGGCGGCCGCCAGGTGGGAAGCCAGGTCGGTGATGGCCTGGCGCAGGCCGGGTTCCAGGGAGAAGCCCAGCATGGCGGCGAAACGGACCGCGCGGACCATGCGCACGGGGTCTTCGGTGAAACGCACCACGGGATCGCCGATGGTACGCACGATCCGGTCGCGGATGTCGTCCAGTCCGCCCACGTAGTCGATGAGCGAGAAATCGGAGATGTCGTAGAACAGCGCGTTGATGGTGAAGTCGCGCCGCCTCGCGTCCTGCTCGGGCGTGCCGAACAGGTTGTCGCGCAGGATCACGCCGTCCTCGGCCTTGATCATGCCTTCGTGCCGGCGGGCCGGCAACTCCCGCGTCTCTTCGGCCCGCACCGGCGTTTCCGGCGTCTCGGCGCCGATTTCGTCGGGGTCCCCGTCGGAGCGCCGGAAGGTCGCCACCTCGACGATGCACTCGCGGAAGTGGACGTGGGCCAGGCGGAACCGGCGCCCGATGAGCCGGCAGGAGCGGAACAGGCGTTTTACCTGGTTGGGGGTCGCGTCGGTGGCGACGTCCATGTCCTTGGGCTGGAGGCCCAGCAACAGGTCGCGGATGGCCCCACCCACGAGGTAGCCTCGGTAGCCGTGACGGTCGAGCTCTCGAAGGACCACGAGAACTTCTGGCGTCAGGTTTTTCCTGGAGATGGTGTGCTCCGAACGGGGGACGATTCGCGGAACGTTTTCAGTGGTCTCGCTCATGATCTCCTGGGGGCCCGTAACGGGTGACTGGGGTCTCAGACGGCGTCTGAAGCATTTTACTATACGCTTTCGGCCATTCGCTGTCAATCGGGGCGGGGATTTCGGCCGCCCGCCGGGACGATGGGAAAGGGCTTGCAAATGCCGGCACGGTATTTTATGTTGACGGCACCGGATCGCGAGCGAAGACCGGCGCGCGAGGCGGCCCCAGCGGCCGCCGCTCCGGACATCTCCCAGGAGGACCTGAACCATGATGGATACGCCCCTTCACCGAAGCGCCGGACTGGCCCTGAAAGACTGCCTGGCGGCCGGGGTCGGAGAGAGCGTGCTCGTTCTCACCGACACGGTGTGCCGGAACGTCGGACGGGCCTTCTTCGAAGCCGCCCTGGAGCTTTCTCTCCACGCCGTGTACGTGGAGATCCCGCCGCTGCAGCGCAACGGGCAGGAGCCCGACGACGCCATCGCCCGTCTGATGCGGGAGTTCTCCCTGGTCGTGGCCCCCACCAGCAAGTCCCTGACCCACACCTCGGCCCGCCGCGAGGCTTGCGCCGCCGGGGCCCGCGTGGCCACCATGCCGGGGATCCAGGAGGACACCGTCATCCGGTGCCTGGCCGCCGACCACGAGGCCATCGCCCGGCGGACGGAAACGGTGGCCGAAATCCTGGAAACGGGCAAGTCCGTGCGCATCCGCACGGCGGCCGGCACCGACCTCTCCTTCTCTATCGACGGCGTGCACGCCCTGGCCTCCACCGGGCTCATCCGCACCTCCGGCAGCTCCGGCAACCTGCCCTCCGGCGAGGCCTACATGCGCCCACTGGAAGGCACCGCCGAGGGGCGCCTGGTCATCGACGGGTCCATGGCCGGCATCGGCGACCTGCAGCCGGGCGGCGAGAAGATCCACGTCGCCATCCGCGGCGGCCTGGCCACCGAAATCACGGGCGGGCCGTCGGCGGACCGCCTGCGCGAGATGCTGTCCGCCGTGGGGCCCGAGGCCTTCACGGTGGCCGAGTTCGGCGTGGGCACCAACGACGCGGCCCGGATCATCGGGAACATCCTGGAAGACGAAAAAGTCATGGGCACCATCCATATCGCCTTCGGCAACAACGTCTCCATGGGCGGCTCGGTGAACGTCCCCATACACCTGGACGGCATCGTGCTCTCCCCCAGCGTGGAGGTGGACGGGAAGCCGCTCATGGTCGACGGGAAGCTCCGGCTTTCCTGAGCGCCGGGCGCCTGTCCAACAGAGGGCAGCATGAGCGGCGACAGGTGGAAGACCTCCCTGGACGGCAGCGGGACCCTGGCGTGGGACGTGTCCCCGCCGTTCGCGGCCGCCCTGGCGGCGGGCGACCCGCTCCCCCCGGAAACCCTTGCGCCCGGCCTTCCCCTGGCCGTCGGGAAGCTCGCCGGCCGGGGAAAGCTCTCCTGCCGGGGCGGCGAGACCCGCTTTAACTTGTCGGCGGAGGCCGCCCCCGCCATCGTCCTGACCGCCTTCCCGCCCGGTTCGGCCCACGCCCGGCTGAAGGCCCTGGCCCTGCCCGTGCCCCTGCCGGCGGACCGGCTGGCCGTAATCCTCGAACTGGCCGGCGACGTCGAGGGCGACTTCGCCTGGCGCCGGTCGGCTTCCGGCGGCACCCCCATCCTGCGCGCGGGGGCCGACCTCGAGGCGAAAGCCGGCGCGGCCCTCCGCCTGGGGCGCGTCCTCCCCGTCAGCACCCCCGCCCCCGTCCTCCTGGGGGAGGTGCTTTCCTTCATCCGGCTGCCCCACGCCGCGGCGGGCCCGGCGCATCTCCTGCCGCCCGGCTCGGCCGTCTCGCTGACCCGCCGGGGCGCCTTGAAGCTCTCCGCCTTCCTCAAACTCCCCTTCGGGCTGGCGGGGCCGCCCCTCTTCCCCGGCGCCCCCGCGGCGCTGCTGACTCCGGACGCGGCGCTGGGCCTGGAAGGCGCCTGCCAGGTCAAGGGGCACGTGGTGCTGGATTCCGTTTTCACCGTGCTGGCCCGGCCGTCGGACCGGAGGCCCGGCTGCCTCGAGGCTGCCTTCCGCCGCGAACGGGAGCGGGAGAGCGGGCTGGGCGTGGTCCTGGAGGCTGTCTGCGCCGTTTCACCCGGCGGCGAAGGGGGGCTGGAGATCGTGCTTGGCGCTTTGCTGGGCACGGCGCCGGCCCGCATCCTGTCCGTGCTGGCCGGCCTGGCGGAAATGGACCGGGAGGACGGGAACCCCGCCACGGCCCTGGCCGCGGTGCTGGCCGAGACGGCCCTGGACGGAGCCCTGGCGCGGCTGCGGGACGCCGTTCTGCCCGGGGCGGCCCGCGAGGCGGTGGCGGAGGCCGCCGGGGCCTTCCTGCACCTGGACGAACGCCTGCAGGAGTGCCTCTGGTCCGCCGCGGGGGAGATCCCCGCCCTGGCCCGGGCGCTGCACGCGGCGGTGGGCGCGGGGCGGGCGGCCAACCTGGCGGTGGCGCTGCTCGCGGCGTCCGCGGGCGGCGTGTTCCCGGCGGACTCCTTCTTCCCCGCCGAGGAGACCCTGGCCGCCGGCGACCGCCTCCTGCAGCGCCTGCTGGCCCCGGGCAAGGCCGAGGTGCTCGATGCCGTGCTCCGGGAAATCCTGGGCCGGGAACGGGCCCTGGTGCTGCTGGAGCGGCTGGCGGCCCTGGCAACGGCCGACGGGGTGGCGGCCGTTGCCGACGGGGTCCTGCGAAGGCTGGCGGCGGGCCTGCTCGCGGTGCCCCTGGCGGAGCTTTCCGAGCCGCTGCTGCGGAAGGCCGGGAAGACCGCGCGGAAGGTTCTGAATCGTTTGCAAGGCTGGGACGGGCGTCTGGCCGGGGCCCTGGGCGGCCTGTTCTCGCGCAAGTGGAGCATGGAAGCGAGTTTGGAATACCTGCGCCGGCGCTCGGAGGACAGCCTGGCGGAGTTTCTCTTCGACCCGACGGCGCCCGGGGCGGCAGAGGCCCTCGCCCGCGCCGCCGGCGGCGAACCGGGGGACCTGCTGGTCGGCGAGGCCGTCCCGGGCGTGACGCCCCTGCGGGCGGTGTTCCAGCGCGCCCTGCAGACGTCGGCGACCTTCCGTCTCCGCCTGGGGGCGCTCGGCTGGGCGGCGTTGGATGACCTGGCCTCGTCGCGGACCCTGCGCATCGTCCCCGACGGCGAGGCCTGGTCCCAGGCGCTGACGGTGGGCGCCGAAGGGCGCGTGGCCCGCGAGCGGCCGGGGAAGGAAACCCTGGAGAGCGATTTCCGGCTGACCCTCGTTTCCCGCCAGCGGACCGCCTCCCCCGGCCCGGTCGACTGCTGGTCCTTCCCGTCGGCCCGGGCCGACTACCGGCTCACGGCCCGGGACCCCGTCGCCGACGCCGGCGAGTTGGCCGCCCTGCTGGCCTATGCCCCGCCGCTCGGCCTGCTGGGCGGCCGTTCCCCCGAAACCGTGGCCGAACGGCTGCTGGGCGTCGCGCCGGAAGCCGCCGTGAATCTGGTCTACCGGGTGAAAGTGCCGGAGAAGGCTTTCGCCGCGCTGGCCGGCGCCGCTTTCCCGCCGGCGGAGGCGGAGGAGGCGGTGCTGGAAGTGCTGGCCTGGTGCTGGCTGCGCTACGGCGGCCGGACGCACTGGCTGCGCCGGGTGGGCGGGGCTGTCGGGCTCGTGGAAAACCGGTCCGCTTTCGCCCGACGGGGAAGGCTGCGCCCGGGGGAGGCCCTGGCCCTCCTGGGCCCGGCCCAGGGCCTGCGCCGGACCTTCACGACCCCGCTGAAAGCCGCCGAAACGGCCGTGCTGGAGGCCACCTACCGCCTGGCCCGCGAGGCGGGCGAAACCGTGGCGGAGTTCCTCGCCGCCGTGGGCCCGGGAGGGGGGGAGACGTGCCCGGCCAACCGCCTGGAAGCGCTGGCCCGGCGCCTGGCCGGCGTGCACAACGGTCTGGCGGGCTGGGGCGGACCGGACGTGCTGCCCCACGTGCTCTTCCGCCTGGCGGGGCGGCGCGCCGGCCTCGACTTCCGGCCCGTCGCCGCCCTCGAAGCCACGGTAGCCGCCCCCGGCGCCGCGCCGGTCACAGTGGTCTTCCCCTCCGCAAGGCCTTGGCTTTCGCGCGAAGATTCCCCGGAATCTCTCACGGAGCCACAGAGGCACCGGGGATTTCAACGCCAAATCCCTAACGCGTCAGGACTTGACTAGACCAAAATGACTTCTTGCTGTGACTTGTAGATTGAAAAGGATTTGTACGTTGGGAGGCTATTTCCTGCCGGATTTTCGATTCACTTCCGGAACCAAAAACCCGGCGTAGCAGCCCAAGGGGAAACCGCAAACGACGAAAACCGGGCCGAGGTAGTCCGGCAACCCCAAGGGCGGCGGAAAGACAAACATTGCGCCGGGTTCGTCCAGGAGACCAGGGGCAGGGAACATCTGGCGAATCCCGAGGGCGAGGGCGTAACCGACGGCCATCCCCAGGATCCCGGACATAATCGCCAGGTAACGCTTTTTCCTGACAATGGGAGCCAGCGGGAACAGGAAAGCACCGGGGATGGCGCCGAACACCCCGACACCGACCAGCACGCCGTCCAGGAAGGGCAGGCCGGTCAGGTAACGATTCTCTGCATAGAGAAACGCGACACTTATCGCGTACAGCCCGCAGAAAATGCCGCTCAGGAAACGCGCTCTGTCCAATCGGTCCCGGTCCATCGAACCTCCCGGAGCGCGGCGTGCCGCGCAGATAGCCGCCGAACGGGCGGAGCGAGTCCGGCCCGCCCTGCCCGGCGCGACCGTCCTCGACTTCCGTAGGCGCCTGATGGGAGTCGCCCAGCGGTCAGTCCCGAACGGGGTCGATCCGGTTCCGGACGCGGACGGCGCCTTCGCCGAGGCGGCCGTCCAGACTGGGCGGGGCGCCCGCCGTGGTGTCCTTGCTCCAGGCGAACCGGGAGGCCTTTTCAACTTGCCCCAGGGGGACGGCCGGGCAATCGGACGTGATCCCCCCTTTCGCCGCCTCCAGCCGGAGGGTCCGGAAGGCGGCGGCGGAAGCGGCGTCGATCTCCAGGTCGCCGGCACGGTTCTCCAGAGCAAGGCGGAAGCCCGCGCCGGGGGCCAGGTCCCGCAAGCTCACCGTCCCCCTGCCGTGGGCCAGCGTCCATACCCCGTCGAGTTGGCCCGAAAGAATCAAATCGCCGTCGCCTTTCCAGGTGAGGGGGCCTTCCCAGCCGGTGATCTCGGACGGCGGCCTCGGCGGGGACGGGGCGGGGCCGGCGCGCAGGGTGATCCTGGCCTCTCCCTTCCCTTCTCGGATCCGCAGGGGGCCGTCTTCCTGTTCGAGGGTCAGGGAGGTCTGGCAGCAGGATATGTCGATGGGGACGTTCCAGGCGTCGATGCGGGCCGTCCCGGAGACATTTTCCATCTTCAGCGTGCCCCCCTGCTGTTGGAGAGCCAGATCCCCCTCGAAAGAACAGATGTATACGGCGGCGTTCCGGGCATCGATCCGGGCTGTTTCCAGGGTGGCGCTCAGGTTGACGATTCCTTTGTCCTGGTGGAGCGAAAGATTGCCCCTGCTTCCGGAGATGCGGGAGTTGATCCCGTTCGCCCACACCGTCATCAGGCGCGGCGGTTCGATGACCTGGAAATCCTCGATGCCGGCCAGCACGAATTCGGCCGCCATCCTTTCCGGGATCCTGATGATGATGATGCTGGCTTTCAACCGCGCGGGAGGCCTCCTTTCCAGCTTCAAGTCCAGGATGCCGTCCTTCTCGGATTGGGTCAGCCGGCAGGCCTCCGGTTGGAGAGGGTGGCCCATCTGCGGCAGAAAGTGGAATTCCATGTCCTGCCCGTTCGCCTTTTCCACCTGGACGCGGTCCACGCCGGCATCCTCGGCGGACAGGGAAAAGCGTACCGTCGAAACCGTTTCGAGAGGAATCTTGACTGTCTGGACGGAAGATTGGTCTTGCGCGGAGGCCTGGTGCGCCACGGCCCAGAAAGCCGCCCGGCTGCTGTTCAGGACGAAGCGGGGAACGACCGTCAGGCAAACCAGGCACATCAGGGCGGTGACCAGGTCAGCCGCCCTGCGCCGCCCGGAAAACCGGTGCACGGCGCAGTTCGACAGAAAGGTGAGCAGTGCGAGGAGGGCGAGGAAGAGCATGGTCCTGGAACCGCCGGAAGAAGAGCCCGACCCCAGCGAAAACCCCACGCTGGCGATCACCAGGAGGAGCCGCGGGCTGAGTGTCCAGAAGAGGGCGAACCACGAGATGGCGGCAAAGAGGGCGAAGCGGTTCCGCTCGGTTTTGCCGTCGAAATACGTCTTGAAGTTCCAGAGGCCGCGGATGAGGGCCAGGAGGGCCAAGCTCGGGTAGACGAGAAAGGAGAGGCCGCCGGTGGAGGGAACCCCGAACTGCAACCAGGGGAAGGCGAGGAGGAGGGCCAGCAGGGTGCCGCAACAGACATTCCAGGGGACGGAGCGTTTCCGAACCGCTGGAGCGGGGGCGAGCGGCCAGGCTTCCAACGGTCCTGGCGGCGCCGTTGGCCGGGGGGGGCGGCCAAAGTTCGGGTCGGCGGACTCGGGCGGCCCGGATGGGGCGGTGGGCGGCAGAGTGCCGGGAGGGACAGGGGGGTGCTCCATGATTGTGACCTCTTTGGAAAAAAGCAATGATACACCAGTGGTCGGCCCGGGCCAACCGGTTTCGTCTCCCCAGGCCGGAAATTCGGCGGGGCGCGATGGCCTTACGACTGGGCCGGGGCGACCCGGTGCGCCAGCAGGTCGTCGATCACGCCCGGGTCGGTCAGGGTGGTGGTGTCGCCCAAATTGGACACGTCCCACATGGCGATACGCAGCAGGATGCGGCGCATGATCTTGCCGGAGCGGGTCTTGGGCAGGCCGTCGGCGAACTGGACGGCGTCGGGCGCGGCGATGGCCCCGATGTGCTCGCGGATGTGCCGCTTCAGCTCCGAGGCCAGGGCCTCGCTATGGCGCACACCGGTCTTGACGGTGACGAAGGCGTAGATGCCCTGCCCCTTCACCGGGTGCGGGATCCCGACCACGGCCGCCTCCGCCACGGCGGAGTGGGAGACCAGGGCGCTCTCGATCTCCGCGGTGCCCAAACGGTGGCCCGACACGTTGATGACGTCGTCGATCCGGCCCATGAGCCAGAAGTAGCCGTCCTCGTCGATCCGGGCGCTGTCCCCGGTGGTGTACACGCCGTGGAACTGGGAGAAGTACGTCTTGCGGAAGCGGTCCGGGTCGCCGTACACGCGCCGCATGAGGCCGGGCCAAGGCTGCCGGACGACGAGCCAGCCGCCCTCTATGACCCCGGCCGGGGACAGGTCCTCCTTGACGACTTCCGGAACGATGCCGAAGAAGGGGAGCGCCGCGGCGCCCGGCTTGGCCGGGACGGCCCCGGGCAGGGAGGTGATGAGGATGCCCCCCGTCTCTGTTTGCCACCAGGTGTCCACGATGGGGCAGCGGCTCTTGCCGATGACCCGGTAGTACCACATCCACGCTTCGGGGTTGATGGGCTCGCCCACTGTGCCCAGCAGTCGGAGCGAGCTGAGGTCCCGCCGGGCGGGCCACTCGTCGCCCTCCTTCATCAGGGCGCGCAGGGCGGTGGGCGCGGTGTAGAACACGTTGACCCTGTACTTTTCGACGATCTCCCAGAAGCGGTCCGGGCGAGGGTGGTTGGGCACTCCTTCGAACATGAGGGAGGTGGCCCCGTTGGAAAGGGGGCCGTAGACGATGTAGCTGTGCCCCGTCACCCAGCCGAGGTCGGCGGTGCACCAGTAGGTGTCTTCGTCCCGGTGGTCGAACACGTAGCGGAAGGTCTGGTTGACGTAGAGGAGGTAGCCGGCCTGGGTGTGCAGCACGCCCTTGGGCTTCCCGGTGCTGCCGCTGGTGTAGAGGATGAACAGCGGATCCTCGGCGTCGAGGCGCTCGGGTTCGCACTCGTCGGTGATGCCGTGCCCGGACGTCTCCTCGTGCCACCAGCGGTCCCGTTCCGGCGCCAGGTCGATTTCCAGCCCGGTCCGGCGCAACACGATCACGGTCTTCACGAAGTCGAGGTCCTGCAGGGCCTGGTCGACGGTATCCTTGCTGCGCACCGTCTTCCCGCCGCGGGTGTAGCCGTCGGCACAGACCAGCAGCGAAGAGTTGCAATCGATGACCCGGTCTCGCAGGGACTCGGCGCTGAAGCCGCCGAACACGACGCTGTGGACGGCTCCCAGGCGGGCACAGGCCAGCATGGCCACGGCCAGCTCGGGGACCATGGGCAGGTACAGGGTGACCCGGTCGCCCTTGCGGACCCCGTTCTTCTTCAAGACGTTGGCAAAGCGACAGACCTCCCGGTGGAGCTGCTGGTAGGTCAGGGTCAGCTGTTCGCCCGGCTTGTCCCCTTCCCAGATGATGGCGGCCTTGTTCTTGCGCCAGGTGGCCAGGTGCCGGTCGAGGCAGTTGACGGACGCGTTGATCTGTCCGCCCAGGAACCAGGCGTGGCGCCCCTCGGCAAAGTCGGACACGAGCGTCTGGTCCCACTTGCGGAACCAGCTCAGCGTCTCGGCCCGTTCGGCCCAGAAGGCTTCCGGGTTTTTGACCGACTCTTCGTACAGTTTCCGGTATTCCTCCAGGCTGCCGATGCGGGCCTGTTGCGAGAAGTCCCGGGAAGGGGGGAACACTCGCTTTTCGGCCAGAATAGGCGATGGGCCGGGACGTGTCAAGGGGGGAAGGCGATCGCCGTTCTTCCCTTTGCCGGCCCGGTCTGCGGCAGCCTCCTTCCCGCCCGGATTTCGCTTGCGTTGCCTTCCGTTTCCGTCTATGTTTCAACCGTGCTCAAAGAGAATCCGGCGGGCGGTGGCCTGATGGTGTGATGTGTCGCCTGACATATGGGATCGGGCGAAATAGCCACGGGAAGGATTCATGAAAACGCAGCTCGACCAACTCAAGCAAGAAAACAAGGCGCTGCGAAAACGCGTGGAGGAACTCTCCGCGAAACTGTCCCTGATCGATGGGCGCCTCGCCGAATGCCTTGCGGACGAACGGCGTACCGGGGGCGACCTGCAGGAGAGCGAGGAGCGTTACCGCCTGATCTTCGAGATGTCCCGGGACGCCATGATGACGCTGGCCCCGCCGTCCTGGGCGTTCACTTCCGGCAATCCCGCCATCTGCGAGGTGTTCGGGGTCGCCGACGTGGAGGCCTTCATTCGTTTGAAACCCTGGCAGGTCTCGCCGGAGTTCCAGCCCGATGGCCGCCCTTCCCTGGAAAAGGCCATGGAAATGATCGGGCTGGCCATGCGTGACGGGGCCAACTTTTTCGAGTGGACGCACCGGCGGGTGAACGGGGAGTGTTTCCCGGCCACCGTGCTGCTCACCCGGATCGAGAACGCCGGGGAAGTCTTCCTCCACGCCACCGTGAAGGACATATCGGCGCAGAAGCACTCGGAAGAGAAGCTGCGAATCGGCGAAGAGTTCCGGAACCGGGTGTTCGAGAGTTCCCGCATGCCCATCGTCGTGATGGACGCGAAGACGTATGAATATCTTGACTGCAACCCGGCGGCGGTCGAGATCTACCGGTTCCCCGCGAAAGAGGAGCTCCTCGGCAAGACGCCGCTCGACATGTCCGCCCCGGTCCAGTACGACGGGACGCCCTCGGAACGGAAGGCGCTTCAGTTTATCGGGCAGGCGATCGCGCAGGGGTCGGCGGTGTTCGAGTGGCGACATCAGCGCCCCGACGGCGAGATCTGGGACGCAGAGGTCCATCTCCTTTGTTTCCAGATGGGAGACCGGCGACTGCTGCAGTTCTCGCTCGTCGACATCACGGCCCGCAAGCGTGCTGAGGAGGAACGGGCGAAACTCCAGGAGCAATTGAACCAATCCCAGAAGATGGAATCCATCGGCCGGCTGGCCGGCGGCGTGGCGCACGACTTCAACAACATGCTGAGCGTCGTCCTCGGTTACACGGAGTTGTCTCTCGGCGAGCTGGAACCGTCGTCGCCCTTGTACGCCAACCTGCGGGAGGTGCAGAAGGCCGCCGAAAAGTCGGCCGATCTGACGAGGCAGCTGCTCACTTTCGCCCGGAAGCGGACCGTCGCCCCGAAAGTGATCGACCTGAACGAAGCGGTGGAAAGCTCCCTGAAAATGCTGCACCGGCTCATCGGGGAAGACATCGACCTGGCCTGGCTGCCAGGGGACGATCCGGGTACCGTCCGCATCGATCCCGCCCAGATGGACCAGATCCTGGCGAACCTGTGCGTCAACGCCCGGAACGCCATCGGAGGCACGGGCCGGGTCACCATTCGAACCGGCCGCGCGGATTTCGACGCCAGCGACAGCCAGGCCGGGATCGTGGCGGCGGTCGGAGCCTATGCGCTGCTCTCCGTCAGCGACAACGGATCGGGCATGGACCGGCAGACCATGGCGCACCTGTTCGAACCCTTCTTCACCACCAAGGCCATGGGCAAGGGCACCGGCCTCGGGTTGGCCACGGTGTACGGCATCGTCAAGCAGAACAACGGGATCATCAACGTGTACAGCGAGCCGGGCCAGGGCGCCACCTTCAAGATCTACCTCCCCCGGCTGGCGGAAGGAGGCGGGCGCGCCGTTTCGGAAGCCACCGCGGATGCGGTGGGCGGGCACGGGGTCGTCCTCGTGGTGGAAGACGAGGAGCGGCTGCTGGACATCACCACCCGGATGCTGAGACAACTGGGGTTCCAGGCGCTTCCCGCCTCCACGCCGCACGAGGCCCTGCGCGTCGCGGAGGAGTGCACCGGCGCCATCGATCTGCTGCTCACGGACGTGGTGATGCCCGAGATGAACGGCCGCGACCTGTTCGTTCGTCTGGCGTCCCGGTGTCCCGGCCTCCGCTGCCTGTTCATGTCGGGCTATTCGGCCAACGTTATCGCCCACCACGGGGTGCTGGACGAGGGCGTCCACTTCATCGAAAAACCGTTTTCCACCCATGAACTGGGCGTCAAGATCCGGGAAACGCAGAACCGGGAGGACTGATGCGGAAGCAGAACCGCTGGTCTCGGCGACTTCCGGATGGAATGGAAAACATGGTCGTGGTTTCTTCGCGGAGAACCCGGGGGTAATGGTGGCGGCTTTTTTCCGCAACGCCTTGGCTTTCGCTGGAAGCCCTCCCGGATTTTCTCACGGAGCCACGGGGGCACCGGGGATTTCAACGTCAAAACCTGGCTGGACGAGATGACTTGTTGCTGTGACTGATAGATAAAAAATGAGTTGCGCATTGGGGGGGGCTATGTCCTGTCGGATTTTCGATTCACCGCCTGAACCAGAAACCCGGCGAAGCAGCTCGAGGAGCCCGGACACAATCGCCATGTAACGCTTTTTCCTGACAATGGGAACCACTGGCGGTCGGTCCGGCCCTCCCCTCCGACCGCGCCCCTGTGCCCCCGTGAGAGCCCTGCTTTGGGAAGCTCCTCTTCTCGCCGGCGTCCTCCGGTCCTCCTTGCGGTTCCGGATAGCGGGCCGGAATTCCTCTGCTCCCGGCAGGCCGGGAATATGGTACGATGCAGGGCGAGAGGCCGACGTGACGACCAGAACCACCACTGTTCCCGACGGGCAGCCGATTCGGCAGGTCCGGCTGAGCCCGCACGAGTCCTTCCAGGCCGAGGGGATCCGGAAGTGGAAGGAAGAGCAGCCGAGCACGGTTTCGGCGCTGTTCGGCGCCTTCACGAAGCCGGTGGTCTGGCTGTCCGGCCGGGTCGTCCCCGTACGGGTGATGAACGCCCTGGTGGAAGGCGCCAATTCCCTGGGATCCCACCTGGCCGACGAGAAGGACATCCTCCGTGCCGGGAAGGTGTCCTCCATCGAAGGGCTGAGGAAGAAGAGCCTGCGGCTGTGCGACCGGCTGGCGGACTCGGTTCGCGTCCGGGCCCTGGCCGCGGCCTCGGTGGAGGGGGCGGCCACGGGCGCCGCCGGGCTCCCCGGCCTGCTGGCCGACATCCCCTTCCTGATCACCTTCT
>CAYTBK010000061.1:0-23718 GCA_964436005.1 uncultured Acidobacteriota bacterium
GCGCGCCGCCGTCTCCTCGATTTCCACGCCGCCTTCCGCGCAGGCCATGAAGACGGTCTTGCGGGAGGCCCGGTCCAGCACGATGCCCAGGTAGTACTCCCGGGCGATGGAAAGGCCTTCCTCGACCAGCAGCCGGCGCACCTCCTTCCCCTCGGGTCCGGTCTGGGGCGTGTAGAGGCGACGGCCCAGCAACTCCCGGGCGATGGTTTGCGCTTCTTCCCGGCTTTTCGCCAGTTTGACGCCGCCGGCCTTGCCGCGCCCCCCCGCATGAATCTGGGCCTTCACCACCACGGTGCCGCCCAACTCCCCGGCGATGTCGTACACTTCTTCGGCCAGGTTCGCCACGCGCCCCCTGGGCACACGAACCCCATACCGGCGAAGAAGTTCCTTAGCCTGGTATTCATGGATTTTCATTTCCGGATCTCCGCGTCGGTTTCAGACAAGTTGTGATCATACAACCCGCGAACGGTTCTGTCAATGTTCGGGGAAAAAGAGAGCCCGGTCAGAAGCCGCGCCGGCTGTCGAGGATCAGGGTGACCGGCCCCTCGTTGACCAGGACGACATCCATCATGGCCTTGAAGCGGCCGGTTTCCACGGCGGGGTGGAGGGACCGGGCCATCTCCACCATCCGGGCGAAGAAAGCCTCCGCCCGGGCCGGCTCCATGGCCTCGGAATAGGAAGGGCGCCGGCCCCGGCGACAGTCGCCGAACAGGGTGAACTGGGAGACCAGGAGCAGGGCGCCGGACACGTCGCGCAGGGACAGGTTCATCTTGTCTTCCGCATCGGGGAAAATGCGCAGGTCCAGGATCTTCTCCAGAACGTAGCAAGCGTCTTCCTCCAGGTCGTCGCGGTGGATCCCGACGAGGGCCAGGATCCCCTTCCCAATGGAGCCGTGCACCTTTCCGCCGATCTCGACGCTGGCGCCCGAAACCCTTTGTACGACTGCCCGCATCCCCTTCCTCCCGATTATGGGTCGCCCGGCTCCCGGCCCTGCCGGACAACAGGCCGAGGCGCCCGCCCGGCCGACCGGTTCACCGCAGATCGCCTTCCGCCTCGCTCGCCTCGCGCAGGGGAACCTGCAGGCGCTGCCCGGGGTAAATGACGTTGTTTCTCATCCGGTTCATGTTTCGCAGCATCTCGGGCTTGATCCCGTACCTGACCGCGATGCGGTAGACGGTTTCCCCCGGCTGGACGACGTGGACGCCCCGGCCGGAACCCTTGCCGCCGGCTTTGGGCGCCGCCTTCGCGGCCCGCTCGGCGGAAGCCGGCGCGGGACGGGTGGTCTCGGCGGAGAGAGCCGCCCTGGTCGAAGGCGCGCCGGCCGGGGACGCCGCCGCGACGGCAACCGCCCGGGCCGGCGCCCCGACTGCGGCCGGCTTCCCCTTTTCCGGGGTCCGGGAGGCCATTTTCCCGGCCTGGAAGTCGGGCGGCAGGCGCAAGGGGTACCCGGCCGGAAGCATCAGATTCTGCTTGGCGGAAAGGATGGCCGGGTTGTAGGACCGCAATTCGGGGATGCCGAGACCGTGCCGCCGGGCGACCGAACCCAGGCTCTCGGGTTTGTCCAGGACGTCCTCGTCGAAGAGCCAGGGTTCCCGGGGGTGGGTCCCTTCGCTGAAGAAGTCGGACGGGTTCCGCAGGATCCGCAGGGCGGCCAGGAATTCGGGGTAATAGTTGCGGGAGGCGAACCCGAAGATGGGCGAGGAATACGCCTCGATGATCCGGGCCGGGTCGGAGCCGTGCTCGTTGCGGGCGCGGGCGAGCCCCCCCACGCCGTGGTTGTAGGACATGACCGCCAGCGGCCAGCTGCCCAGCCGGTTCCTGGCGTCCAGCAGGTACCGGGCCGCCCCGCGGGTGGAGATCAGCGGGTCCAGGCGGTAATCCAGCTGCTTGTTCACGTGTTTGAGATACATCTTGCCCGTGGATCGGATGAACTGCCAGACGCCCACGGCTCCGGCGTGGGAGCGCGACGAGAGCTGGAAGGACGACTCGAACAGCGGCAGCGCCAGCAGTTCGGTGGGTACGTTCTCCTCTTCGAAGATTTCGGCCATGAGGGGAAGATAGCGCCCCGCCTCGATCCAGCCCCGGCGGAACCGCTCGCTGACCCCGCGCTGGACATGGAGGTTCTGCGCGAACGCTTCCAGCTCCGCGGCCGAAGGCGCCCGGCCCAGGGCCGCGGCGGCCGTCTGGAGGATGGCCTTCTCGCCTTCGCCGGGAACGACGCCCGCCCGCATCTTGCCCGCCAGCGTCTCCAGCGACTCCTCCCACCGGGCGCGGGCGGCCTGCACCTGCCTCTTCTGCCAGGCGGCGGCCGCGGCGTCCGTCTCGTAGTCGCCCTCGACGGACAGGACCTCCCAGACCAGGTCCACGCGGTTGGCGTCGTGAATCAGCAGGTGGTTCTTCCCATATTTTATGAATACATCCTGCCAGAAACCCACCGCCCCCTCGAGCCCCGTTTCCGGAAAAACGGCGGTTTCTCCGGCGGAAGCCGGCGCCGGGCAGAACACCATCAGCACCAGCAGGAAAGCGATGGGCAACAGGCGTTTCGACAAGGAATCGGCCACGGGCTTCCCCCTTCCAGCCTATCGCCCGGAAGGCGCCGACGTGCCCTTGCTCGGCTGCCCGGGCTTGGCCTGAACCGGGGTGCCGCTCTTCGACGCCAGGTTCTTCGGGTTCACCTTGGTGAAATTCTTCACCTGGAAATCCACCTTGTATTTCTTGATGTATTCGGCGCGGGCCGCATCGAGGATGGCGTTCTTCTTCTTGACCGTGATCTGGTTGAGAATGGTCGGCTTGACCGATTCGAGCGGCAGGATTTCCATGGGCAGCTTGGCCTCTACGCGAAGGAATTCAAACCCGTGCCGGGTCTTGACGGGGCCGAAAGCCTGGCCGATCGGCAGCGAGAAAGCCGCTTTCTCGAACTCGACGTCCGTGTCCCCTTTGCGGATCGCCCCCATGTCGCCGCCCTTGGCCGCGGAAATCTTTTCGATGGAATGCTGCTTGGCCACTTCCCCGAAGTCGGCGCCCTGGCCCAGCTGTGCCTTGACCTTGGCGGCATCCTCTTCGTTCTTGACGAGAATGTGGCGGACCCGAACCCGCTCCGGCATGGCGTACTGCATCCGGTTGCTCTCGTAGAAAGCCTTGATCTCCTCGTTGGAGATGGGGATGTTGTCGGTCAGTTCCTTGCTGTACTCGATGTACAGCATGTTGTTGATGTAGTCGTCGATCTCCTTCTTGATCTTCTCGTTCTCCATCAACCCCTTGGCCTTGGCTTCCCGGGCGAAGATGATTTTCGTGACGTACTCGCGAATGAAGGCCTCCTTCTTGTCGGGGTTGTCGAAGTGCTCCATGAATTGGGGCGGAACGTACTTCAGCGATTGCTCGATGTCGCCCACGGTGATCTTCAACCCGTCTCCCGAAACCACCACCGTGGCCAATCTGGAGGCTTCCGCGGGAGAAACGGCGCCAGTGTCGGCTGGCATGACCTTGGTCTGGCTCAAGGCCGTCGCGCAGAGCAGGCAAAACGACAAGAACACGATTGGAATCCGGACCATCAGCGACCTCCAGCAAAAAATAAACTCATCTTTCTACAGGATGCGGATACCGTTGGCAAGGGAATTGACAAAAAAGGATCCTGTCGGCCGACGGCGGAGCGCCGCCCGACGGGAGGGCATCGCCCCTCCCTTCCACGGCAACGCCTTTCCCGGAAACATGTTACGCCTGATCCCCGGAAAGGTTCGGCAGAAAAATGTCATGGACTCCGCTCGTCATGAGAGTATAATGCCTTTCCCGCGGCTGGGTGGAATTTTCTAAGCCGCGACCACATGGAGGATTTTCATGAAAGCTGTGATCCTCGCCGGCAGCAAGGGTGAGGAACTGTTGCCGCTCACCGACAACACGCCGAAGCCTGTTGTTCATGTGGCCAACATCCCTTTCATTTTCTATCAATTGGATCGCTTGAAGCAGGCCGGCATCAAGGAAGTCATCCTTTCCCTGCGCTACCTGCCGCGCCGCATTCAGGACATCCTGGGCGACGGCGCCAACTACGGCATGGTCATCCGCTACGCGGTGGAGGACGTGCCCCTGGGCACCGCCGGGGCCCTCCGCAACGCCACCGACCTCATCGACGACACCGTCCTGGTCCTCAACGGCGACATATTGACCACCATCGACCTGAAGCAGGTCGTGGCCCGGCACCGGAGCTGCGGCTCGCCCATCACCATCGTCTGCGGCCAGTCTTCCAAGCCTTTCCACTTCGGTTACGTGAACTACGACGAGAAATTCCACGTCACCGACTTCACGGAAAAACCCCAGGGCAAGAATTGCATGCACGGGCAAAGCAACGTGGGGATCTATGTCTTCAACACCGAAGCGCTCGAGCAGATCCCCCTCGACACGCCCTGCACGCTGGAACGGGACATCTTCCCCCACTGCATCGACAATGGCATGCCCATCCAAGCCTACTGCACGGATGAATATTGGTTGGACATCGGCGCCCTCAGCAGCTACCTGCAGGCGAACCTCGACGTCATCACGGGCCTGATTCCCCTGCCGACCTTCTACGGGCTCTTCGAGCACCGCGCGTTTCCGGCCCCGGAAGGAGCCGAGATCGACGACAAGTCTTTCGTGGACTCCTCTTGCATCATCAAGGCGGGCGCTTCCCTGTCGGAGTGCATCCTGGGCGCCAACTGCCGGATCGAGGAGGGCGCCCGGCTGCACGGCTGCGTTCTGCTCCAGGGCGCCCGGGTCAAGAAGGGGGCCGAGTTGCGCTATTGCGTCCTCGGCAAGAGCTGCGTCATCGGCGAGAGCGTCAAGGGCCTCAAGGGCGCCGTCTTCGGGGACAAGAGCACCATTTCCGATTTCAGCACGTTCTAGCCGCGAATGCCCGGCGGGCTTGGCCGGGGCGCAGATCCCGGCGGCTCGGGGCGGAGGCCGTCCCCGGCCGGAGGGACCAGGGGCAGGGAAAAGCGGAACGCGCTGCCCTGGCCGAGTTCGCTCTCCACCCAGATGCGCCCGCCGTGGTGCTCGACGATCTGGCGACAGATGGGCAGGCCCAGCCCGGTGCCGCGGGGCTTGCCGGTCAGGGTGTCCCCCACCTGCTTGAACTTCTCGAACACCTGGCCCAAATCTTCCGGGGCGATGCCGCCCCCCGTGTCGACGACGCTGGTCGTGACGGCGCCCGCCTCGAAACTGACCCGGCAGGTGACGGTCCCCCGGCTGGTGAACTTCACGGCGTTGGAAATCAGGTTGATCACCACGCGGATGAGGCGGTCAGGGTCTCCGATGACGGTCGGCAGACCGTCCCCGATCTCCGTCCGGAAGACGAGGTCCCGGTCCACGAACAGTCCGGAAGTGGCCGCCGCCGCCCGGGCGACGACCTCCCCCACGTCCACCGGTTCGGCTTTCCACTCGGTTTTGCCCGCTTCCATCTTGGAGAGGTCCAGAAAATCGTTGACCATCTCCGTCAACCGTTCCCCCTCGGCCACGACAATGCCCAGGTTTTCCAGAATGCGACCGATCGCCTTTTCGTTCTTCGGGTTGGAGCGGTCGATCTGGGGGAAGATCACCTCCTCCAGTTTTTGGCGGATGATGCAGGCGAACCCCAGCACCGAAGTCATGGGCGTCCGCAGCTCGTGGGAGACGGTGGACAGGAAGGTGGACTTCATCTCGTCCAGGTGGCGCAGCTCGTTGCAGGCCTTCTCGAGGTCCACGGTCCGCTCCCGGACCTTGCCGTCCAGCGTTTCGATGTTCTTGCGAAGCTCGGCGATCATGGCGTCGAAGGAACTTGCCAGCTCGCCGATCTCGTCGGCCCGGGTGATCCCGCACTGGACCGAAAGGTCCCCGTCGCGCACCCTCTTGGCCAGGCCGGAGAGGGTCTCGATGGGTCTGACCAGGCGGTGGATGAAGAAATATCCCAATCCGATGGAAAGCAGGAGCACGAGGATCCCCATGATCAGGATTTCCCCCCGCAGGATCCGGGCGGTGCGCCCCAGTTCCTCCACGTACACGGAAGAGGCGATGTACCAGTCGAAGCACTCGAGGTGCTTGACCCAGGCGATCTTGTCGTAGACGTAGTGCCCCAGGTCGTTCGGCTTGTCCCACTTGTAGACCAGCCGGTGGTCGGGCCGGCGCGACGCGTCCATGAGCACGTCCGAGAGGGGGCGGCCGCTGGACGTGTCCTTGAACGCAGAGATGTTGGTGCCCTCCAGGGTCTTGTTGGGGTGGATGATCAGGTTGTACTTGGAGTCGAAGATGTACAGGTACCCGGTGTTGGCGATCCGGATCCCGCGGATCAGCCGGCGCAGCTCCTCCACGGCGTGGTTTTTTCGCTTGGCCACCTCCTTCTGCACGTCATCGAGGTAGACCCCGGTGCCGACCACCCACCGCCAGGGTTTGAAAACCTTGGAAAAAGTCAGCTTCGCCAGGGCTTCGGCGCTCCCGAGCCGGGCCCACCAGTACCGGGTGAAGACGCCGTCGGGGCTGGCCAGGGAAGCCCGGATCATCTCCGGGATGAAAAACTTGCCCTTGGCGTCGGTGACGCGGGACATGTTCTGCCCCACCTGCCCCGGTTTGGGGTGGGCTACGGTCAGGGCGTCGAAATCCACGATGAAGACATAGTTGTTGTCCCCGTAACGGAAATCCGTGACTTCCTCCAGGATCCGGCGCTTCGCCTCCGCTTCGGTGATCCGGCCGAGCCGGGACTGCCGGTAGACGCTCTGGATGTGGAACTCCATGGAATGGACGATGCTTTTGAGTTCCCGCCGGTGCGCCTCGGTGGCGTACTCCTCGAAGGCGGCGATGTCGGTGTGCATGCGGCTGGCGAGGTCGTACACGCTCTGGAGGATGGTTTGTCCGGCATTCTCCTCGGTGTCGGAGAGGGTGCGGGTGATGAGGGGGACGGTGAGGAAATTCAGCAGGGCCGCATGGACCACCACGATGACCACAATGGTGGCGAAGGTTTTCAGGAACAGCCGGGAAGTCAGCATGTGCCTTCCGTCGTGGATCGGTGTCGGTAACTTTCTTCGATTATTGTCTGGGCAATGCAAATAAGCAAGAAAATATCATGGTTTGGGCCTCGCCGGCCCGCGGGTCGGCCTGTGTCGGAAACCCGCTGGAAACACCGCGCCCCCCGGCCCCGTACACTTCAGCCGGTTCCGGGACGGCCGCCCGCCGGGCCGTGAACCATCTGCGGGCGGGCGGCGTCCATGTTCCCGAACAAGGCAGGCGGCCCGCCTTTCCGCCGGGGGCCCATCGCCAGGAACGCCCCCGCGACCAGGGCCGGCCGAATCCGCCCCGAGGAGTATCCCCTTGCCGACACCGTTCTTCACCGCTTCGCCAGCCAGCCCTCGCCCCGCCCCGCCCCTCGGCCGGCGACTGCTCCGGGCTGCCCTCGCGCTCCTCTGGGTCGGCGGCGGGTTGCTCGCCGCCGCGGGCGACATCGTCCCGGCCCCGCCCGCCGCTTCCATCCGCACCCGGACCGACACGGTCGTGGTCCCGGTCAACCTGCGCCCGGCGAAGGGGGCCACCCTGCCCGCCGCCTTCGCCCAGGAAGATTTCCGGCTCTTCGTGGACGGGCAGGAAGTGCGCGATTTCTCCTTCCTGCCCGAAAAGGACGCGCCGCTGCTGGTGGGGGTGGTGCTCGACCGCCAGTCCGGCCAGGTGCGCAGGCACGTGGCCTGGCTCCGCCGCTTCCTCGAGGGCCTGTTCTACGCCTGCGGGCGGGAGGACGCCTTCTTCGTGGCCTCCTGCGGCAGCGACTACTTCGTGGTCCAGTCGGCGACCGCCGACCGGGCGCGCCTGCAGGAACTCGTGTTCGGGCTGTGCCCGGAGAACATCCTGCAGACGGCGGAGACCCGGGAGCAGGACGGCCGGGTGGCTGGCGGCCTTTTCGGGGAAAAGGTCTGCAACAAGATCGCCATCGCCGTGGACAAGGCCCTGGCCGACCTGCGGCAGGGCGGGGCGCGGCGCAAGGTGCTGGTGGTGGTCACCGACGGCGACGAGAACCTCTCGCCCATCACCCTGCGCAACATCCAGCACACGGGCTACCCCGTCTTCTTCGTCTGCTTCCGCGGGAGCGGGTTCGGACGGGACACCCTCTTCCGCCGCGGCCGCCAGGCCAGGCGCCTCAGCGTGGAGTCCGGGGGGATCTGCACCGCCTTCGACGGCGGGATGGACCCCCTCGAACAGGCCCGGCTGCTGGCCGGGGCCGCCCACAGCCAGGTGGTCCTGGCCTTCGACCCGGACCCTTCCCTAAACCGGGAGAAGGCGCACGAGATCCGGGTGGAGTGTCTCCGGCCCGGCGTGCTCGCCCTGCATCGCCGCTCGTTTCTGATGGAAAAATGAATCCGGGATGAATACAACGATCCGGCGCTTGGCAGCCAGGCGACGGCAGACGTTCCTTGTGCCGATCGCCAGCCGACACCGCGTCCGCCATCCCGGGCGAAACCGGCGAGCAGAAAGCGAAATGGCCCGCTACTTCTCGCGGCGCCAGTCCAGTGGCTCGGAAGACGCCAGGGAAGTGAGGACAGCGAGGTCGCCCGAGGCGATCAACTCCTCGACAGGCAAGGGTTTGGAGGAAGCGATTCGTTCCGCGTCGTAGTGCCTGGCGAGCGTAAGGCCGACCCAGGCGTTGCGGCCGGCGCGCTTGGCGGCGTACAGGCATTTGTCGGCCAGGTCCACCACCATTTCCCAGGGGAGGTCTTCGGGCCTCTCCGGCAGGAAAGGGTAGCAGCAGAAGCCCAGCGAGCAAGTCCGGGCCAGGTGTTTCCCCTCCCCGATATCGAAGGCGTGCCGCTCCACCATGGACCGGATGCGCTCGGCCAGGACGGCGGCATCCGCACGGGAAGACTGGCGGGCCACCACCAGGAACTCCTCGCCGCCCCAACGCACCACGGTATCCGTGCCGCGGGTGGCCTGGCGCAGAAGCTGCCCCACCTGCTGGAGCACGAGGTCCCCGGCGGCGTGCCCGTGCTCGTCGTTGACGTTTTTGAAGTGGTCCAGGTCCACCATGATGAAGATGATGTCGATATTGAGCGTCATCCTCGCCTCCCGCTTTTCCCGGAGGTTGCGGTGCTGCCGGTCGGCCTGGGCCACGTCCTCCGGCAGGCTGACGGCCAGGAAGCGACGGTTCCGCAACCCGGTGAGGGAGTCGGTCAGGCTCTGGTTGCGCAGAGCTTCGGCGGCTTCGGCGAGAGCCTGGTTGGAGGCCGCGAGGTCTCTGGTGCGCTCCTTCACCAGGGCTTCCAGAATCAGGTTTTTACGTTTGATGGCCTGCAGGCGCCAGCGGACTCCGCCCCCGACCAGCATGACCGCGAGGAGGGCAAAGCCGCCATACGCCCACCAGGTGCGGTACCATGGCGCCAGGACCCGGAACTCGTAAACCGCCTCCCGGCCCACCTGCCCGTAGACGTTCCGGCCCCGGACCCGAAAGCGGTATCGTCCCTCGGGAAGATTGGTGTATTCCTTGTAGGTGTCCGTTTTCCAGGCCGTCCATTCGTTGTCGTGCCCCTCCAGAAATACCTGGTAACGGTTGCCCTCGGCATGGTCGAAGGCAGGCAGGGCGAACTCGAAGCGAAGCGAATTCTCCGCGTACGGCAACGTGAGCGTCACGTTGGAGGCATTTTCATTTTCCGCACCCCAGAACACGGGTTGACCGCCGGCTTTTTCCACCAGGCGGATGATGGCCGGGTGCCCTTGGGCGCAGTCCTGGGCCCGGTGGGAATCGTAGCGGATCAGGCCATCGGGCCCGCCGAACCAGACGACCCCGTTTTCCTCGGCATGAATGGCCCACACCACCAACCCCGCGATGCGAAGCAACGGCCCGCATTCCCAGCGGTAGACGCCATTCCGCCCGGGGAAGGCGAAGCCCGTTTCGTGCAATTTCCGAACGTCGTCGACAGTATCCATCCAGATGCGCCCGGCCCCGTCCTCGCACGGCCAGGCCGTCCAACGCGGGCCGTCGGGGAAAAGCGAGGCAAAAGCCGGATCCGGCGCGAACCGCCGGGAGGTTTCGTCAAAGCGGTAGAGACCCTTGTCTGTGGAGAAAATGGTTTTCCCGCCCAGGAAATGGACGCCGTTGCGAATCGATTCCGGCAATCCCTGCATGGTCCCGAAACGCTCCACCTGGGGAGGGCTACTGTTCTGGCCGCCCTGCCAATTCGGCGGGAAAACGATGCGCAGGGCCCCCTGGGCCGCTGACCCCAACCACAGGCGCCCGTCCGCCAGTTCCGCCATGGTCCGGATCTCCTCGCCGATGCCGGGGATTTCGCCTTCGTCGATCCAGAACCGTGGATCGGCCCCGGCCATGCGGATGGACGCCAACCCGTTGCCAAGACCGACGAACAGGCGGGACGGGTCGCGTCGGGAGCGATACAGGCACAGGGACGGCGTATCGGACAGGCGGACAAGGTCGGCCTGGTCTCCGCGGATCTCGAATACGCCCTTGAAATTCGCCACCAGCAACCTGTCCCCGAGCGGGAGGAAAGACCAGCACTGGGCCTTGATCCCGGCCACATGCTGGAAACGAACCGAACCGACGGTCTCTCCGGGCCTTTGAAAGGACTCCAGAAAATACACACCCTGACTGGTGGCAACGTACAACGTCCCCCGATGACGGCACAGAGCGATGACGGAACCTTCCAGGCCGAACCGCCCATCGAACAGCATCATGGACGAAGGCCATTCGACATGGACCAGACCCTTTTCCGTTGCCAGCCACAGGCCGTGCTCCCCTTCCTTTTCCAGATGGTAGACGGTGTCTGTCGCCAGGCCGGTGCGCTTGTCCAGTTGCATGAGCAGCCGGCCTTCACGGTCCAGGCACAGCAACCCGCCCTGGATCGTGGCCAGGGCCAGCGTCCCGTCCCCGAACCAGACCGCATGGGAAAGCAGGCCGGTTTGCAGCAGCGGGTCGGCCTCGGTGGCCAAAGGGGTGATGGCGGCGCCGTCGTAGAGGAACAGCCCCTGCGCCCGCGAACCGATCAGGATTCGCCCCTCGCGCTCAGGCGCCCCGACGGCTTCCGGGCCATCCCAGGGGAGCATGAAGCCGACCCGCTCCACAGCGAAGCGTTCGCCCCCCGGGATCAGCGCCAATTTCCCTTTCCGGAGTTCCATCAGGCCCAATCCGGTCTGGCGTACAAAAAGCCGGCCGTTGACGAGGAAAGACACGTGGAACGAAGTGCTCGGCCTCCACACCTGCACCCCGTTCCGGCCCAGGAGCAGCAGGCACTCATTGGTCTGGAAGTAAACGCCCTCCGGGGTCGCGAATGTTCGCTGCACCACGGTTTTGAGTGTCACGCCGGCCTGGCGGGCGCGGTCGGCCAGGGACACGAAACCCATTTTGCCATTGCTGTCCGGCGCCAGGTAGCCGATCTCCCCCACCGCCCCGACATAGACACGCCCGGCCCCATCCATGGCCAGGCTCCTCACCATGTTCCGGTTGGGCGTCTGAATCAGCCGCCAGCGAACCCCGTCGAATTCCAGAATCCCGTCGTTGTTGGCGACGAAGACCACGCCCCGGCGGTCCTGCACCACGTCCCAGTTCTGCACACCGCCCCCGTGTTCCTGCGGACTGTAGTAGCGGAAAAAGGGCGCTCCGGTTTCCCGCGGACTGCCCGGCGACGGGGCGGCTGCCTCTCCCGTGGGGCCGGCGGGTACGCCCAGGGCTTGCCGGCATTCACCCGACAGCAAGAGAAGCGAAAGAAGGGGCCAAGCCAATAGGCCTCGGCAGAGCGAACGTTTCATAGGCACTGTGCAACACAACACATAGGGTAAAAATTGTCTGTCACTGCATCGACAGGTCAGAGTCGCTTGACCATCCAGACGACGTCGAAGTCGGTCCCGCGCTTGCGGCCGATCTCGGGAAACCGGCCGCACTCCGCGAACCCGTGCTGGCGGTGGAAGGCCAGGCTCTCCGGGTTGCGCGAGGAGATGCTGGCCAGCAGCCGGTCGATGCCCATGGCCGCGGCGGCTTCCTCGAACCGGCGGAGGAAGAGGGAGCCGATGCCCCGGCGCATGGCGTCCGGGTGAAGGAAATAGGTCACTTCCGCCGTCCGGGCGAAACATTCCGCCGGATGCCAGGCGTGGAGGAAGCCGAAGCCGCTGACCGCCCCGTCCTCCCCCAGGCTGACGAAGGCCGGATACCCCTTGGCCCGGCCCAGGAAATGGTCGAAGGCCCCGTAGGGGACGCGGCGCTCGCGGTAGCAGGCAAAACCGTTGTCAACGTAATGGTTGTAGATGTCCACCACCCCCGTCCGGTGCTTCTCGGCCAGCGGTTCCAACTTGATTTCCACTCGTTTCCTCCCGGCCGGGCCTTTCTTGCCCTGGCCATGTTCGAACGCCCCGCCTCACCCGCTCCCCATCAGTGGACCTCTGGATCCACCTCCGGTTCCGGCGACGCCTCCGGCTCCGGCGGGTCCTCCACCAGCACGGCGTACCCGCCGGCGTCGTCCACGATGACGAGGCACTCCCGCCCGTCCTGGACGGTGCGGGCAAGGCCCTCCGGTTTCATCTCGGCCGCGAAGGCCACCCGGGGCAACACCGTGGCGACCCCCTCGGGCCCGCCGTCCCAGATCGCCAGCCGGAAAGGCTCTTCCCCTTTCCGGGTCGCGCTGCCCAGGAGGACCAGGAAGTCGCCATGGCGCGGGTCGTATTGGAGGTCGCGGATGCCCACTTTCCCCTCCGCGCCCGCGATGTTCAGCCGGATCGGCGCCCCGGCGACCAGGTTGGACGGCGTCCAGGGGCCGGCCAGGTTCTTCACCCGGACGGGCAGGATGATGGGCCGCCCGTCGGTCAGCGGGCAGCGGAACCCCAGCAGGAGCGACTGCCGGTGCGGGTCCCAGGCCAGGCCCTCCACGTTGAGACCGCCCTTCTTGTCCTCCAGTTCCGCCACCTGGGCCAGCAACGGGTCCTGGCGGACCAGCCAGTCCCGGAAGCCCGCCATGGAATCCGCCCGGACCCGGCCGCCGTCCACCACCAGCCGCACCAGGCAGCCCCGGGCGGTGCGGGACTCCGCTCGCGCCTTGCGCTTGATAGACATGGAACCGACGCCGATCAGGAGAGGCTTCCCCTCGCCCGAGACCAGGGCGAGGCCCTCGAGGTCCTCGGGGGGCGGCCCGTGCAGGTCCATCGGCAAGGCCTCTACGGCGCCCTCCATCCGGAGGTCGGCCGACAGCGAGAACGAGTACAGGGCCCTGGCGGAGCGGTTGTCGACGAACAGGATGCGCCCGTCGGGGAGGGCGGCCGCCCCGGAGGCGTTGTAGACCAGGCCCGTTTCGGCGTTGGGCGACGGGAAAGGCAGCGCATGGACGGTGTAGGCCGAGTCCGGCCGCTTCTCCGGCGCCGGCCGGGCGGACGACGATTTCGCCGACGACTTCTTGCCGTCCGGCTTCTTTTTCCCCGCCAGCGCCCCGGCACCCGGCCAGAAACAGACCAGGGCGAAGGCGAGAGCTGCCAGCAGGGCCCCGTTCCCGGCGGCCCCGCGGCGGGCAGACAAAACCGGGCGACAGTCGTTCGCGTGTTTCGCTTTCATTTTTCCTCTCGGGATTCAATCCCCGGCCCGCCGGTCGGGCCGGGGTGCCGGTCCGGCCAGCCGCCGAAAGGCCGGCCGCCCATCAGTGCCAGTTCTTGTCGTGGCACTGGTAGCACGAGGACTTGCCGGGCTTCCCGCCTCGCAAGTCCGCCCCGTGGCAGGAGGCGCAGTTGGCCTGGGGGTCCTTCAGGCCGGGCTTGTGCAGGAAGCCCCCCTTCTCCTTGTTGTGGTCCGCCGGCACGTTCTTCCCGGCCGCCTTGGCCCCGCCCGGCGCCGGGGCCGCCGGCGCCTGGCCGGCCGGGGGCGGAGGCGGCGGCGGGCTGCCCCCGCAGGCGCAAGGCAGGAGCAGGAGCGCCAGCAGCCCCGCACCGGCAGCGGTGCTCCGGAGCATCTTCCGTCGAGCGACGATTCGTTTGGCCATTTCCCGCCTCCCCTCCATTGATTTTGCAAGTTGCCACAACGCAGAAAAGCAGCATATCCGCCCTCCCGCGGCCATGTCAACGGGGAACTGCGGGCGCTCCCGGCGCACGGCGGCTTCCGGCCGCGCCGCCGTCCAGCCGGCAGTCGTAGCCCGCCGCGAACTCCTCCAGGGTGAGGCGCTGGCCCGGGAAGGGCGGGGCGAGGGCGGCCCGCAGCGCCGGCCCCCGCCCGTGCGGCATTCCGTCGGAGCCGAAGAGCAGGTCCCGCCCCGGCCGGAAGCCGACCTCGTCGATGAGCAGGCGGAACGGGTTGTTGGCCCGGCACTGTTCCGGCGAGAGCCGGTCGGCGTAGTCCGTGGAGTCGAGGTTGAAGTTGGGCTGCATGCAGAGGGTCACCCCGAGCCGGCGGGCCGCCTGGGCCAGGGGGGCGTCGATGAACTGGGCGTGTTCGAGGCGCACCCGGGGCAGGGCCAGTCCCTCCGCGGACAGCGCCTCCAAGGCGCCCAGGACCTGGGCCAGGGCCAGGTCGCCGATGGCGTGGACGGAAAGCCGGTCGGCCAGGGTTGCGGCCCGGCGGATCTCCGCCCGCAGCGCGGCGTCGGTGTGCACCAGCAGTCCCCGCCCCCCGTCCCGGTATCCCCCGGAAAGCGCGGCCGTCCGCGTGCCGAGGGCGCCGTCCGTGAAGATCTTCACGCCCTCCACCCGCGCCCGGTTCCGGGGCGCGAGGCCCTCGAACACTTCCCGGGAGGCCCAGCCGCGGATGCGGTCGCGGAAGGGCGAGGCGGCCAGCAGGTCCAGGAATTCGTCTCCCGGCACCAGCATGTCGTCCAGGCGGTCGGTCCCCGCCGCCTCCAGGGAGGCCATGAACCGGGCGAGCTTCTCCCCGTCGACCCCGGCCAGGCGGGTGAAGAAGACCAGGATCTCGGGCAGGCGGGCCTCGCACCAGCGCGGGTCGGGCCACTGCCGGGCGATGTCGGGGAAGACCGGGGCCAGCCGCTCCTCGGCGGCCCGGCTGAGGAGGAAACCGTGCAGGGACAGGTTGGCCACGACCACGGGCGGCAGGGCCTCCAGGCGGGCGGGCGCGAAGGAGTAGCGCCCGGCGTGCCAGCCGACGGCCAGGGAGACCCGGTCGCCCGGGAGCCCGGCCAGCAGGTCCAGGGCTTCCGCCTCGGAACGCGCCTCGGCCAGGGAGACGGCGGAGCCCAGGGCCGCGTACAGGGAGACGTGGCTGTGGTGGTCCCGGATGGGCCCCAGCCGTGCCTCCAGGGCGGGAAAATCGCTCCCGGTCGACGTGCAGGTCATGCCGCGGCTCCCGTGCCGGCCTCGGCCCTGTTTATCGTGGGCGCTCATGCCGCACCTACTTTCCGCCGCCCGCGGGCTCACGGCAGATCCGCCGGTGGATGGCGTTGACCGCCATCAGCGCCGCGGAGCCGTACCACTCCTTCAACTCCATCGTCAGGCTGCCGGCCTGCACGGCCGGGTCGGTGCGCACGAGTTCCTCGGCCTCGGACAGGGAGGTGGCCGCGAACACGAAAATGCCCCGCAGTTCCCCGCCGTCGAGGAACGGCCCGGCCAACACGAGCTTGCCTTCGGCCGCCAGCCTCCCGATGTTCTTCAGGTGCGCGGCCTGCAGTTCCGCCGCTTTCGCCGGATCGGTCGGGCGGTTGGGGCCGCGCTTGAGAAAAGCGACCACGTATTTCCGCATCCCGTGCTCGTCGGCCCCGAAGTTCCGGGCGGCGGCTTCGTCGTACCCATCGTCCGTCTTGGCCGCAACAACCACCGGCGGCCTCTCCGTTTTCTCTTCCTGGGCCAGGCCCGGGAACCCGAGCGCGAACAGCGAGACGGCCGCCAGAAAAACGATGCGATCCCTCATTGCCTGCCTCCTCCTGCCGGAATTTCCAAACCTTTTCAATTATACCGCGCTTAGGCGTCGAGACCACTCATCTCACTAATATTAAACTATTAGTGAAATTAGTGGTTGACCAGTCCCGGCCTCCGAGATGAATCGGCAGGCCTGTTTGCGCCCTGGCCGACAGCCAACGGGGAGAAAGAGTCAAAACCGTCAACAACTCGCATTCTGGGTCTGTGCCTTTGTGTTTTCGTGGTGAGATTCGTCCACTCCCTTCCTCTCGTTCAGATTGGGCCGGGGGCCAGGGGGAAGACCAGGCTGAAGGCGGTCCCCTCGCCGGGCCGGCTTTCCACCGAGATCTCCCCGCCGTGCCGCAGGACGATGGAGCGGACGATGGCCAGGCCCAGGCCGGTGCCGTCCCGCCGCCGGGAACGGGAGGCGTCCACCACGTAGAACCGGTCGAAGATGCGGCCGAGGTGTTCCGGGGAGATCCCCTCGCCGGTGTCGGCGAAGCGGACGACGGCCGTGTTCCCCTGCCGCAGGCCGGTGACCGTGAGGCGGCCGGCCGCCGTGTGCCGGACGGCGTTGTCGAACAGGTTCACCAGCACCTGCTCCAGGAGGAAGGGGTCGGCCAGGAGGGGCGGAAAGTCTGGCGCCACGTCCAGGACGAAGGCGAGGCCCTTCCCCTCCATGGCCCGGGCGAACAGGGCCGCCACGGAGCCGACGGCCCCGGCCAGGTCCACGGGCTCCGGACGGAAGGGCATGTCCTTGCGGTCCAGCCGGGCCAGCATCAGCAGGTCCTCGGTGATGCGCTGCAGCCGCTCGGCGTTCCGCCGGATGATGGCCGCGTGTTCCCGCGTCTGGCTGTCCGGCGCCTCGTCCTCGATGGACTCGGCGAAGCCCCGCACGGCCGTCAGCGGCGTCTTGAACTCGTGGGAGAAGTTGACGATGAGCTCTTTCTGCAGGTTGTCCACCCGCTTGCGCTCGGTGATGTCGAAGAGGAGGACCGCCACGCTCTTCTCGAAGCGGAGCGGCGAGAGGCTGCACAGGTACGTGCGGCCCGCCTGCACCATGTCGCAGGTCACGGTGCCCTCGCTTTCCCGGCACCGGCGCAGGGCCTCGGCGAACTCGGCCGCCGGGACGGCGTCCGTGTACGGCTTCCCCTCCACCGCCGCCCCGGCCCTCCCGAACTGCTGCCGGAAGGCCTGGTTGGCCCGGAGGACGAGGTTGTCCCGCCCGATCACGGCGAGGGCGTCCTGAATGGACGAGACCACCATCTCCAGCTGCTCCTGGCGCTGGGACACTTCGTGGAAAAGCCCCTCCACGCGCTCGGCCATGAAGTTGAAGGCGGCAGCCAAAGGGGCCAGTTCGCCCGGCCCCGGAGTCAGGACGCGCGAGGAGAAGTCCCCCCCCGCCAGGCGGCCGGCGGCTTCGGTGAGCCGCCGGATGGGGCGGGCGATGCCCCGGGAAAGCAGCAGGGCGGCCAGGAAGGCGCAGAACAGCACGCCCCCGGCGGAGAGCGCGATCTTCCAGAACAGGCGGTTGGAGAGCCGGTTCGCCTCCTCCAGCGACAGGCTGGCCCGGATGACCGCCTGCAACGGGCCCTTGTGCGGGCTGCGGAGGGCGACGTACACCCGGTCTTCGCGCAGGGTCAGGCTGTGCCGGACGGCCGAGCCGGCCCCGAGCGACAGGGCGGCGGCCACTTCGGCCCGGTCGGCGTGGTTCCCCATCGTCGCCGGGTCGCCCGCTGTGTCGGCCACCACCCGCCCGTCAGGCCGGATCACCGTGAGCCGGGCCGACAGCTCGCGACCCAGCGCCTTGGCCAAACGGTCCGCCTCGGCTTCCCGGTTGACCGCGATGAAGGGCAGGATCTGGCCCTCCACCGCCAGGCACAGGGACTTCAGGTGTCTGTCGGTGGCATCCACCCAGGCGGAGCGGATGTCGACGTAGGCCAGCCACATGGTGAAAAGGCCGAACAGGGTGGCCACGCCCGTGGCCAGGAGGACGATCTTCCAGAAAAAGTTGCCTCGGCTCATGGTCTTCCCGCCGCCTCAGGATTCCTCGATCTTGTAGCCGACGCCCCGGATGCTGCGGACGAACCGGGCCGCCTCCCCCAGCTTGAGCCGCAAGTTCTTCACGTGCACGTCCACCGTGCGGTCGAGGACGGTCTTCTCGTTGCCCCAGAGGCGGTCCAGCAGTTCGTCCCGGGTGAACACCCGCCCCTTCCGCTCGGCCAGGATGCGCAGGATGCGGAACTCGGTGGACGTCAGCTCCACCCGCTGGCCGCCCACGTGGGCCACGAAGGAGTCCGGGTCGAGGGTGATCTCCCCGCCGATTTCCAGCAGGGCGCCGGGCTCCTGCGCGCGGTTCTTCCGGCGCAGCAGGGCCTTGACCCGGGCGGAAAGCTCGCGCGGCGAGAAGGGCTTGGGCAGGTAGTCGTCGGCGCCCAGCTCCAGCCCCAGCACCCGGTCCAGTTCCTCGCTGCGGGCCGAGAGGATGAGGATGGCCACGTCGCCCGTCTCCGGCGACCGGCGCAGGTCGCGGCAGATGTCCAGCCCGTCTCCGTCGGGCAGCATGAGGTCCAAAACCACCGCGTCGGGGCAGCCCTGGGCCAGCGACTGCCGGAAGCTGCCGCCGTCGCCGAACGGCAGCACGTGCAGGCCGTTCCGGGCCAGGGTCGAGGCCACCAGCTGGCGGATGTCCGGGTCGTCCTCCACCACCGCCACGACGTGCTTGCTTTCCATGGTTCCTCCTGGGCTCCCGGGGGTCGCCGCCGGTCGCCGGCCGCCTGCGCCAGGCACATTTCGCCCAGTGTAACATCCCTTCGAACGTTCCGGCAGAACACAAAGGAAGCCGTCGAACTTTACATCGAGAGTTTCGGCCCCGACGACCTGCCGGAAAGCGGTGAATATGCCGTGATTTATCCGCTCGAGGTAGCTGTTGGCGCATAAGTATCGCACCATCTCCGGCAATAGGCCATCCGCCTGAATTGTGCCCCCGTGCCTCTGTGGCGACGTCTGCCCCGACCGCCGCCGGCAGCCGCCGGCAACTCCGCGGTTCCCCGCCGGGGCCGGCTGTGGTATAAATTCGGCTTCGCCGCAAGGGAGACCCCATGAAGGACAACGAAGCCGCCCTGAAAACCATGTCGCTCCTCGAGCACCTCAACGAACTCCGGCGCTGCCTGGTGAAATCGGCCCTGGCGCTGGCGGTCTGCTTCGTCGTGGCCTTCTGCTTCAACGGCTGGCTCTACTCCGTCCTGGCCGCCCCGCTGGTGAAGTTCCTCCCCAAGGGCACGACCCTGGTCTTCCTCCGCCTGCAGGAGCCTTTCGCCGTTTCCGTCAAGGTGGCCCTCTCCGGCGCCATCATCCTCGGTTCGCCCCTGATCATCCTGTTCCTCTGGCAGTTCATCGCCCCGGCCCTCTACAAGCACGAGAAGCGGTACTGCTGGCCGTTCCTGCTGAGCACCTTCACCCTTTTCGCCGGCGGCTGCGCCTTCGCCTACCGCTACGCCTTCCCCGCCGCCTGCCGCTTCCTGCTGGAGGTGGGCCAGCCCTACACGCCGCAGATCAGCATGGACGAGTACTACGAGTTCGCCATGATGATCATCCTGGGCATGGGCCTGATCTTCGAGATCCCCATCGTCGTCTTCTTCCTGTCCCTCTTCCGCATCCTGACCCCCCGGTTCATGATCAAGACGCTCCGCCACGCCATCATCATCATCTTCCTGGTGGCGGCCGTCGTCTCCCCCACCACCGACATCGTCAACCTGTTCATGTTCGCCGCCCCCATGATCCTCCTGTACCTGGGCAGCATCCTGGTGTGCTGGCTGGTCTACCGGAAGAAGGAGAAGAAGCGGAATGCCCAGGGATGAGCGGGCCCTCGGGCGCTACGTCGAGGAACTGATCCGCTGGAACGCCAAGATGAAGCTCACGGGCTGCCCGAGCGGCCGCGAGGTCCGTGACGCCCTGCTGGCCCCGCTGCGGGAAATGCTGCCCGCCCTGGGCCGGCATTCCTGGGAATGCGCGGTGGACGTGGGTTCCGGCAACGGCATCGTCGCCGTCCCCCTCGCCCTGGCCTTCCCGGAGCGGCGGGTGGTGGCCCTCGACTCCGACCGGCGCAAGTGCGTTTTCCTCAAGCATGTGGCCTACACCCTGCCCCTGCCCAACCTGGCCGTGGTGCACGGCCGGCTGGAGGACTACGCGCCGCCGGCGGAGGGCCCCGCGCTCCTGTGGACCCTGCGGGCCGTCGAGATCGGCGAGGACGTCCTGCGCCGGACGCTGTTCGCCCGCCCCGGCGCCCTGGTGGCCGCCTTCGGGCTGCAGGCCTCGCCGCTCGTCCGCTTCGTCCGCGACGCCGGGTCCACCGGGACCGGGCCCAGCGCGCAGGAAACCATCCCCTCGGCCACCCGCCCCGACTTCGTCTGCGCCCTGCTGCGCACCTGACCCAGGAGTGCGGCGGCGAGTCCGCGAGCCGCCGCTTTCGGCCAAGGTGCGAGGCGGATTCTTGCCCCTAACGGGAGTCTCCGCGTTCGGCGCTCCGGCAACCTGCGCGCCTGGCCAAAGCGGCGCTCCGCAAAGCTGCGCGCCGCACTCCTGAGTCAGGGATTGGTGACGCCGTTGGTGGCGGCCGGGCGGATTAGGCAAGCAGCCTCATCGATGGGATTAGTGAGATTAGTGGTTTATTTTGCTATGGATTCTCCACGGTCACGATCAGATGGTCCGCTGTTTCCGGCGTGAGCCAGGATCTCAGGCTGGCGGCCCCACCGCTTGCCCCTCCATCGCTTCCGGGCACTCGACGTCCACCGTAACAACAACACGGTCTCCCCCGTGTCCCGCGTTCATCTTTTACTACCCTAACCTATTTTCTTTCTTTGTGCTTTTCGTGCCTTAGTGGTTTTCTGCCCGCTGTGCCGAAAGCGGCGTCTCGCGAACTCGCCGCCGCACTCCTGGGCGGCTATTTCTTGAACAGGGTGTCGTGGAAGAGGCGGACGGTCTGCGGCGCGCGGGGGCCGGGGATGTCGATGCAGTCGTCGGTGAGCAGGTAGACGCGGCCTTCCCGGACCGCCCGGACGAAGGGGAGCTGCTTCCAGTCCTCCACCGCCCGGACCCGCGCCTCGGGGGAGAGGCTCTCCCCGGGCCGCAGCTCCAGGATCACGTCCGGGTTCAGGCCGGCGATCCCCTCCAGGGACAGGTTGGGGTAGAGGATGGAGCCCTCGTAGACGTTCTCCCCGCCGGCGCTGGCCAGCACCTCGGACAGGAAGGTCCCCCGGCCGGCCACGTAGACGCTGGAGAGGTCGCCGATGGTGCGGCCCACCACCACCAGCACCCGCGGCCGCCGTTCGCCCGGCGGCAGGGGCAAGGCGCCCACGCCTCGGGTGAAGGCCCGGGCCAGCGCTTCGCCGGCCGGCTCCGCGTGGAGCGCCCGGGCGATGGTGGCGATGCCGGCGCGGATTTCGGCGAAGTTGTGCACCGGCACTTCCAAGGTGGCGATTCCCAGCTGGTTCAGGTTTTTCCGCAACTCCGGCTGCTCCGGGGCCGTCAGGACCAGGTCCGGCTTCAGGCGCACGATGAGTTCCAGGTTGGGGTTCAGAAAACCGCCGACCCGGGTCAGCCGTTTGACCTCCGGCGGATAGGAGCAGAAGTCGGTCACCCCCACCATCAGGTCGCCTTTGCCGAGGGCAAAGCAGATTTCCGTGTAGGCCGGCGACATGCAGACGACCCGCCGGACCTGCCCTGGCACGGGCTGCCCGGCCTGGCGCGGGCGCGAGCAGGCGCCGCCCAGGGCCAGCAGCGCGGCCAGGACGGCCCGGAGCATCGCCCGGGCCAGGACACGGGATCGTGGCGATCGACCTTGGTTCATTTCTTGCCCTCTTCGGACTCGGGAGGTCCCGCCGCCCCGGTGGGCGGATGCGCCCCCTCCGCCTCCAGCATCTCCTCTTTCTTCATCAGGAGGACCATCTCGTCGACGGCGTTCTCGGCCTTCTTGCGCTCCTTGGCCGTGAAGGCGGCGAAATCGCGGGCCTTCAGCTTCTCCATCACCTTCTGCTCCCGGGTCAGCTCCAGCAGGATGGCCTGGCGCTGCTCCACCACCTGGACCTGGGCCTCCCGCCGCCCGATGATCTGCTGCTCCTCGGCCTTCAGGCCCTCCGCGAAACGCTCCTCGCGCATGATGAGGGCGACGTCGATGGATTTGCGCTGCCGCTCCTCCATCAGGCGCTCCTCCGTGTCGGCCATGCGCTGCCGGCAGTCCTCCAGTTCGGCGTCGATGTCCCGGAGGATGGCGATCTCCTGCTCCAGGCGGGTCACTTCCAGGTCCTTCAGCGTCTTGCGGAGCTGAAGCACGCTCTCCAGGCTGAACTCGTAGGATCCCATCTAGGAACGTCTCCCCGGGCCGCCGCCGGCCCCGTGAACCGGAAAAACCCGCCGGGCCGGGCCCGACGCCTCACTCCCGGAACAGGGCCTGCAGGATGGGGACCGTCTCCTCCATGGAGGCGCGGGAATTGCTGTCCTGCTTGAGCAGGCGGTTCATGTCGTCGTATTTCTTGATGGCCTCGTCGATGCGGGGGTTGTTCCCCGACTTGTAGGCGCCGATGTTGATGAGGTCCTCGGCCTCGGAGTAGGCGGCCAGGAGGTCCCGGAAGCGGCCGGCGGAGCGCAGGTGGTCCCGGGCGACGATCTGCGACATGACGCGGCTGATGGACTCCAGCAGGGCGATGGCGGGGTAGTGGTTCTTCCAGGCCAGGTCCCGGGACAGGACGACGTGCCCGTCGAGCAGCGAGCGCATGGTGTCGGCGATGGGGTCGTTCATGTCGTCGCCTTCCACCAGGACGGTGTAGAAGGCCGTGATGCTGCCCTTGCCCTTGAAAGCCCCGGCCCGCTCCACGATGACCGGCAGCATGGCGAACACGGAGGGCGTGTAGCCCCGGCTGGAGGGCGGTTCGCCCACGGCCAGGCCGACCTCCCGCTGGGCCATGGCCACGCGGGTGACGGAATCCATGATGAAGAGCACGTTGTGGCCCTGGTCGCGGAAATACTCGGTGATGGCCGTGGCCATCATGGTGGCCCGGATGCGGATCAGGGGCGAGGTGTCCGACGTCGCGACAATGACGACTGATTTTTTCAAACCCGCTTCACCCAGCTCGTCCTCGAGGAACAGCCGGACTTCGCGGCCGCGCTCGCCCACCAGGGCCAGTACGTTGACGTCGGCCGAGGTGAAGCGGGCCAGCATGCCCATGAGGGTGCTTTTGCCCACGCCGCTGCCGCCGAAGATGCCCACGCGCTGCCCCTTGCCGCAGGTGTTGAACAGGTCGATGGCCTTCACGCCCGTCTCCAGCACCTCGCGGACGTTTTCGCGCTCCAGCGGGTTCTGGCCCTTGTTGTAGAGGGGGTAGAAGGCTTCGGGGGTCGGCAGGGGCAAACCGTCGAGCGGCGTGCCCATGCCGTCGAGGACGCGGCCCAGCAGGCCCTTGCTCACCGGCACGGTCCCCGACTTCTTCTTGGCGATGAGCCGGTCGCCCATCTGGATGTTGGACAGGTTGCCGAGGGCCATGCTGAGAACGGCCTGTTCCCGGAAACCCACCACCTCGACCATGGTCGGCTCATCGGACGGGGTCTTGGACAGGACCTGGCAGATGGTTCCCACCGGCACGTAAGGGCCCACCGATTCGATGAGCAGCCCGACGGCCTTCTGCACGACGCCCTGATTGGTGATGGGATCGATCTCTTTCAACCGCTCGTGGTAGCGCTTCAAATCGATCCGGCGCATGGCATGTCTCCCCTTCCGCTGAGTCTGTCCGGCGGGCCGTCGCCCCGGCGCCCGCCCGCCGCGCGGCGATCAGACCCCGGGAAGAAGCTCGAGCAGTTCCTTTTCGACTTCGCGGAACTGCTCCGATATTCTAGCATCCAACAGGCCGCTGCTGCTCTCCACAA
>CAYTBK010000062.1:0-23614 GCA_964436005.1 uncultured Acidobacteriota bacterium
TCCTCCGCGTCCTCTTCGTTCACGAGTCCATCTACACGATTACCGGATGAGGCAGAAATGTTAACCACCAAGGTGGGCTACGCTCACAACCCGAAAAGAGAAACTGCTGAGGGCCGCATTGGTTTGATTTAAGTAAATTTAGCCTTCTCTTTGAGTGCCCTTCTCACCTCATTTGGCCTGGAATTATTGAGGATTGGAGAGATGGTCATCTTGTTTTTTTCCCGATGCTTAGAAGGCTTAAGCATTTAATGTTTTTTTTGAAGCTGAATTATATGAAATGCAACAGCTTTTGCCGCAGTGAATTTTACTTCGACGAAAAGGCCATAAGCACATGAAACATATTCACAACAAAGCATTTATTGCTTTTAAGGCAAAGATTCTTCTTGTCGGTGTTTGTCTTCACTCTGTATTTTCAATAGGACAGGAGATGGCTTTAAAACAAATCATATCATTGAAAAATGTTTCAGAATTGTCTGCTGGTTTTCATCACTGTCTGGCCCTCAGGAAGGATGGGACGGTTTGGGCCTGGGGCGGTAACGAGGCTGGGCAATGTGGAAGAACAAACACCAATTATTTGTCTATTCCAACTCGAATTCGTTCGCTCTCCAACGTGAAAGCGATCGCTGCGGGAAGTTGTTATTCCTTGGCTCTCAAGAAGGATGGGACGGTTTGGGCCTGGGGTTTGAACGACTCCGGGCAACTTGGCGATGGGACGAGAGAGAATCGTACTGAACCGGTCAGGGTTAAACGAATTGGAAATGTTATGACCATTGCGGCCGGAGAGAAACATTCCCTCGCTGTGTTAGAAGATGGAACGGTCTGGTCGTGGGGGGACAACAAATTCGGTCAACTAGGTGATGATTCAAACACATCTCGAACCGAACCCACTCCTGTGAAAGGAATCGACAATGTCTTAATGGTTGCCTGCGGCGACATGCATTCTATCGCCTTGAAGAAAGACAGGAGCGTATGGACGTGGGGTTGTAACGAGATGTTACAAATGGGTCAATGTTTCTACCCTCAGGGGCTGAACACAGAGGGTGGCGAGTTCGGCAACCCTGAGCGTATGTTTGAAAGCGATTTTTTAGTTCCTTTTCTCGTAACCGGTCTCCGCGATATAGTGTCAGTTTCCGCGGGAAAGTGGCATTCGATGGCTTTGACGAAAAATGGTCTCGTCTTGGTATGGGGAGACAATTCCTTTGGCCAGTCAGGCGATGGAACGTTGATAAGCCGGGATTGTCCAGATTATGTGAAGAATTTGGCACAAACAACTAAAATCTGGACAAGAGATAACCAATCCATTGCAATTACGGCGGATGGAACCGTTTCCGTTTGGGGTTTAATTGAGATTGGAGAAAATTCGGTTGAGAGCAGAGTAGCCGCACAACCAACTTCGATAAAAGAACTTTATGGTGCGTTGACGGTCGTAAAAGCGAATGTAGGTGGGTATGTGATGTTAAAAAAAGACCGGACTGTCTGGAAATTAGAATAACCGCAACAAACTAATGGATTATCGCAGAGGCGGCAAGGCACCTCTTGTTTATGGATAGAAATTAAATAAAATAGGAATAGTATAAAATGAATGTATCGCTGGTTGGGTCGGTGCGGCGGTAAATCCAAGGTGCTGAGGTTCGGATGGAGAATGGGAAAAGGACGAAGATCCGGTGCGCGCTGCGGTGGTTAAACATCGCCCTGCCGGCCGTGACCACCCTGATCGGGGCCCTGGTCTGGCGGGCCCTGCCCGGGCGCATCCCCGTCCACTTCGGACTGAACGGGCAGGCGGACCGCTGGGCCGACCGGGGCGTGGGCACTTTCTTGCTGTTCTTTCTCCTGCCCTGGGTTCTGACGCTGGCCCTGTTTGGCGCGGCCTGGTTCATCCGCTGGAGTTTTCGGCACCCCTGTTTCGCCAACCGGCCCGGCCGGAAGGCGTTCTTCGACCTGCCGCCCGAGCGGCAGGCCGAGTTCCGCGAGGACGTGGTGGAGTACCTTTTCGCCGTGGGGGCGGCTTCCAACCTGCTGGTGGCCACGGCCCTGCTGGCAATCCTGGCCATCGCCCGGGGGCAACTGGCCGCCCTGCCCCTGTGGGGGATCTGGCCGGGCCTGGCCGTCGTGGTCGCCGTCCTGGTCGGGTACACCTTCTGGCTGCTCCGGAAAACCGCCGGGCTCCGGAAGCGATGATCCCCGTCCGGCGGGGCCCGGTGCAGGATCACCGTGGCCCTGCGCCCGCCCTGTGATATCATTCCGGCCGCAAACTCGCGAGGAGGGTGACGATCATGGACCTCGAGCTGAAAGAAAAGTTTCTCGGGCTGTGGGAGCGATTTTTCCCCGGCGCCGAACTGCCGCTGGCCTTTTTCTACGCCGACGACCCCGGCGACGCCGAACCTTCCCCGGTGACCGAAGAGTTCCGCTGCCTGGCGGGGGCGCTGAACCCCGTCCGGGCCGGCCGCTCCCGCTGCTTCGACGGGGACCGCATCGGTTGCTTCGGCGGCAAGCGCTATGCCGGCTTCGCCCACGAGATCATGCCCGGTTTCGAGTACTTCCTCTCCTACGGGATCCCCGGCCGGCTGGAGGGGGAACGCTACAAGAAGTCCCCGGAACTGGTCCTGGAACTGCTGAAGACGGCGCCCGCCTTTTCGGCGCCGGCCCGCTGGCTCATCTTCAAGCGCTGGGACCGCCTGAACGCGAACGACTCCCCCGAGGCGGCGGTTTTCTTCGCCCCGCCGGACGTCCTGGCCGGCCTCTTCTCCCTGGCCAACTTCGACGAAGCCGGCAGCGGCGGCGTCTACACCCCCTTCGGGGCCGGCTGCGGCGGCTTTCTCCTCTATCCGCTGCTGGAGAACCGCGCCGAGCGCCCCCGCTGCGTCCTGGGCCTGTTCGACCCCTCCGCCCGCGCCTGCCTGCCGGGGGACGTCCTCAGCTTCGCCGCCCCCTGGCGGAAATTTGTGACCATGGTGGGGAACATGGAGGATAGCTTCCTGATCACCCGCAGCTGGGACGTCATCCGCAAGCGGATCCAGCGGGAAGGGAAAAAATAGATCCGGACGAGCTGAAAGAAGCAGCGGCCGGGAGGCCGCCCGGCCGGCCCGCTCCTCCCCTTGTGCCCACGGGACGGTTGAGCTTCGACGGCGCCGGGTTTATACTGCCCCGTCTCAATTTTGCGAAGAGGACCACCATGAAGTATTTCCTTGCCCTGATCGCCTTCCTCTTGACGGTCCCCGCCCTGGCCCAGCAGGGCCCGGCGGCGGCGGAAATAGAGGCGAAGAAGCCCGATGCGGCAGCCTCCTATGAGGCGCCCTCGGGCCACGACCGCCTGGAGTGGTACGCCCAGTCCAGCTTCGGCTGGCAGAACTGGGCGGCCGGCACCTTCACCAGCGCCTTCTGGACGGCCCTGAACCGGCCCGAGGAGTGGGGCGACACCTGGGAGGGCTTCGCCAAGCGCTTCGGCAGCCGCCAAGCCTGCGTGATGTTCGGCAACGGCGTCGAGGCCGGCCTCGGGGCCATCTGGGGGGAGGACCCACGCTACTGGCGGCAGGGTGGCGGGAAGTTCTGGTCCCGGACGGGCCACGCCTTCCGCACCACCTTCCTCGCCTACAACCGGGAGGGCCGGACGATGCCCGCCTACGCCCGCTATGCCGGCGTGCTATCGTCGGGCTTCCTGGCCAACGCCTGGTTCCCGGACAGTGCGAACCGCTGGCAGGACGGTCTGGCGCGGGCCGGCTGGGGCATCCTGGGGCGTTTTTCCAGCAACCTGTTCTCCGAGTTCTGGCCAGACGTCTGGAAGAAGATCCGGGGAAAATAGCGACGGTTTACCATCCATAAGGAGGCGACCATGGGATCGTTGGAGTACGGGGCCCGGCAAGCCGTGCGGTCCTGCCTGCGCGTCGAGGCGGGCGAAGCGGCCGTGCTGATCACCGACCGGGAGACGGCGGAGGTGGCCGACGCCCTGGAGCGCGAACTCCAGTTGGCGGGGGCCCGGGTGAGCCGCTTCGTCATGGAGGATTTCGGGGCGCGCCCGGAGGACGGCTCCGCGCCCCTGGCCCTGCCGGCGGTGGTGGCCGAGAAGCTGCGGGCGGCGACCACTTCCGTCTACGCGGCCACGGGGAAGCGCGGCGAACTCCAGTCCTTCCGCACCCCCATGCTCCAGCTGGTGGGCGGTCTCCCCCGCCTCAAGCACGCCCACATGCCCGGCGTGACGCGCGAGATCATGGAGACGGGCATGTCGGCCGACTACGAGGCGGTCCAGCGACGGAACCGGCTCGTGTACGAGACGGTGCGCCCGGCGTCCGCCATCCGCGTGACGTCGTCCGCCGGCACGGACTTCACGGTTGGGTTGCACCCTGACTGGAATTGGGTGAACTCTGACGGCTTGATCACCCCGGGGAACTGGAAGAACCTGCCCGACGGCGAGGTGTTCACCTGCGCGCGCACCGCCGACGGGGTGGCGGTGGTGGACGGCTGCCTGGGCGACCACTTCCAGCGGGAGGGGTCGCTGGAGGACAACCCCGTGACGGTGACCTTCGCCGGCGGCGTCGTGACCGGCATCTCGTGCGCCCGGCGCCCCGATATCGCCGAGGACCTGCTCCAGTATACCCGGCAGGACGAAAACGCCAACCGCATCGGGGAGTTCGCCATCGGGACCAACCCCGGGCTGGACCGGATCATCGGCAACTTGCTACAGGACGAGAAGTTCCCCGGCGTGCACATCGCCATCGGGCACGGCTGCCCGAACAAGACCGGGGCCCCGTGGAACTCCTGCGCCCACGTGGACGCCGTCCTGCGGCGCGTGACCATCGAGGTGGACGGCGCCGCCATCATGCGCGACGGCGTTTTCCTCATCGGTTGAGGATGGCCCGGCGCGGGACGAGCTTCCTCGGGCCGGGCGCCATCGGAAAGTCTCCTCTTCTTGAAACAAAAACCGGTCCGTCGCGTTCATATTCACGCGTGCCGACACCCCGCTTTCCTGGAGCGAAAATGAACACCATGACCTCATGCCGACGCCTGGTCAGCCTGCTTTTCCTCCCCTTCGCCCTACTCGCGTCCGGCGTGAGTGGTTCCGGGGCCGCCGGGGCGGCCGAGCACGTTCCCCCGGCCGCGGAACGCGCGGCCCGGATCGACGCCTTCATCGACAAGGAGATGAAGAAGTTGCACATTCCCGGCGTGGCCCTGGCCGTTCTCAGCGAAGGGCGCATCCTCTACGGAAAAGGGTACGGCCTGGCCAACCTGGAGCACCAGGTGCCGGTGAAAACCGAGACTGTGTTCCAGTCGGGGTCGACGGGCAAGCAATACACCGCCATGGCCGTGCTCATGCTGGTGGAGGAAGGGAAACTCAAGCTCGACGAGAGCATCCGCACCTATTTCCCCGACGCCCCCGAAACATGGCGGCCCATGACCGTCCGGCACCTGCTCACCCACACGTCGGGCCTGGGCGACTACCCCGCGACGACCGACCTGAGAAAAGACCTTTCGGAAAAGGAGTTGCGCGAGTTCGTCTACCAGCAGAAACTGGGCTTCCCGCCGGGGGAGAAATTCGCCTACAGCAACATGGCCTACGCGGTTCTCGGTACCCTGGTCAGCCAGGCGTGCGGCCGGTTCTATGGGGATTTCCTGCAGGAGCGGATCTTCCGCCCCCTGGACATGAAGACGGCCCGCATCATCAGCGAGAGCGACATCGTCCCCAACCGCGCCGCCGGCTATCTGTGGAACGGCCAGCAGTGGAAGAATCAGGGATGGGTCTCCCCCTCCTTCAACAGCACCGCGGACGGCAGCCTCTACCTCACCCTGGCCGATGTGGCCAAGTGGGATGCGGCCCTCTGCACCGAGAAACTGGTGCGCCGGGCCAGCCTCGAGCTGGCCTTCACTTCCGGGAAACTGAATTCCGGCAAGGAAACCGGGTACGGTTTCGGATGGTTTATCAACCGGGTGAACGGGCATCGGGTGATCGAGCACGGCGGCGCCTGGCAGGGCTTCAAAGCCTACATCGCCCGCTATGTGGACGACAAGCTCGCCGTGGCCCTCTTCGTCAACGTGGCGGGGGTGCCGGTGGAAAGACTGGCCCACGCGGTGGCGGGTTTGTGGAACGAGGCCCTGGCGCCGCCCGCCGTGGAAGCCATCGAGGACGCGGAACCCGGGGTCACCGCGAGGTTCCGGGCCCTGCTGGCGGATCTCGCTGCCGGAACGGGCAAACCAGAATCCTTCGCCGGCGACTTCGCCGCCAGTTTTTTTCCCGCGGGGGCCGACCTGTGCAAGGAGCGTCTCGCGCCGCTGGGCCCCGTCACCGACATCACGCTGGTCAAGCGCACGGAAGAAGGAGAGCGGAGGAACTACACCTACCTGGTGGATTTCGGGGGTACCGTACTTCGACTTCAGGCTGGTTTGAACAAGGAGGGGGTCATCCTCGGCTTCGGCCTGCGTCCCGAATAGGCCAGAAATGCCCGCCCGGACCCGGATCGGGAGTTGTAATTTTGTAACATTTGTCGGAAAATACAAGTGTTGACATCCTGGCGAGGCGACGGGAAAACGGGATTCAGGCTGAACGTTTAGCCAGGAATTGCATCTAACTCTGTGTAGAACTATTTCGAAGGAGGGAAAGATGAAAATGCGCCTGGCGAGTCTTCTGTCTGTCGCTCTGCTTCTGGTCGTGTCCGCGGTGGCGGCGACTCCGGAGAAGGTCACCTTCGTCCTGCAGCAGGACATGCGTGCTTCCATCGACCCCGGCGACTTCCAGCGGGGGATGGAGTCCCTGGCCGGTTACCTGCCCGGCGGGCAGATCGAGATCCAGTCTTTCGCCATCAACGACGTGAAGCCCGTCTACGGAGGGCCCCTGGACAAGATGGCCTGGCCGCCGGCCGGTTTCGCCTTCACCGTGGCCAATTCGGCCACCACCCCCTACAAGAACCTGCTGAAATACCTCAAGGACGGGCAGGTTGCGGACCGGACCGTTTATTTCGTCACTACCGGCATCGACAACGAGGGCTTCCACTTCATGGAGAGCTCGGGGGTGCCGAGCGATTATCCCCTGCTTCAACAACTGGTCAAGTACTGCAAGGACAACAAGGTGGTCGTGAACGTGTTCTACGTGAAGGTCGCCCCGCGGGACCGTCGGGCCGGCCTGGCCATGGACACCCTCAACTACCTGGCGGCCAGTTCGAAAGGGAAGATCTACTACAACTACACGACGTTCGTCGGGATATTCAAGTCCGTCTTCGGGAAGTGAACCGGTCGGGCAGTGAAGTCGTGGCCCAGGGAGGAGCGGGCCGGGAAAACGGTCCCGTTCCCACTCTGCTTCGGCCCGGCGGTGACGGCCCGTTGTCCGGCCGGGCCATCGCTTTCATCCTGGAACCTTCCCATGCGGCGACGATGGAATGGCTTGGAATTGTTCGCTCATGATGAACTTGCGGATCTGGAACCGGTAGGATCCGAAGTTGACGAGCAGGCCGTGCTCGATCCGCGAAGCCCTCAGGTAGCCGAGGAGCTGCGCCTCGTGCTCCGGCGCCAGGGCGCGGCAGGCCTTGAGTTCCACCAGCAGCGCCCCGTCGACGATCAGGTCGGCCAGGTAGTCGCCGATAAGTGAGCCGTCCGCGTCGAACACGGCCAGGGGGTGCTGTTGGGACACTCTCAACCCCGCCTTCCGGAGCCGGTGGGCCAGGGCGTTCTCGTACACCTTCTCCAGGTGGCCGTGGCCCAGGTATTCGTGGATTTCATAGCTGATCTGCCGCACCCGGTCGCACAGGGCGAAGATTTCGTCCATTTTTGCCTCCTTGTTCCCGACCCGGCTCCAAGCCAGGTCATGCGAGAAACTTCTCACCTCCATAACGAATCGGTCAGGCAATTTCCGAAAAAATGAACTTAACTCACAGAAAACGATAAAGAAATGACAAGCTCCGAAACGCGGCCAGCGAGTACGGCCGCAAGAGAGCGCACGGAGCACGAAATGGATGCGAAAAGGAAGGGCATCTTCGGCCTGGGCCGCCCGGTAACGATCATTGATGGAACCTTGACCTGGTGCGCCTATGAGTTCTTTGCGTTCTCTGGCGGCTTGCAACCGGGGCGGCGGATGAACCGGATCGCCGAGAAGGCGCCCAGCACGGTCAGGCCGGCGGCGAAACCGGTGAGCAGGCTGGCCAGGCTGCCGAGGAGGGGGACAGGGAGGTGCTCCAGGCGCTCGCTGAAAGCGTGGGCGGCGCCGTGAAAGAGGATGCCGCCCCCCACCAGGAACATGGCGGCGGTGCCGGCGAAGGACAGGAACTGCATCAGGCGGGGCGTGGCGATCAGCAGGAAGCGGCCCAGGGCCCGGCGGAACCGGTTGCGCTTCCGGCGCCGCAAGAGCAGGAGGCCCAGGTCGTCCAGCTTCACCAGACCGCCCACGAAGCCGTAGACCCCGGCCGTCATGAGCAGGGCGATGACGGTGACCACGGAGACTCGGGTCCCCAGGGACGCCGTCTGGACCGTGCCCAAGGCGATGACGATGATTTCGGCGCTGAGGATGAAATCCGTGCGGACAGCCCCCCTGATCTTGTTCTTCTCGTGGGTGGCGGGGTCCGCCGCGAGACGCTCGGCCGCCTGCTTGACCCGGGTGTGTTCGTCGCCCGCTTTCTTCCGGTGCCGCCACCCGTGGGCCAGCTTTTCTGCCCCTTCGAAGCAGAGGTAGGCGCCGCCCACCATGAGCAGCGGCATGACCAACCAGGGGACGAAAACGCTGAGCGCCAGGGCGATGGGGACCAGGATGGCCTTGTTCACCAGGCTGCCCTTGGCCACGGCCCACACCACCGGCAGTTCCCGGTCCGCCCGCACGCCCGCCACCTGCTCCACGTTCAGGGCCAGGTCGTCGCCCACCACGGCCACCGTCTTCTGGGCGGCCACCTTGGTCAGGACCGAAACGTCGTCCAGCACGGACGCGATGTCGTCGAGGAGGGCTAACAGGCTGGCGCCGGCCATGGCATGACTCTCAGTGAAAATTGGATGCGAACCCTTGCGGAATTCGCGACGAAGATAGCCCCGCGGGAAAGCGGCGTCAAGCGAAAACCGGGAGGCAGCCTGCCGGAACCGGATGCGCCCCATTCTCGGCATACCGTAAACGATCGAGAAAACAACGCAAAGGCGCCAGGGCGCAAAGACGCAAAGCCAGATTTTGGGGGAATTGCGTCCTGGCGTCTTTGCGCCTTGGCGTTAAAATTCAAATGAAATCATAAATACAGTAAAAACTACAATGATTGCCGGAAAATTTCCGCCAGCTCGGCGCTCGTCAGCGGGACGGGGTTCCCCTGCATGCTGCTGGAGGCCGCCGCCTTGGGGAGGATGGCTTCCAGGTCCCTCTCCGTCAGGCCGTAGGCCGACAGGGCGGGTATGGCCAGGTCGCGGCAGAGCCGCCCTACCCAGTCCACGCCGTCCGTCGGGGTGGCGGACGGGTCGCCGGTGAGCAGCCGGGCCGCCTCGGCGTAGCGGGGCAGGGCGTCGCTGCCGGGCAGCCGCTGCGCCAGGGCGCGGATGTTCACCGCCATGACGGCGGGCAGGAGCCGTGCGCAGACGGCGCCGTGCGGCGCCGGAAAAGCCCCCCCGATGGGGGCGGCGAAGCCGTGGGCCGCGCCCAGCCGGGCGTTGGCCAGGGCCAGGCCGCCCAGCAGGCTGGCCAGGGACATGTCCTCCCGGGCCGCCGCGTCGTCTCCATTCCGGCAGGCCCGCCGCAGCGAGCGGCCCGCCCGCCGCAGGCCCTCCCGGCAGAAGGCATCGGTGAGGGGCGAGGGGCGGTTGCCGACGAAGGGCTCGAGGACCTGGGTCAGGGCGTCCATTCCCGTGCTGGCCGTGACGTCGGGCGGTAGGCCGTGGGTCAGCTCCGGGTCCACCAGGGCCAGGGCGGGCAGCATCCCCGGGCTGCGCAGGCTGACCTTGACCCCGTGCTCCGGGGAGGCCAGCACGGCGTTGCGGGTCACCTCGGCGCCGGTGCCGGCGGTGGTGGGGATGGCGATGAACGGGGCGGCCGGCCGGGGCAGGGGCCGGGCGCGGCCGATGATCTCGAGGTAGTCCAGGAGGTCGCCCTCGTTGGCCAGCATGGCCGCGACGGCTTTTCCGGCGTCCAGGGCGCTGCCGCCGCCCACGGCCACCACCAGGTCGCAGCGAAAGTCCCGGGCCGACGCCGTGCCGGCGCGGACCAGATCGACAGTGGGTTCGCCCCCCACGGCCAAGGTGGCGACGGCCAGGCCCTGGGATTCCAGCGATTCCCGCACCGGGGCCGCCCGGAGGGGGGAGCGGCCCGTGACCAGGAGCGCCCGCCGGCCCAGGGCGGCCGCCCGCGCTCCGGCCTGCCGGCTGGCGCCGGGCCCGAAGACGATCTGTCTGGCGGTGGCGAACTCGAAGTCCATCTCAGCCCCAGCCCTCGTCGCCGGGGAAGACGTGGACGATGAACATGGGCGCCTCCTGCGGGGAATCGGAGCGGGCCCGCCCGGACGGCGAGAGCGGCGGGGGAACGGGCGGGGCGGCTCACCGGCCATCCTAGGGGAAACGTCGGGCGCTGTCAACACGGCGATCAGGGGGGAGGAACCACCAAGACACGGGCACACAGAGTAAGAATTTTCAATATGCGGATGTGAGCCTTGAAACCCTTGTGCACCTTGTTAATTTGCAACGCTAGCAGTATCAAACAATAAAAATGGATTTTCGGAAAAGTTCGGGGTCGTGCGTTGTCTACGGTGAAAACATCACCGGGAGGACGCCATGAAAAAATCGATTCAGCGGGAATTGGATTCGCTCGAAAAGACCCTGCGCCGCGAGTTCCGGGCCTTCGTCACGCTGCCCAGGGGTGTGCCACCCGAAGTCCGGCTGGAGATCCTGCGCGAGGAGATGAAGGTCCTGTCCGTGGAGCCCGAGGCGGTGCGCCTGCGGGCCCTCTACCCGGACTCGGTCACCATCATCGACGGGTGCGGCGAGACCTGCCCGACCTGCCGGATCCGGCCCTGGTGCGAGTTCCACCTGGCGGAGGGCGACCCCGCCATGCTGGAGTGGCTGCTGTACGGCGACGAGGGCCCCCGCGAGAGCCTGCTCGGTCTGATGCCCGCCAGACCGGGCCGCCTCCGTCATTGACGGGAGGAAACGATTGCCGCCCCCTCCTCCCGGCGGGTATGACGGCGGGCCCGGGCGGGGGATGGCGGAAGGAGCGGGGAAAAGGGGATTTGCCGGGAGGCCCGGGCGTGGTACACTGCACGGTCCGAAACACGCCGCCGGGCCCGGCCGACACCCCGGGACGCACGGCGCGGACCACCCAGCCCGCACACAAGGAGCCGTCACCCCATCATGGACCAAGCGAAACCGAACCAGTTCCCCTCTTCCTTCTGGACCGCCAACATCATCGAGTTGTTCGAACGGGCGGCCTTCTACGCCATGGCCAGCTTCGTCGTCCTCTACCTCGGGCAGATGGGCTTCGGGCCCGATTGGCCGGGGTTCATCAACGGGCCGCTGCTCTGGGGCACCCTCTATCTCCTGCCCATCTTCTCCGGCACCATCGCCGACCGCATCGGGTTCAAGCGGGCGCTGCTGCTGGCCTTCGCCATCCTCACCGTGGGGTACTTCCTCATGGGCCTCCCCGTCTGGTTCGGGGGGCAGGCGCTGGGCGACGCCATCTCCGACCGCGTCACCGTCGGCTGGCAGGTCTGGGTCACCGTCATCGGGGGCATCCAGCTCATCGGCATCGGCGGCTCCTTCGTCAAGCCCTGCATCGCCGGCACCATCCAGAAGACCTCCGGCGCGCGCAAGACCCTGGGCTTCGCCATCTTCTACATGGTCATCAACATCGGCAGCGTGGTGGGCCGCTTCGTGGCCTTCAAGGTGCGGCGCACCCCGGGCTTCGACCTCTCCATCATCTTCGCCGTGAGCATGGTGGCCGCCGCGGTGGCCTTCCTGGTGGTCCTGTTCACCTACAAGGACCCCGACGTGGAGATGGGCAACACCGAGAAGAAGCCCCGCAAGAGCGTGGGCGAGATCTTTTCCGGGATCTTCAAGGTCCTGGGCAACCTGCGCTTCCTGCTCTTCATCCTCTCGGCCTCCGGCTTCTACTTCATCTACAACCAGGTGTACACCCTGCTGCCGCTGTACGTGAAGCAGACGGTGGAGCTGAGCCCGGCCATGGACATCTACACCGCCGCCAACCCCATCGTCATCGTGCTGTTCCAGTTGCTCATCACCAAGATTTTCGGCAAGCTGCCCCCCATCCGCTCCATCGTGGTGGGCACGGTCATCATCGGGCTTTCCATGCTCGTGAACCTGATTCCCATCTACATGTCGGGTGGGGTGACGGCGATGTCGGGGCTCTGGGTGCCCGTGGGCAGCCTGTTCATCGTGCTCACCGTGGCCCTCATCGCCTTCGGCGAACTGTTCGCCTCCAGCCGCCTCTACGAGTACATTGGCAGCCTGAGCCCCAAGGGCCAGGAGGGCCTCTTCCTGGGCTACGCCCAGCTGCCCATGGGCTTCGGGGCCATCGTCGGCGGACCGGTGGGGACCCTGTTCTTCAACCACTTCATGTGCCACAACGCCGTCAAGCAGCCCTCGGGCCTCCTGAAGCTGGACCCGTTCTACGCCAACAGCGGCTGGCTCATCCTGGGCGGCTTCGGCCTGCTCTCGGCCCTGTGCATGTTCGTCTACAACCGCTGGCTGGCCCGCCTCCAGAAGCGGGAAGCGGAGGCCGCCCGGTAGGACAGGCAGACCCGCCCGTCGTCAGAACATGGATGGGCAGGATGAACAGGATCACGCAAGAATCCTGGGCATCCTGCCCATCCGTGTTTTTGTGCTCGCCGTCCACCGTGCCTCCGTGAGAAATCCCGGGAAACCTCTTCGGATGGGACGGCTGGCGTCCATCGGGCCGTCTCGTTTCCACCCGACCGCGTTTTCTCCAAGCCGAGGGCAAGACGGAACTTGAGTTTGTCCTCCCGCCGTGCGATTCTTCCGTTGTTCCATTTCCACACGGCGAAGGGGGCCATGCAGATCTGCTTCGACCGCACGACCGGGTACGGGTGCCGCCACGAGAACGCCGACGGGGAGAGCCGCTGCGCCAAGTGCGGCAAGGCGCTGCAGTACGCCGTCCGCCTCTACGACCGGGGCGCGGTCGTGTCCGGCTGGACGGTGCAGGGGCTGCTGGGCTACGGGGGGTTCGGGGCGGTGTACGAGGCGGTGAACGGGAAGGGCGAGCGGGCGGCGCTCAAGGAGAGCTTCCACGTGGAGATGCTCCAGGTCTTCGCCAAGGAGTTCCGGGTGCTGCAGCGGCTCTCCCACCCGAACCTGCCGGCGTACCGGGAGCTGTTCGAGCGGGATGGCAAGGGCTTCCTGGTGATGGAGCTGGTGCCGGGGCAGACGCTCCAGGACGTGGCGGCCAGGCGGGGGACGTTGCCGGAGACGGTGGTGCTGGGCTACGCGGGCCAGCTGCTGGACGCTCTGGCCTTCCTGCATTCCCAGCGGTCGCCGGTGGTGCACCGGGACATCAAGCCGGCGAACATCCGGCTGACGCCCGAGGGGGTGATCAAGCTGGTGGACTTCGGCCTGATGAAGGAGGGGACGGAGAATTCGTCCATCCACGCGGCGACGCCGGACTACGCGCCGCCGGAGCAGCTCCTGCCGGGCCTGCACACCAGCCCGGCCAGCGACCTCTTCAGCCTGGGGGCGACCCTGTACCGCCTGCTGTCGGGACAGGCGCCGGCCAACGCGCAGACGAGGCTGGTGGCCCGGAGCGCGCAGCGACCCGACCCACTGGTACCGCTTCGGCAGATCCGGCCCGACGTTTCGCCTCGGGTGTCGGACGCCCTGGACCGAGCCATGGCCCTGGCCCCGGACGACCGGTTCCCCGACGCGGCGGCTTTCCGCGCGGCGTTGTTCGGGGCGGAGGGACTGGTGGATTGCCCTATGTGCGGGCGTTCCAACCGCACCACGGACACGTTCACCTGCGCTCGCTGCGGGCGGAAAGGACTGTGCCTGGGCCACCAGGACCCGAAGACCTTCCTGTGCGCTGCGTGCCAGGGGGAGACGCGGCCGGCGGCCGGCGGCCCGGTCCGCGCGCGGAGCGGAGACACCCTGCACGTGCGTGGGGGGGACACCCGGATGCAGGGGGAGGAGACGCTCCCTTTTTGGAGTGGGGAGACGGAGGCGGCCACGCCCGCCCGCTCTCCTGTTCCTGGGAAGCTCATGCCCCCGTCCGGGAAGGCCGCCGAAGGGTCCGTCTGCCCCGCTGAAACGGGCGGACGGCCGAACCAGGTCCTGACGTGGACCCTGGCCGCGGTCGCCGCGGTGGCTTTGGGCCTGTTCCTGCTGACCCGGGGCAGCGGCGGCGTGCCATCGCCGGAACCGCGTCCCGTTTTCCCACCGGCGGTCGCCCCGCCTGCCGATGCGGCGGGAAACGTCCCCCTGGAAGCGACTGCCCCGGCCGCGGCCCAGGCGGCGGAGCCGGCCCGGAACGTGCAGTACGGGCACTACGTGGACAACGGGGACGGGACGTTGACCGACACGAAATCGGGGTTGATGTGGACGAAGACGGACTCGCGCCGGGCCACGGGGCGAGGGAAGAACTGGGACGAGTCCAGGGCGTGGGTGGACGCCCTGACCACGGGGGGGCACACGGACTGGCGGATGCCTTCCATCGCGGAGTACAAGTCAATATACGACAACCGTTTCAAGCGGAAGGACTGCACCGGCGACGCGTGCCTGAAGTTGTGCCCCCTGTTCGACGAGGGCGGGGCTTTCTGGTTATGGTCGCGGGAAGAGGCGAGCCCTGGCGTTTTCCGCGTCATCGGGTTAGACGATAGTCATGTCCTCGAGCTGCATAGCGGCTACGAGGACAACGTCCTCGGGGTTCGGGCGGTGCGGTCTCCGGGGCGTTGATCCTTTGATCATTTGACCTTAGATCATTTTGACGGGGGAGCGTCGAGGGTGTGTCCCCCTCGACCCGTGGCGGGTCCGGCGGCCGGAGGCGAGGAGGGGGACCCGGCGATCGTCAGCAGGTCCAGGATGTTCACCGCGCCGTCCCGGTTGACGTCGGCGGACGCAAGCCCGCGGGGGAGGCTGTCCCGGGCGCCGGCCAGGAATTCCGCCAGCAGGGCCCCGTCGGCGGGGTTCACCTGGCCGTTCCCGTCCAGGTCGCTCAGCCGCCAGCGGGCGTAGCGGGCCAGGTTCCGCCAGAAGGCCCGGTTGACCACGGCGGTGGCCTGGTGGCCCAGGATGCCCAGGTCGGCCAGCGCCAGGACCTCCCCGCCCAGGCGGCCCGCCGGCACGTGCGAAGCGGCGGTGTCGGGGCCGGCCAGAGCCAGGGTCGTGCCCGCCGGGGCGAAGACGGCCTTGCCGTTGCCCGGCGCCAGGGCGAGGGTCGACAGGCCCTGCACCAGCGGGTGGGAGGAAGTCACCGCGGCCGTCGCCTCCGCCAGGGTGCGGTCCAGGTACGTCACCCCCAGGGCCTCCCCGACTTGGTTGCTGCCGGCCCAGTCCTCGTTGGGTTCCAGCAGGGTGTTGGGCTGCTTGAGCCGGTAGGCGCTGGTGGTGAGGACCAGCAACCCGCCTCCTTCGACGTAGTCCCGGAGGGCCGCCGCTTCCTCCGCCGACCAGGCCTCGTCGTAGGGGGGGGCGCCCGAATCCGCCGCGTAGTCCAGCACAGGCAGCACGACCACCAGGGCGGCGCCTTCCAGATCGCCCGCAGTGACAGGCTGGCCGTAGGGTACCGCATCGACGTCGAACTGTTCCCAGGCCAGGGTCATGCCCAGCCAGGTGAGCCCGGCGGGCGTCATGTGGGGCTGCTCGGTGTGGCTGGCCACGAAGACGGCGCGCCCCCTGGGCGGAAGTGTAGGGCGCAGGTCCGGTCGGTCGGCCCCCAGTTCCAGCGCCGTCGCCAGGTAGGCGCGGGCCATGGCGGCCAGTTCGCCGGTGTGCAGACCGGCCAGGGCCACCGTGTCGTAGGGGTCGTGCAAGTGGTTGTCGATGTGGGGCTCGTTCTGGTGGTAGGGGTCCATAAGGATCGTGTTGGCGGAGGGCACGTCGAAACCCACGAAGGAGGAGTTGTCGGAGGCCACGCCGTCGTAGGGCAGGGGGGCGAGTGTGTCGCCCTGCGCGGCCGCGGCTTCCGCCACGAACGACGAAAAGGGGGTGGCGTAGTCCCCCCACAGGCCGTACGACCACTGCTCCAGGCAAATCCGGGGGACGAGCCCGTCCACCGCGTGTCCCAGGCAGTCGACCTGCAGCATGCCCAGGGCTTCGTCAACCAGGTCCTGGTGGGCCAGGGCGAACGACGTGGAGCCGTACATGCCCCTTTCGTGGCTGCCGAACCAGCACAGCCAGACGTCCACTGGCGGGCGCTGGCCCCAGGCGTCGAAGGCGCGGGCCGCCTCCAGCAGCGCCACCGATCCGCTTCCATTGTCCAGTGCGCCCGGCGTGTTGGGCGAGTCCAGGTGCGCCCCCAGGATCACCGCGCGGCTGCCGTCGTCACCCGGGATGCGCAGGCAGGCCAGCTCCGAGTCCGCGGGGGAGAACACGTCCACGTCCAGCCGCAGGCCCACGCGGGTCACGTCGGCGAGGTTCGACCAGTTGACGATGCCGGCCGGGGCCAGGTCCTCCAGCCGAGTGAAGGCCGTGGGCGCGGCGGCGGGCGAGTCCAGGAAGGTGAAGGCGTTCGTGTCCCCCGCGAACGAGCCGTGGGAGACGCCCTGGCGGTTGCTGTAGGAGGTGACCAGGACCACGGCGGAGGGCGACTTGCCCAGCAGTTCGGCGGCCCGGGCGCGGGCGGTGGCGGAGCCGACGAGACCGGGATCGAAGATGGCGTAGTCCGCCAGGGCCACCCGCCCCTGCAGGCTGGCCGGGCCCAGGGCCTGGATCTCGCTGTAGGACCGGAGCAGGCGGGACGTTCCGGTCACCTCCACGGGGTTCCGGTTCGCGTCGCCGGGCTGGCCGTCGGTGTCGAAGCGCAAGGTGCGGGACACGAGCTCCCGGTGGCCCTGCAGGGCGTACACGGGGACGGAAAAATCCTGCCCGTCCTTTCGCAGAACGAGGCCCGCCTCCCACACCTCGGTGGCGAGGGGAATCCGGAACGCCTGCCGCTCCAGCGTCGCGCCCCGGGCCTGCAGGCCCGCCAGAGCGCCCAGCTGGCCCCGGAGCCAGGCGAAGGCCTGCCGCTCGCCGTCCGAGCCCGAGGTGCGCCAGAGACTGCCGGAGCCGATGGCCGTCAGTTCCGTCAAGGCGGACATCATCCGCTCGACGTTTATGAGATCGTACGGGTTTGCGGCAGGGCGGAAATCTTGCGTTGAAAGTGTATCGGGTCCTGCTCCGGCCGGCGGGGCGAAGCCCGCTGCGGGCGGCGCAACGGGAAAGGCGAACAGGGCTTGGGCCGCCAGCAGGGCGCCCAGAAGGGTCACCGCCGGGAAAATCGGTGCGATTCGCGGCATGACGGTCCTCCTTCGGAACACCGGAACGGTATGGCCGGCCTGGCCGCCGGTGGAAACATTTTCCCTTCTTACGTCCGAAGCACCTCGTTTGTTCGCCGATCTTCCCAACGCCGACCCGGTCGAAACCCGGAACCGGAGAAGAGAAACCGCGGAGTTGCGCGGAGGGCCGCCGAGAAGCGAACCGGTTGGCCGACGATTTGATTTTCCTCTGCGGTCCTCCGCGGCTCTCTGCGGTTGGCTGATGTTCCTCCAAGTTCCCGTGGCGTCCGCCGGTCGGCGGTCTGCCCATGTTTACGGGCCGTCCGTTCGGTTTTGCTCCTTGGTGGCGCTTCCGAGAAGGTATATCATTCTGTCATCCTCAGGGAGGTGATCGCCCATGACCGTCTCAGCGCTGTTCGACGAAATCCGGGAATTCTGCCGCCGGAACGCGGACCCGGCCATCGTCCTGAAATACGGCCGCTATTTCCAGGAAGGCTACGACGCCTACGGGATGGACCAGAAGAAGATGGAGGCCCAGCGAGACCAATGGCTGGCCCGCTGCGGCCCCGAACTGGGGCTGGCGGGCTTCCTCGACCTGGGCGACCGTTTGGTGGCCACCGGCAAGTACGAGGAGGCGAGCTACGCCGTCTGGTTCGTGGCCGCCTGCCGGGAGGAGTTCGCCCCCGAGACCCTGGAGCGCCTGGCCGGCTGGCTGGACCGGGGCATCGTCAACTGGGCCCACACCGACTTCCTGTGCGGCGAGGTGCTGGGGGATTTCCTGCTGCGGGGGATCGTACCGCTGGAGGCCTTCGCCGCCTGGCGGGAGGCCCCCTCCAAGTGGCGGCGGCGGGCGCTGCCGGTGCTGCTCATCAAGCCCCTGAAGAAGGGGCGGCCGGTTTCGGAGCTGCTTCCCTTCGTGGAGCCGCTCGTGTCCGACGGGGAGCGGGTGGTCCACCAGGGGCTGGGCTGGTTTCTGCGCGAGGCCTGGAAGAAGGACCCGGCCCCGGTGGAGGACTTCCTGCTGCGGTGGAAGGATTCCTGCGCCCGGCTCATCGTGCAGTACGCCACCGAGAAGATGACCGTCGACCAGAAGGCCCGCTTCCGCCGGGCCAAGGGGAAAAAGTAAGCCGGCCGGCTCTCGGCGACAGCCTGCCGCCGGATTCTCTCACGGAGGCACGGGGCGCACGGGACAGACGAAAACCGGGGCGTCTGCCCGCCGAAGGCCAGGAGTGCGGCGGCGAGCCGCCGCTTTCGGCAGCCGGCCAGAGGAGTCGACCACTGATCTCACTGATCCATGATCGGTGGGATCAATGAGTTATCTTTGATTGGAAAAAATACGGCCTTTCTCTCCGACATCGGGCGCCTACGGCGGTCGAGGCGCCGTGAATGCCGCCGGGCGATCACTCTCTGGCGGGGCCGGAGCCCAGCGCTTCCCCGGGCGGCGGCCGCAGACCGGGCGGCTGCACGTAGACGGGCACGCCGGCCACCAGGGTCGTCCGCGGGCGGAACTCCTGGAGGAAGGCATTGAGGGTGGCCAGGCGCGCCTCGTCGTTGACGCCCTCGGGGATCCGGGCCAGGTCCTCCAGGGTCCAACCCGTCGGCCCCTTGACGGCGAAGGGGTTGCTCATCCAGACCACCGCGTCGGCGAAGTACCCGGGGGAATCGCTGCCGGGCGGGGGAAGGGCGAAGGCGCCCAGCCGGTCCTCCCACCCCGCGGCGTAGGCGCCCCAGAAGGTCATGCCGCCCAGGGCCTGCTCCATGGTCAGGGCCATGGGGTTGGCACCGGCGGCGGTGAGCCCCCAGGGTCCGTACGCCTTGCCCAGCAGGTAGTCCACCGGGTAGGTGGCCGGCGTGGTCCCCGTCTGGTCCAGCCAGTGCTCCGGGTCGCGCTCGAAGGGGGTGCGGGCCACGGCGCCGATGAGCGTGAAGGCAGGCCGCGGGTCGCGCACGGAGGGCGGGTCGGTGTTCAGGGCCACGGGGATGTCCTGGTCCACGGCCATGGCGAAGGGGAACCCGTGGGCCGAGCGGGGGGCGGCGGGTTCGCCCAGCCAGACGTCGAAGGGGCCGTCGTGGGGGATCTCCCACAGTTCCTGGGAGGCGGGCAGGAGGATCGCCATCGACTCGCCGTCCAATCCCACGATGGCCGGCTCGGTGGAAAAGACGACGTTGCGCGCGTCGGGCGTGGTGGCCTCGTCGAGGCCGCCCGCGCCCCGGATGTCCTGGATGGCGCGGCTGGAGACGTTCATCAGGTGTTCCACCCGGAACCGTTCGTTCCGGAAGTAGCGCCGGATCCGGGAGAGGTCGGCGTCGGCGGGGAGGGCGGCCCGCCAGTGCTCCGGCAGGGCCTCCCAGGTGGAGGGGAGGGTCTCGACGTCGGCCTTCAACTGCTTGACGGCCCCCACGTACAGGTCGACCCCGGCGTCGCCCATGCAGTGGCAGACGAACTGCGCTGGGGTCGGCGGGTCCAGGTCGGCGCGCAGGGAGTGCTCTTACCAGACCCGGGCCAGGACCAGGAGGGTCTGCCGCCAGGCGTCCTTGGCCTGGGCCACCACGTTGGTCACCTTGGCGGCCAACTGGGCGCGCTGCTCGGCCGTCCCGCCGCCCGCGTGGGCCAGCAGCGCCAGGTTCGCCTCCAGGACGGCCGTGTCCACGGTCAGGTCCAGCCACTCCATGACGCCCTTTTTCAGGAAGGCGTAGTTGCCCGCCATGGCCCCGGTGAAGGCGGGGGAAGCGGGGTCCGACTCGCGGACCAGCCAGTAGAGGGCGCCCGTCTCCCGGCTGGAGAAATCCGACTCCTGGACGTTGGTGGTGACCAGGAGGCCGAAGCCGTGGTTGAAGAAAGTCCGGGTGCCGCCGCCCTCGACGGGCACTACGGTGGGCTCCACCATCCGCGTCTTGGGGACGGGGGCGCTGGTGAAGAAGGTGCGCGTGCCCGGCCCCCCGTCCATCTGCAGCTTCCAGCCGCTCCACTCCAGCCAGCCCGGGAATTCGGGGTGGGCGGCGGGCGGGCGGAATCGGTCGACGTCCCGCCGGGTCGGGCTCTCTTCGGCCAGCTTCAGCACTTCCGGGACTTCGGCAACGTTTTCCAGGTAGTAGTAGAGCCCGATGCGCAGGTTGAGCCCCCCCGTGGGCTCCCCGGGCGGGATTCCGGACTCCGCGTGGAACGCCTCGCCTCCGGGGATGCGGTGGTTGTAGGAGAGCCCCTCGCAGGCCAGGAACTCCACGTCGGCGGTGCCGCGGCGGTAGAACATGATGTCCTGGGTGGCGGTGAGGCCGTGGCGGTGGCACCAGGGGGCCAGGTTCCGCCGGTTCTGCATGGCCTGCCCGACGGTGAGGGGTTCCGCGCCGTAGTTCATGAGGATGTCGCGCATGACGTAGTGCTCGGCGTAGCCGGTGGGCCGCCAGACCCGGGCGGCGCTGTCGTGGAAGTACTGGGTGATGCCCCGGTCCGAGCCGTTGTACCAGTTGGTCCCGTAGGGGTTGCGGGGGTCCCAGTAGCCGGAGCCGAGCGGGTCGGCGCCCGGTATCTTGCCCCAGTAGGCGGCCGCGGCGTCCCAGTCGGCTTCGGGGATGCACTCGACGATGGGCCGGTAGAGAGGGATCATGGTGCGGGGGGAATCGTCTCCCAGCAGTTCCTCCGACAGGGCGGTGAGCAGGAGGCGGCAGCGGACGGCACCCGCGGCGGAATCCACCGCGGTGACCTGGAAAGGAACGTGCAGGGAAAGTTCGGGCAGCGGGCGGTGGATCACGACGTCGGCGAGCTGGGGCAGCGCCAGGGCGGCCAGCTGCCGGAAACCTTCCCCCGCGGGGTCGGCCTGGAACACCCACTCCGCGCTGGAGGCCGGCGGCGGGGTTTCGCCCACTACGGCAATCTCGCCGAACTGCACGGCGTAGTGGGTGCGCATGTCCATATTGTAAGCTTCCAGCAGGGCGGAATTGTACCAGCAACTCTGGCCGCTGGTGTGGACCATGAGCACCGGGTAGGCGGGGTAGTCCTGGGCGGGCCACTGGGCCGGGTCGGAGTCGCAGGGGTCCGCCGGGATGGAGAACGGGCCCTCGGGGATGGCCCCGATGCGGTTGAGCAGGTAGTTCGGGTCGTAGGCCCGGTCGTTGCAGGAAGCCGTCCGTTTGAACAGGAATGCCGCCTGCGAGGCGTCGACGATGAGCTCCTCCGTGGAAGAGCCCAGGTAGCCGTGCAGCAGGATCTTGTCTCGCCCCGTATCCCGCAGGAAGAGGTTGGCGTCGGAAACGATCTGCCAGAGCATCTCCCGGTAGCACTTGCGCGACCAGTCGGCGGGGTCGGTGGTGTATTTCGGGTCGCTGACATCGGCGTAGTAGCCGAACCGTTCCCCTTCCGGCGGGATCTTCTTCGCCCAGCTGGTGACGTGGAAGTGCCCGTCGATGAGCCCGGGCGTCGCCACGGCCCCTTGCAGGTCGACCCACTGGCCGCCGGCCAGCAGGGCGGCGGGGATGCCCTGGGCCCGCCAGTAGGCGGCTAGGGCGGCGGGGGTCAGTTCCGGCGCGGTGGGGTGCTCCATGGCCGTCAGAACCGGATATTCGGCCATGGGTTTGGCCACGGGGTAGCCCGGGGCCTCGGTCCCGTCCAGGGCCGGGTAGGTGCCGATGATCCGTCCCGTGAAAGGGTGGATGAGCAGGGCGTGGAGGACGTAGAGCCGGTGGCGGTCGGCCGAGGAGCTGGCCGAAACCGCCTTGCGGGGGTGGTTGGTCAGGAAGTAGCCGTTGTACAGGCAGCGGACCCGGGCGGGCAGGTAGTCGGGCGTCAGGAAGAGGTTCAGCATGAGCAGGTCCAGGACGTCGACCGTCCCGTCCTCGGTGATGTCCGCTTCGCGGAGCGTCGCCGGGTCGACGCGGAAGTTCCCGGCCAGGACCTCCGAGAGCGCCTGGCAGTCCCCTGCGTTCACCAGCCCGTCGTGGTCCAGATCCCCGGGTATGGCCGCCGCCGCGATCCCCGTCGCCGCCGCCAGCAGGAGAATGGGAATCCAGTTCCTCATGAGCGCCTCCTCCGGAAAAATCCAGCCCCGAGTCACGATCGCCAGGCGGTTTGTTCTGAAATATTCTAGTGATTATTATAATCCCCCCTCTTGCGAGGTGACAAGGTCGTTATTCCCGGCTTTCTTCGCGTTCACCGGAAGCGCGTCCGTTGGCAAGACCCGGGAGAAGGTGGAAGCGGGAAGACGAAGGCCGTGGCTTTCCCTCTCCCGCCTGAGGGAACGTGAAAAGGAACCGCAGAATTGCGGAGACCTGCAGAGAAAACCCTGGCACATGTTCAGAATGCGGACAGGGAAACAGCGGGGAGACTGACCGGGGAGGGAAGCACCCGTCTCGATTCTTCTTGATTCTCCGCCCTTTTCCGCCTATTTTAGCCCGTCAGGCTCAGGATCGCCGGAGACCCCGTCGCGGTCCGTGGCCAATTCAGACGGAGGAACGGTTCCCATGCGCGTGAAAAGACTGCTGGCGGTGACATTCCTGCTCTCGACGACGCTTCTCTGCGTGAACTGCGGTCACGGAAAGAACCAGGCCATGGAAGAGATAGACCTTCAGGAAGAAGTGGCCAAGGCCACGCCGGCGGCGGCCCCGGTGGAAGCCGGCCGTCCCACCGGCGACCCGGTCTGCCTCGACACGAACATCCCGGCCGAAAAGTGGGCCGTCCAGGCCGAACAGCTTCTGGAAGAAGGCTGGGCTCCCGGCCTGGAAGGGGCCGAGGGCAACCGCTTCCTCTGGGCCGTTTCCGAAAAGGCCTCCTTCCACTTCTGGATCGACGCGCCGGAGAAGGGCGGGGTTCTGACCCTGATCGGCTGGACGCCGCAGGGCGGCAGCAAACCGCCGCAAAAGGTCGGCGTCGAGGTCAACGGGAAGAAAGCGGGCGAGGTGACGCTGGCCGAAGCCTCCAACACGTACCGCGTGGACATCCCCGCGGCGATCCTCCAGAAGGGGAAGAACCGTTTCCAGCTCAATTTCGCCAAGACCATGGTCCCGAAGGAACTGGGCATGGGCAACGACGAACGCCGCCTGGCGGCGGGATTCCGGCTGATCGTCTTCCAGGCGAACCAGGAGGCCGCCGCGCCCGCTCCCCCTCCCGCCAAGTAGTCGAGGCGGCGCCGGCCGCCAAAACGACGGACAAACCTTCGATTTCCCGCCCCCTTCATGAAAGGGCGGGGTTCCATTCCACCGGACAAAAAATCAGGCGCCGGGGAGGCCCGGCGCCACAGAAGCGGGATAGC
>CAYTBK010000063.1:0-22906 GCA_964436005.1 uncultured Acidobacteriota bacterium
GACAGCCAGGATTTTTCCACCTGGACAGCCTCTGATGTTCATCCCCTTCAGGGATGACGGGGGTCTTCACGGATCTCTCCGGGGTCGGCGAAACGCCGACCCCGGGCTAAGTTGTGCGGCGCCTGCGGCGCCGGAGGCGAGCACATCACGGATGGACGCGCCTTCCGTTGGACATGACTACCGGAAGGCGCCTCTGTGGACCGCCGGCTTCCAGCCGGCTCGTGGCAACGAATCGTCCCTTGGTGGGGATGCCGGTAAGATGCCGGCGGTCCGGGGGCCGCGATGAAAACCTTCGGGTGCGGCGCGGATGTTGCCGCAGCGCGGTACGCCGCCTCTCGCCGAGAGGCGGCTCCGGGAACACGAAAAGGGGAAAAGTGCCATGGGAGAGGCCCGCCCCTCGGCGAGGGGCGGGCTACCCCAGTCTTGGCCGCGCTGCTCCGCCGGGCTGCGCGGCGAGAACAATGCGTCAGCTCGCAAGCTCGCTGCCGCACTCCTGACCTTCGGCTTCGGCGCGACAGCATGGAACGAGAATGCGCCGGAGATTGGCCGGGATTTCCTACGGGCCTGGGGGGCTGCGGAAAATCGCCTCGGAAGGGCGGCCGGCCAGGGCCGCCCGGTAGAAGCGGGCATAGCGCTCCGCCATGGCCGGCAGGCCGAAGGAGGCCAGCGCCCTGGCCCGGCCGCGCTGCCCCAGGGCAATCCGCCGGGCGGGATCGGCCAGGAGGGCGGCCAGCGCGTCGCCCAGGGCGGGCGCGTCGCGCAGGGGGACGGTCAGGCCGGTGTCCCCCTCGTCCACCAGTTCCTTCACCCCGCCGGCGGCGGTGGCCACCACGGGCAGCCCGGCGGCCATGGCCTCCATCACCGACAGGCTGAGGCCCTCGGTGTCGGAGGTGGAAACATAGACGTCGGACGCCAGGAGGAGCGTCGGGACGTCTTCCCGGTGCCCGAGGAAATCGATTCGTTCCAAACCTCGACGATCGGCCATGGTCCGCAGTTCCTTTTCCAGGGGGCCGCTGCCGGCCAGGAGCAGCCGCGCGTGCGGGAACCGCCGGAACAGGCCGGCCCAGGCTTCGAGGAGCAGGGCCTGGTTCTTCTCCCGGGAGAGGGCCCCGGCCGACACTACCAGGGTTTCCGCGGGACTGAAGTCGAGCTGCGCGCGGGCTGTCGCCCTTTCGCCGGAGAAGGGGCCAAGGTCGATGCCGTTGTAGATGACGTCCACCGCGTCCGGGGAGACGCCTGCGCCGGTGAGGACTTGCCTGACGCATTCGGAGACCGCGGCGAAACGGTCGACCGCCCGGTATTTCCAGCGGGAGAACCGCTTGATGGAGAAGGCCACGTGCCGGGTGACCACGAGCGGCAGGCCCAGGCCCGCCCGGGCCAGCAGGCCGAGGGCGTGGGCGTGCGAGGTGTGGGCGTGCAGAAGGTCGCAGCGGTTTTCCTTCAGGTGGCGGCGCAGCCGCAGCACGGCGCCGAAATCCGAGGAGCCGCGCGCTTCGAAGGCGACGGTGCGGACGCCCGCGTCGCGGCAGCGCCTGGCCAGTTCGGTCTCCCCGGGGCAGGCCACGGTGGTGCGGATCCAGTCCGGGAGAGAGGTCGCCAGGGAGAAGAGGATACGCTCTCCTCCCCGCCAGCCTCTGGCGGTGCTCAGCATCAGAATGAAAAAGGGGCGGCTTTCCGCCGCCCCTGTGGTTGTGCTGGTCAAGGGATGCACGCTCTGTCCGGCGTTCCGGGGAAGCCGGGGAATCCCTAAAGGATGAAGACGTAGACGGTGTCGACGGACGTCAGGCCGCGGCTGTCGGTGACCATGACCTTGAAGACGTATCCGCCGATTCCCGGCGCCGTGGTGAACGTGGTGACGGGCGAAGTGGGGCTGTCCAGGGTGACGGCCGGGCCCTCCACCTGTTCCCACCGGAAGGTGACGCTGTCGCCGTCCGGGTCGTAGGAACCGGAGGCGTTGAGCGTGACGGTGCCGGGGTTGGCGTAGAAGATCTGGTCGAAGCCGGCGAAAGCCACGGGCGGAGTGTTAACGCCGGTGGACACCGTGGAGATGGTGATGTCCGAATAGGAGAACAGGCCGCTCGGGTCGGTGACCTTGAGCCGGAAGGCGTAGTTCTTGCCCGCATCCACCGTGAAGTGCGGCGTGGCGGTGGCGGCGCCTTCGATCGTCACGCCGGGGCCGCCGATCTGCGTCCACTGGAAGGTGATGGCGTCGCCGTCGGGGTCGTAGGAGGCGCTGCCGTTGAGGTAGATGACGCCCGCGCCCACGCCGGTCAGGTTGGGGCCGGCCACGGCCACCGGCGCCCGGTTCTGGATCGTGGAAACAGAAACCTCGTCGTAGGCGGAAGCGCCCGTGGAGTCGGTAACCTTCAACTTGAAGACGTACACGGAGTTAGCGGCGGCGTTGAAGGAAGGCGTGGGGGTTTCGGCGTCGGTGATGGCGACGCCCGGTCCGGAGACCTGGGTCCAGAGGTACGTCAGGGGACCGTTGTCCGGATCGTAGGAAGCGGTGCCGTCCAGGATGACGAGTCCGGGGGCGACGTTGGTGCGGTCCGCGCCGGCGTTCGCCACCGGCCCCTGGTTGAGCAGGGTGGAAACCGACACCTCGTCCCAGGAGGGCTGGCCGGAAGGATCCGCCACCTTCAGCTTGAACACATAGACGTTGCCGACGGCCGCGGTGAAGGACGGGTTGGCGGTCTCCGCGCCGGTCAGGGCGACGGCCGGGCCGGAAATCTGCACCCAGAGGTAGGTCAGGGGATCGCCGTCGGGGTCGTAGGAGGCGGTGCCGTCCAGGACGACCGTCCCGGGCTTGACGTTCACGACGTCGGCGCCGGCGTTGGCGATGGGCGAGTCGTTGCCCGTGCGGACCGTGCGGGAGAGTACCTCGTACTTGACGCGCGGCACGGCCATGGGTTCCACGCGCTCGGAATGATTGCCCGCGGGGCGTTTCCACAGGCCGTAACGGACGCCGGCGGCCACGCGGTAGGGGGTGTCGCCGTCAGAGATGAGCGACTCGTTCCAGCCGGTTTCGACGAAGAAACCCCACTGGTCGGCGATGGGTTTCACCCAGCGGACGAGACCGCCCGGCTTGGAGGAACCGGCGTCACGGGTGACCCAGCCGGCGTTGCCCTCCACCCAGGATTTCCAGGGCAGGGCGACCTGGAAGGTGAAGCCGTACTGGTCGAGGGCGCTCAGGTAGGTTTCCAGCACCAGGTTGTGCCCGATGGATTCCTGGCTGACCACACTTTCCCGCTTGAAGGGCCGGGACAGGAAGAAGCCGATGGAGCCCTTGCTGAAGATGTACTCGCCCATGAAGCTGGCCTGGCCCAGGGTGCCGCCCGTGTCGAACATGTCGGCCTCCACCCGCTTCAGCGAGGCGAAGGCGCCGATCTGCACGGCCTTGTAGCGCTTCACGAGGCCGAAGTCCACCTGGTACTCCAGCCGGTCCGGCATGTAGACGAACTCGCCTTCGGCCTGCAGGGCCGCGTGTCGGGACAGGGGGTGGAAGTAGCGGGCCGACGCGCTGCCGGTGAAGTCGCCTTCCCTCGTCACGCCGGCCGAAGCGCCCAGCATGGTGAAGTCGGGCTTGCCCTTTTCTTCCTTTTTGCATTCGTGTTCGGCCGGAAGGGCCACCGGCGGCGGGGGCGGCAGGGGAGCCACGGCCGGCCGGGATTCGAAGTCCTTCAGCTTGTTGTAGAGGGCGTTGAGCTCCTCGGCCATTTTCGCCTGCTGCTCCTGAAGGGCCTTGAGGCGTTCCAGTGTTTTGCCCAGGTCGTCGATCTTGTTCAGGATGTCGTCCTGCTTCTTCCCCATGGCGTCCAGCCGCTTGAGGAAGGGGTTCTCGTCCATTTCCCGGAGGATGGAGCTGATGGGGGCGTCGGCCCGGATCAGTTCCTTCCGGCCGTCGTGCATGACGTACAGGGAAAAGACGACCCGGCGGTTCATGAACCGGCCTTCCTTCGTGGCGTTGTCGGAACGGGGTTCCGCGAAGCCCTTTCCGGAAGCGGTGATCTGGCCCGCCTGGGCGCCGTACTTGACCAGGAAGGCGCTGACGGTCTCGGCCCGCTTGAGGGCCAGGGCGTCGTTGTAGGACTTGCCGCCGATGCTGTCGCAATGGCCGACGATGTCGATGCGGTAGTCGGGGTGTTTGGAGAGAATGTCCGCCATCTGCAGCATGGACGGGAATCCGTCCACCAGGATGGAAGAATTGAATTCGAAATTGACTTCTTCCCAATCTCCCTTGTCCCAGGCCCAGACGGCCGGGATGGTCAGGATGCCGATCAGGAGAAGGAGTATGGAACGCACCCTCATGCAAGCCTCCTTGGTTTGATTACGAGGAACACGCTACGTCCCGGCTTCTTCAGGGCCGGAGCGGCGGTCAAAATCGTCCTCGAGCCGGACAATGTCCGTCTCCTCTGAAGGAAATTCCGTATTTTCATGCACCCATATTTCCGCGATCAGGGCCCAGCCCGTCGGCGCGCCCTGCAGGCGGTGCGGGTGCCGGCAGGGGATGTGCACGGCAGTACCGGGGCCGGCTTCGAAACTGGACAATGACGCCCGATCCGGGCCCAGGGTGATCATGGGCGTCCCTTCCAGAACGCACCACCACTCGGAGCGTTTCCGGTGAAACTGGAGAGAAAGGCGCCGGGAAGGGGCCACCACGAGAATTTTCGGTTCCTGCCGGCCCTGGAGGGAAGGGATTTCAGCGCGCCAGTAATGCTGGAGGAAAGAGGGGAGGGTATCCTCGGAAAACCGGATGAACCCTCCCCACGGTCGGTCCGCATCGATTTCCGCCACGACCAGGCCGTCGCCCTCCGCGGCGGACGCAATTCTACCGATGATGTCGTCTATTACCTTCATGGCGAAAATAATAGACAAAAGGCACTCGGATGGAAAGACTAAAATTCGATTTTGTCTCCAAAACCGAGATCCTTGATTTTGAAAGTGGCGTCCACCGTCGTGCTGGTGGTCTTGAGCTCGAACCTCTTGGTCTGGAATCGGATGGTCTTCACTTCGGGGGTGATGAAGGGGGTGCCGTCTTCCAGGGTCCGGGGGAAGATGAACTTGGCGCCCGTCCCGTCGGGCGTGGGCGGATGGTATTCCTTGATGAAGACGCGCTTGCCGGTGTCGGTGGCCAGGAAGGTGTTCTGCTTGAGATCGGCCAGCGACATGGCGCGGATGGCGGCGTCCATGTCGCGGAAGGCGCTGACTCCCTTCGGTTTGGAGTCGATAGTCCAGGAGATGACGATCTCGTCGTCGATGTCGCGGGTGGCGAAGTCGCTGAGCTTTTCCAGTTTGGCCTTGTCGCCGTTGCAGCGGAGCACGACGTAGGACTGCCGGACGGGCCGGGCGGTGAAGAGCCGGACGTAGACCATGACGCTCCATTCCCGTTCGGAACTCATTTCCTCGTCTTCCGCGGAATCGGTGATCTTTTTCATCGCTTCGGTTTCGCCCCACTGGAAGAGGTAAACCCAGGGGGATTTGGCCAGCAGCTTGTTGGCGTCCTTGACGCTCCATTCGGGGTAGGGCTTCGTCTGCCAAATCTCGGCGCCGAGCAGCGGAAGGAAGGCCAACGAGGCAAGGAAGAGAAGCAGGCACAACTTTTTCGAAAACATGAATCCTCCTGAAATCTTGGTGCGTGTCCCGCCTCAGTCGCGGGACTTGTCAGCAATGGTGTAGGTGCGGGGCGGCATCACTTTCAGCTTGTCGGCCTTCCCGTCCCCGTCCAGGTCGTAGTAGGCGTCGATGAACACTTTGCGTTTGAGCTTGGCGTCGGCGCTGTCCGGCGGAGAGTAGGCCAGCAGGTAGCGGTGGCGCAGTCGCAGGCAGATGTCCTTGATCACGTTGGGGAAGGCGTTGACGACAGGCGGAAAGTAGGCGGCCCCGTTGGAGTATTCCGCGATCTGCCGCATGCGGGTGTCGGCCTGGAACAGGGCCATCTTGGCACTGTCGGAAATGTAGGGGGAGTAGACGTTCAGTTCGTGGCGCCCCATGGAGACGGCGAAAATCGGGGTCCCGGCGGTCATGACCCTTTTGTTGAGCTTGTCCAGGCTCAGGGGGCCGGAGGACACACCCGTTCCGAGAAGAACGACGGCGCGCTTCCCGGACACGGACTTCATCCGGTCCAGCACGAAGTCCAAACCCTTGTCGAGGTCGACCCCGGGGAAGGACGTGAACTGGAGTTGGGCGATGCGGTATTCCATCGCCTTGAAGTCGCCGGTGAAGTCCATCTCGATCTGCGGAAAGCTGCCGAACGTGACGAGGGCGACATGGTCCCCGGGCCGCAGGCCGCGCACCAGCAGGGCGGCCGCCGCGCGGACGTCTTCGAGAATCAGGCCGGTGGTCGAGCTGAACTCCACCATCAGGACGACGTTGACCGGGGTGTCGCCCGGCTCGAACACCTGCACGGGCTGTTCGACGCCGTTTTCAAACAGCTTGAAATGATCGCGGGTCAGGCCGGTGACGAGGTTGCCCTTGGCGTCGGTGACGTTCACGTCGAACGCCACCGCCACGGATTCCGAGATCAGCGAGCCCGTCGGCTTCACGGCGACGGGGCGTTCCGTTTTGTCCGTCGCCTTCTGGGCGAACGCGAACCAGGTCCAGGCGAAGAGAAAAAGGGCGGTCAAGCCGCCCCAAATTATATGTTTATCAATATTCTGAAATTTCAAAATAAGCCTTCGGGTGGTTGCAGGCGGGGCAGAAATCCGGTGCCCCGGGGCCTTCATGGATGTAGCCGCACTTTCGGCAGTACCAGGAGACAGGCGTCTCCCGGGCGAACACCTGGCCCGCCTCGATCTGGGCCGCCAGGGCCCGGTAGCGTTTCTCGTGCAGGTGTTCGGCGACGCGGATGGCCTCATAGGCCTTGGCGATGTTCTCGAAGCCTTCTTCCCGCGCAACCTTGGCGAAATCCGGGTACAGGACGGTGTGCTCCTCGTTTTCGCCCGCCGCGGCGGCCAGGAGGTTCTCCAGGGTGGACCCGACGACGCCCGCCGGGAAAGAGGCCGTGATCTCGAGATGCCCGCCCGTCAGGAAGGAGAAGAACTTCTTGGCGTGAACGCGCTCCTGCTCGGCCGTGGCATCGAAAATGGCGGCGATCTTCTCGAAGCCTTCCTTTCTGGCCTTGTCGGCGAAGAACCCATAGCGGTTTCTCGCCTGGGACTCCCCGGCAAAGGATTTCAGCAGATTTTGTTCCGTGCGTGAACCTTTCAGCTCCATTCTGTCCTCCGAAAAAAAATTTCCCTCTCAGTATCACATGCCGAGAGGGAAGTAAAGGGTTTCTGCGGCCGCACCGGGTCGCCCGCGGCCGGGACAGCTCAATGCTTGTAGCGAAAACCGTAGATCTCCGTCTGGACCACGGCGGCGGTCCACTCGGGGGGGTAGGGGGTCAGGGTCACCTGGAACTGACGCGCTTCGGTGGGGTACAACGGCTTGTCCGGCTTGACCACCGTTCGGAGGAACGAGCGGATGGGCTTGCCGTCGAGGTCGGTGAGAACCACCATCACTTCCACCACGTCGAGGGTCTGGGCCCCCTCGTTCTTGATGCGGCCGCCCACCAGGGCGACCTTCTGTCCCAGCATGTTTTCCGAAACCATGCCCTGGGCGCTTACGATGAACAGGTGCTTGAGGTAGATCTCGTAATCCCGGTTGGGCTTCCGGATCACGTTCTTGTACTCGGTGTACCCCTGCTTGAAAGAAGAGGGGGCCTCCCCCGGGACCAGGGAAGGCCAGTAAGCGAACAGGAGAAACAGCCCCGCAACGATGACCGCCGCAATGAGCGCAAGCAGGACGACCTTCTTGCGGGAGGACGAATCCTTCGGTTGCTGATGCGCGAAAAGTACCGGTTCGTTCGGGCTGTTCTCCGCCATCGGTTCTACTCCTGATGACCGGACAGGGCCTTGACCAACTTGTCGTTGACCTTGATCTTGTCCGCTTTCTTGTACTCGCTGTAGATGTTCTGCATGACCGCGCTGTACAGGAGGGTCTTCTTCTCGTTCAGCATCTTCACGCGGATGTTTTCCTGCAGCGACGGGAACGCGTTCATGTCGGGACCCTGCCTCTCCATGAGCTGGTAGGCGATTTCCCGGTAGGCGTAGCGCACCGGACCGCCGACATCGTTCGGCTTCATGCGGAAGACCTCGGCCTTGAGGCTGGGGCTGTCGGCCAGTTCCCTGTCGATCTCGGAAAGGCGGGAGAACAGGTTGCTTTCCGTTATCTTCAGGTTCTTCTCCGCGGCGACCTTCGCGAAGTCGCCGCCGGCTGCCCTCACGGCGGCCAGGAAATCGCGCGCGACGGCCTGCGCCAGCTTGTGGGCTTCGCCGTCAATGACGGCGTCCCGGACGCTGCGGTACACGTCCTTCAGCGGACGGATCCCTTCCGGGAAGATCTTCGCCAGGCGGGGGACGACGTAACCGGAGGGAGTCTTCGTCAGGCTGCCCAGTTCGTTCACCTTCAACTTGAAGATTTCGTCGATGAAATCGGGGTCGGACCCGAGGGCGTAATCCATGTGCTGCTGGTTGAAAGGCTGGGACGTGCGCACCACGGCCCCGAACTCCTTGGCCACGGCTGCCATGTCGCCGCCGTTGCGGAGCTTTTCCTTGGCCCGTTCGGCGGGCTTGCGGAGATTGTCGAAGGCCTGGGCCTTGGCCATCTCCATGGAGGCCTGGACACCGTAATTGTTGTAGTCGTCGTTGTCCAGCATCTTGATGATGTGCCATCCGAAGGCGGTCTTGACCGGGTCGGAGACCTGATCTTTCTTGAGGGCGAAAGCGGCGTTGGTGAACTCCGTCACCATGGTGGTGCGATCGAAGAAGCCCAGATCGCCGCCTTGTTTCGCCGCTCCCGGGTCATCGGAGAACTCCGTCGACAGAGCGGCGAAATCCGCACCGGCCGCCCTGGCCTTGGCCGTGATTTCATCCGCTTTCGCCTTGGCCTTGTCCCAATCGGCCTGCGGGGCGTTTTCCGGAACCTTGACCAGGATGTGCGCCGCCCGGATCTTGGGGGGCATGGAGTCCCGGTGGGACTGGATGTAGGCCCGGACCGCCGGTTCGCCGATGGTCTTCTGGATTTCCCTGGCCATGGTGGCGGCGTCGAAGAAAAGGTACTGCACCGAACGGGACTCGGACATCAGGTACTCTTCCTTGTGGGCGTTGTAGTACTGCTGGATCTGCTCTTCCGTCGGCGTGACGGCACGGAAGTGGTCGGCCGCGCTGAACACGACGTAGCGGATCTTCGCCTTGTCGTTTTCGGCGATGAACTGATCCTTGATCTCCTTGTCCGAAACCGTGGCCGGCGCACAGACGAAATCGCGGTACTTGATGGAGGTGAGCTGTTTGCGCACATGCTCCTCGTACACTTCGGGCAGGAGGTTGCTGTAGCCGAGAATTTTCTGGTACCGCTGGAAATTGAAGCGGCCCTTCTCGTCGGCGAAACGCCGGGAGATGAAATTCCGGATCTCCTCGTCCGACGTGGTGATGCCGATGCGCTGCGCTTCGTCCATTTCGACCTGCTCGAGGATCAGCCTCCGCACGATATAGTCGATGAACTGAGGGTTGCGCCGCAGGTTGGCGATCTTCGCCTGCTGGGGATTCTCGAGCAGATAGGTATTCACCGCGGTCCGGTATTCGTCGATGCCGATCTCACGGTCCCCGACTTTCACGAGGTAACGGATCTCTTCCGTGGCCGCAGAACCGGTGGGGCCGCTCACGAAAAGCAGACCCATGCTGACGGCCAAACCAACGATGACAACCCATAGAACCCATTTGATCTTGTCTCGTTTCTTTCTGATGAAATTCAGCATGCATCCTCCAAGCTGATGGAAAGGTATATCGAAAGTCCGGCATTATAGCAAACATGAGTCGGAAACTGTACGCATTTTTGATAAAATGGCCGCGTCCGGGCGAACTGCCTGAAGGGAGGTGGAAGGGTGAAGCACGTCGGTTCAGCGATGGTCCTGTTCCTGATGATGTCCTTGTCGGGCGCAATGGCCGCGGGGAATCCGGGATATCCGGAGCAATTCGTTCTCAAACCATTGAAATTGCTGCCCCCCTCGCTTCGGCTGGCCCTGGATGCCCATCAACCCGAGATCCTCCAGAGCTTCCGGGAAGGGATTTCCGGGCTTTCCACCGACGGAGAGCTGCTGGCTGCTTTGAAAAGCGAGATGAAATCGGCCATCGACGGGTTGCTGGGCCAGAAGCCGGGCCTGGCCGACCTGGCCGCCCCGCTGGGCCGGATGGCCTGGATCGTCGCCCGCCTGGGCGATCCGGACCGATTCCGCCGGGATTCCGACGCCGGCTGGTTCGCCGATTTTTCCCTGTACCGGCGGAAAAACGTCGGCCGCTGCGTGGCCGTTTTCTACGACCACGATCCCGCCCTTTTCGAAAAGGGCGACATCGAGTCCTTCCAGCGGAGCATCTCCACGCGGGCGGCCAACTACGCCAGGGGGGTGGCCGAGGCGTACCGCGCCGGCGGAAACTCCTCCTCTTTCGACGACCTTTCCCCGGCTTTCGGCCTGGTCTCGCTCCAGTACAGCCATACCGTGACCGACGTGGCCAACGTCTGGCTGTTCTGCTGGAGTGAAGCGGATGGTGACATGACGGGGACCCCTTACTACACTTACACGGAACCGGCCCAACCGCCGAAGGAGCCGGCAACTGCGGCAGGAGGAACAAATTGAAAAACGTAAAGGTTGCTTTGATAAGCGTTTCCGATAAAACCGGCCTGCCGGAATTCGCCCGGAATCTCGTCGAACTGGGTTTCCGGATCGTCTCTACGGGCGGAACCGCCGCCGAGTTGCGCCGGGCCGGCATCCCCGTGCGGGAAGTGTCGGCGGTCACCGGCTATCCGGAAATACTCGGCGGGCGGGTGAAGACGCTCCACCCCCGAATCCATGCCGGCATCCTGGCCCGGCGGGACGTCGACGCCGACATGAGCGTCCTGGAACAGGACGGCATCGACCCCATCGACCTGGTCGTGGTCAACCTGTATCCGTTCCAGGCCACCGTGGAGAGCGGAGCGGGAATCCACGAGACCGTGGAGCAGATCGACATCGGCGGTCCGACCCTCCTGCGCGCGGCCGCCAAGAACTACGTCGACGTGGCCGTCGTCGTCGACCCGGCCGACTACCACCGGGTGGTGGCCGAACTGGAGGCCCGGGGCAGCGTGACCGGGGAGACTCGCCTGGACCTGGCGCGCAAGGCCTTTGCCCACACTTCCTCGTACGACTCCCACATCGTGGCCTTCATGTCCAGCCTGGACTGTTGCGACGGCCTCTACGTCAAGCGGGAGAAGGACGAGGAGGCCATGCCGGACAACCTCCACCTCGCTCTGCACAAGTACCAGGATTTGCGCTACGGGGAGAATCCCCACCAGAAAGGCGCTTTCTACGTTGAGGAGCTGAATCCGGGGGAACACTGGGCGATCCCCGAGCAGCTTCAGGGGAAAGAACTTTCGTACAACAATTTCCTCGACCTGGACGCCGCTATCGGCCTGGTCCGGGAGTTCCCGGAGTGCGCCGCCGCGGTGATCAAGCACGGGAACCCCTGTGGCGCGGCCCTGGGCGCCAGCACCCAGGACGCCTTCCTGCGGGCGCTGCGCACGGACCCGGAGTCCGCCTACGGCTCTATCATCGCCTTCAACCGGCCGGTGGACCAGGGTTGCGCGGCCGAGGTGGCCAACATCTTTGTGGAAGTGGTTTCCGCGCCGGACTTCACGCCCGAGGCGCTGGAGATCCTGGGCAAAAAGAAAAATCTGCGCCTGTTGAAAACCACCTTCCCGACGCACGACGTGTCGGCCTTGCGGGCCCGCGGCCTGGCTTTCGGCGTCCTGGTCCAGGAGTCGGACGAGTTGCTTCCGCGCGTCTCCGACTTGAAGGTGGTCACCAGCGTGCCCGTCGACGCCGACCTCCAGAAGGACCTCCTCTTCGCCTGGACCTGCGTCAAGCATGTGCGCTCGAACGCCATCGTGATCGCCCGGGACGGGCGTCTTCTCGGGATCGGGGCAGGGCAGATGAGCCGGGTGGATTCCGCCCGGCTGGCCGTGTCGAAGTCGCGCGACTCGCTGTCGGGCGCGGTGCTGGCCTCCGACGCCTTCATCCCCTTCCGCGACACGGTGGACATCGCCGCCGAGGCGGGGATCCGGGCCATTATCCAGACCGGCGGCTCGGTCCGTGACGCCAGCGTCATCGAAGCGGCGGAAGAAAAGGGGATCGCCATGGTCTTCACCGGCATCCGCCATTTTCGCCATTGACTTCCGCTGCCCGGCCGTGAGGGCCGCGGCCGGGCTCACTTTCCAACCCGGGGCAGGTTTTTCGCCAGGGCTGCGGCCTTGGCCCGCAACCGTTGAAGCCGGGTCGCCCTGGCGGCGGCGGGCAGGTGGGATTCGTCGACGCACCCGACCGCCTGCTCCGCCTCTGCGTACGCGCCTTCCAGTTCCAGTATGTCGGCCAGGAGCATGCCGGCCTTGCTGCGGCATTCCGGGCAGTGCCCGTCGCCGATGGCCGCTCTCAGGAACCGCTGGGCGGAAACGTTGTCCTGCCGGTGGAAACAGGCGGTGGCCAGGTTGATGAAGACAAGGTTGCGGGTGTGTCGCGACCGGGTGGCTTCCAGCACGTCCAGGTACTCGTTCATCACGGATTCCGGTTCGCGCGTGACGAGCAGGTAGTGCGAGATGCGGAACCGCAGCCGGTCCGCTTCGGCGTTGTCGGGATCCTGGCGCACCAGGTCGCGCCAGATCCGGGCAGCGCTTCTCATCTCCCCTAGGTGGTCGGCGAGGATTTCGGCCAGATCGGTTCTGGCGGCTCGGACCGCGGGCGATTGCGGAAAACGGTCGACCAGGTTCCCCCAATCCTCCGCGGCCCCCCGGAAGTCGTTCAGACGGGCCAGCATCCGGCCCCGCAGAAGCATGGCTTCGTCCATCCGGGACCAATCCGGGAACCGGGATTCCAATTCATCGAGGGTGGCCGCCGCCCCCGCGAAATCCGCCTTCGCACCGGCCTCGAGTGCCTGGTTGTACATTTCCTCCGGAAAAACGGACAGGGCCGACAAGGCCAGCCCGGCCGAAAGAAGGAACAACAACCCCAGGATCCAGGTCAAGGACCTGTGACTCCGGTCGAGGAACTGGCAGGCCGCCTCCACCGGGTTTCTGGGGATCATGTTCGTTCACCCCGCCTGCCGGGTCACGCTTCCGTTTCCGGGTCTGCAGGGATGAAGTCTTCTTCCGACTGGACGTTCTCGCCGGTCTCGTCGTCCTCTTCGTCCTCGGCCGCCAACAGTGCCAGCGAAGTCACTTCGTCCTCGTCGGCGATGTCCATCAGACGCACGCCCATGGTGCCGCGCCCGATGGAGCGGATGGAGGAGGTGTTCATCCGGATGATCTGGCCGCCGGCGGTGACCAGGACGAGGTTGCAGTCCTCGGCCAGGAAGACCACGCCCACCGCTTCGCCGGTCTTGTCGGCGACCCGGGTGTTGATGACGCCGGAACCGCCGCGGCTCTGCAGGCGGTACTCGGAGGAGGACGTCTTCTTGCCGTAGCCCTTGCGCGTCACGGTGAGGATCTCCCCTTCCTGCTGGTGCAGGGCGGTCATGGAGACCACCGTGTCGTCCTCGTGCAGGCGGATGCCCCGCACGCCGCAGGCCGTGCGGCCCATGGGGCGCACGTCTTTTTCGGGGAAGCGGATACTTTGGCCATTGCGGGTGGCCAGGAAAATTTCATGCTCGCCGGAAGTCTTGACCACGGCGATGAGCCGATCCCCTTCCGGAACGCTCTGGGCGATGATGCCGAAACTCTTGGGGTGAGAGTACTCGGAGAGCGGTGTTTTCTTCACGATGCCCCGGGCGGTGGCCAGGACGACAAACTCCGACTCCGGGAAATCACGGGTGACGATGATGTCGGTGATCTTCTCCTCCGGGTCGAATTTGACCATGTTCACGATGGGGCGCCCCTTGCCGGCGGAACCGACTTCCGGTATGTCGAACACCCGCAGCCAGTACGCCTTACCCCGGTCCGTGAAGATCAGCAGGTGGCTGTGGTTGGAGGCGGTGAAGGCGTGCTGGGTGAAGTCCTCGGCGTGGGTGGCCATGCCGCGGCGCCCCTTGCCCCCGCGCCGCTGCACGCGGTAGGTGGCCGCCGAGGTGCGCTTGATGTAGCCGGCGTGGGAGATGGTGATGATGGAGTCTTCGTCGGCGACGAGGTCCTCCATCTGCAGGTCGGCGGACTCGTTGACGATGGTGGTCCGGCGTGCGTTGGCGAAAGTCTGGCGGACGGCCAGGAGTTCGCCGCGGATGACCGCCAGGAGTTTCGGTTCGCTGGCGAGGATTTCCTCGAGTTCGGCGATGAGGAGCAGGATCTGCCGGTACTCCTCGAGGATCTTCTCCCGCTCGAGGTTCGTCAGGCGTTGCAGGCGCATCTCGAGGATGGCCTGGGCCTGCGCTTCGGAGAACTGGAAGCGGGCCACCAGGGCGCTCTTGGCCTCGGGCGGCGTTTTCGAGGCGCGGATCAGGCTGATCACCTCGTCGAGGTGGTCCAGGGCGATCTTCAACCCTTCCAAGATGTGGGCCCGCTCCCGGGCCTTGCGGAGTTCGTACTGGGTCCGGCGGGTGACGACTTCCCGGCGGTGGGCCAGGAAGAGGGTGAGCGCGTTGCGGAGGTTGAGCACCGTCGGCTGCCCGCGGTCGATGGCCACCATGTTGATGCCGAAGGATGTCTGCATGGCCGTGTGCTTGAACAGCTGGTTCAGGATGATCTCCGGTTCCACGTCGCGCCGGAGCTCGATGACGACGCGCATGCCCTCGCGGTCCGACTCGTCCCGGATGTCGGTGATGCCGTCGATGCGCTTCTCCTCCTTGACCAGGCGGGCGATATGCTCGATGAGCCGGCTCTTGTTGACCTGGTAGGGGATTTCGGTGATGATGATGGCGCTCTTGCCGTGGGCCATTTCCTGGATTTCCGCTTTCGCACGAAGACGGATGATGCCTCGCCCGGTCTCGTAGGCGTCCCTGATCCCCTGCCGGCCGTAGATGAACCCGTAGGTGGGGAAGTCGGGGCCCGGGATGAACTTCATCAGTTCGGAAACCGTCGCCTCGGGGTGGTCGATGAGGTGGACCAGGGCATCGACTGTTTCCCCCAGGTTGTGCGGGGGGATGTTGGTGGCCATGCCCACCGCGATGCCGGCCGAACCGTTGACCAGGAGGTTGGGGATGCGCGTCGGGAGCACTTCCGGTTCCTGCATGGACTCGTCGTAGTTGGGCAGGAAGTTCACCGTTTCCTTGTCGATGTCGGCGAGGACCTCCTCGGCGATGCGGGCCATCCGGATTTCCGTGTAACGCATGGCCGCGGCGCAGTCGCCGTCCACGGAGCCGAAATTGCCCTGGCCGTCGATGAGGGGGTGGCGCAAGGAGAAATCCTGGACCATGCGGACGATGGCGTCGTACACGGCCGAGTCGCCATGGGGGTGGTATTTACCGATCACGTCACCGACGATGCGGGCGCTCTTCTTGTAGGGCTTGTTGTGCAGATTGCCCATCTCGCTCATGGCGAAAAGGATGCGCCGATGGACGGGCTTGAGCCCGTCGCGCACGTCGGGCAGGGCCCGGTCGATGATGACCGACATGGCGTAGTCCAGGTAGGACTTCCTCATTTCGCTTTCGATGTCCACTCGGACCAGGCGGCCGATGTTGTTCGATTTGTCCTGCGATTCCATCAATTTCACGCTCCATCACAAATAAAAAGGAGTATTTTACGCTTGTGCGGGGCAATCCGCAAGCACTACTCCGCGGGGGCGCGCAGCCATGGTCATATCCGGCGTCATACTGGGCTTTCTCCTCCTGGTGTTCGCCTGCGGACGGTCCCCGGTGTTCCGGGTGGACAGGGCCGGGGCGGCCGTCATCGGGGTAGCGGCCATGGTGGGCACCGGCGTGCTGAGCTTCGACGAGGCGGCCGGCTTCGTGGACGCCCGCACCCTGGCCATCCTCTTTTCGATGATGGTGATGGTGGCGGAATTGAAGCTGTCCCGGTTTTTCGACGCCGTGGGGATGCGGGTGCTGTCCCACGCCCGTCGCCAGGACCGGCTGCTCCTGGCCGTGGTGATGATTTCGGGCGTCCTTTCCGCGTTCTGCATCAACGACGTCGTCTGCCTGCTCCTCACGCCCATCGTCCTCTCCACGTGCGAGCACATCGACGCCGAGCCGCTGCCGTACCTGCTGGGCGTCGCCATGGCCTCCAACATCGGCAGCGCCGCGACCCTGGTGGGCAACCCGCAGAACGTGCTGATCGCCGGCCTTTCAGGGATGTCCTTCACCCGGTACTTCCTGTACTCGGCGCCGGTGTCCCTCGCCGGGTTGGGCCTGACCTACTGGCTGCTGCGCCTGCGCTACCGGGAAACCCTGCAGAAACCCATCCGCAAGGGGCGTCCGCCCGTCGGCGCCGTGCACGCCTACCTGGCCGGCAAGGGCCTGACCGTGATGGGGATGGTCCTGGCGGCTTTCTTCCTGGGCGTGGACATGGCGGTGGCCTCCCTCGTCGGGGCGGCGGCCCTGCTGCTCACCCGGCGGGTGAAGCCGGGCAAGATCTATGCCTCCATCGATTTCAACCTGCTGGTGATCTTCACGGGGCTGTTCGTGGTGGTGGGCGGGGTGGAGAAAAGCGGCCTGACCCAGGCGGCCTTGAAGCTGTTCTCCGCCGAAGATCTGCGGCACCTGCCCCTGTTTTCCGGGGTCACCGCGGCTTTTTCCAACATTTTCAGCAATGTCCCCGCCGTCATGCTGCTCCGGCCCGTCGTGCCCGCGTCCGGCGGCGACCTGTGGTGGACCGCCCTGGCCCTATTCAGCACGCTGGCCGGCAACCTGACCATCACCGGTTCCATCGCCAACCTCATCGTGGCGGAATCGGCCAAGCGGCGCAACGTCCACCTGGGCTTCTGGGAGTACCTGAAGACGGGGTTGCCGCTCACCGCCTTGCTTTGTCTGCTGGCGCTGCTCTACCTGTCGTTCGTGCGGCCGGCCTGACGCGTTTCGGCGACGCCGGGGATCCCCCGGGGAAGCGAATCAGATCTCGCCCGTTTGGTTTCCGCCGGTCAGCGACCGGGGTTTTCCGGCCCGGCCGCGGTGCTCCCGGCGGTCGCCGAGCCGGCCAGCCAGCGGGCCAGGGCCAGGGAGTCGGCGGGCCCGAGGGTCCCGGAATCGTCGAAGTCGGCCCGCTCGGGCCAGGCGCAGGGCGCCCGTCCCTCGGCGAGGCGGCCCGCGACCACCTGGGCCGCCACCAGGAGGTCCCGGGCGTCGGCCACGCCGCTGCCGTCCACGTCGCCGTCGAGCGGGCCCCGTTCCACGGCCCCGGCATCGGGGGCCTCCCCGGCGAACTCGTCGTTGATGCCCGGAATGGGGCGGGCGGCGTCCGTGGCGGGGGACCCGTCCAGGGTCCGCAGGTTGAGCAGGCCGGAATTCGACGGGTAGCCGGCCAGCGGCGAAGTGTCGAGCAGCGGGTCGCCCCAACGGCCGTGCGGTTCCTGCCCCGTGGCCAACCGGAAGGCCTCCAGGGTTTCGTAGCGGGTGTTGTTCAACGCATCTCCATACGTGCAGACCCACTTGAAGGCGTAGACGGCATCCGTCTCCCGGGTGCTGTAGAGGACGTTGCCGTCGAAGGAGTCCTCGCGGTGGTACCCGTCGGCGTAGAGGTCGCCGTTGTAGACGCGCCCCCGGGCGTAAAAGACGTTGTTGCGGTAGGTGAACTGCTGCTGGGTGGCGGGTTCGCCGCGGTAGAGGCAGTAGCCCTCGCCGGTGCGCGCCTTTTCCCGGACGGTGTTGTGGTAGAAGAGGACGCCGCGCATGAGGCCCTCCACGCCGGTGTTCTGCTTCAGGCAGCCCTGGTGGAAGCCGTGCAGGCGGTTGCGGAGCACGAACAGGGGGCCGGGGTAGAGGGGCGCCACCGAGATGGCGTTCTCGCACTTTCCGATCCGGTTCCGGAAGATGCGCCCGTTGACCATGTGCCCGTCGCACTCGACGGCGTCGTCCTTGCAGTCGTAGATGACGTTGTCGTAGAGGTCCAGGTTCTGGTCCCGCCAGGTCTGGAGCAGGTCGTCGGCTTCGGGCCCGAGCACCGGTTCGGCGCCCTCGTCGCCCGCCGGGTGGATGCCGTCCACCACCCCGTAGACGGTGTTCCCGCGGATGGTGACGAAAGGCCCGGGCTGGTAGGCCAGGAAGATGCCGAAATAGCATTGCCCGGGGGCGTTCTGGTTCGGTTCGCCGGGCCCCTGGTCCTCGTCCACGGCGTCGTGGACCTCGTCGCTGATGACGTTGTCGAGGATGAGGTGGTTTCCGGAGTAGGCCGGGTCGGCCTCCTCGCTGTGCTGGATCATGATGTTGGCCGTGTAGTCGCCCGGTTGGCTGTCGTGTATCCAGCACCTCCGGACGACGGTGTGGTGGGTTCCTCGGAACGATACCCCGTTTCCGTTCTCGTTGTGCACCTCCAGGCGGTCCAAGACCAGGTGGGCGGAGAACTCAACCTCGACGGCGGCGCCTCCTCCCCCCTGGATGACGGGCCGGGTCGCCCCCTGGGCGGTGAAGACGAGGGGATGCGCCTCCGTTCCGGACTTGCCGACGAGGGCGATCCCGCCGGCGTAGGTGCCCGGGGCCAGGCGGACCTCGTCACCCGGCTGCAGGTCGACGATGGCGGCGTCCAGTTGGGCCTGGTCGGAAACGTTCACGATCCGGAGCGGAACGGGCAGGGTGTACTCCGGCCGGGTGGCGACGGTGCCGGCCAGGGGGTTGGCGCCGGTCACGCCGTCGGGGTCGGACAGGGTGACCCGCACTTCATAGGCGGTGCCGGGCTGCAGCGAAAACAGGCTGGTGGCCAGGTGGTTTCCGTCGTAGCGGACGAGGTCGTGGCCGCGCCGCCAGGAAGTCTCTCCGGCTTTCCGGTATTCGACCACGGCGGTCTCATTGCCGCTCAGCCCGGTGGCCCCGACGGCGATCCCCGCCGTCTCGAAGCAACCGTAGGTCTGGAGGGAGGTCATCTCGGTGGCCAGGCCGGCCGAGGCCAGGAGTAGGAAGAGGACAACCGAGGGAAACGGGCGGAAATACCGGTCGAATCGGGCGGTATTCATGGTTTTCCCCCAACGCGATACTGTATTTAGAATAAAGCTGGCGTCGATGGGGGTCAAGGGGATTCTGCCCGCCGCGGCGTCATCCGTTCCCGACAGCGCCGGAAAGCGAGATTCCGAAAAATTCCCCTGGCGGGCATGGCCAATCTTTGACCCGTTCCAGGCGTCGGCGGAGAGGAGATCGTTGGCGGGACCCGGGAAAGAGAAACCGCGGCCGGGGACGCAAGCCACGGCCGCGGATCTCTCGATGCACCGCCCCGAAGCGGGAAAGCTGACTTCGCCGGGGCCCGGGGATGCCGGGCGATGGCGTTTCTACAGTTCCCCGATAACCAGGGACACTTTCAGGAAGTTCTCCATGAAATCCGACCCGACGGTCGCCGCGGCAGCCGGGGAGATGACGATCTTCGGCTTCCCTTCGGACACGAAGAACCCTACGGCCAACCCCTTTTCCACACCGGACTTGGTCCCGGAGAAAGTCAACGTCTTCGAAGCCTTGGCGGCCGCGGCCACTTTCGGAATCAGGCCGGCACTTTCCTCGCCGACATGCACCACGTTGAACTTCCCGACGTCGGCGGCGGATGCCAGCTTGGCGACCGTGAAGGACTTCCCGTTGATCTGGATGGCACTCAGCGCTTTCATGGCCGCCAGCATCTTGTCGCTGCTGACGCCGATCTTGATCGGGTTGCCGAGGCGGGCCATGTTCTTGTCGAAGCTGATCACCTTGAGCAGGAGCTTGCCCTGCACGTCGTCCGGCACGCCCTGCGCTGAAACCCAACATAGGCCGAGAGAAAGGAAAAACAGAACCAACAACTTTTTCCCTAACATGACATTCTCCTTCTCGGAAAAGATTAGTCCGTGCCCCGCAGGCGTCTTGCTCGACTACTATGATGCCACATTTCGGCGCATGTTTCACCCTCTCAATATCCCATATCTTCGTTCACCAGCCAAACCTCCATTTCCACCGCGTCCGGGCGGTGCTCGACGGTGACCGTGAACTGGCACATGCGCTGGGGGCTGCGGCAATCGGCGCATCTTCCGGTGCGGCGGCAGGGCACGTTGCGGTCCAACCGCTCTGCGTTCTTCGGGCAGGCCACGGAGTGAATGCGCTCCAGCGCGGCCGCGTAGTCGCGGGCCAGCTTGTTTTTCCCGGCGACGACGATCACCCGGGGCGGGCCGAAGATCATGGCGGCCACCCGGTTTCCGGTCCCGTCGATGTTCAGGAGCCGCCCGTCCTCGATCACCGCGTTGCTGCTGGAAACGTAGATATCGGCTCCCATGGCCCTCCGTCGCAGGTCGGCGGCCTCGGCCGGGGATACTCTCCAGTGCCAGAGAACGTTCTGCCCCCGCTCCCGCAACGCCTCGTAGGCGCCCAGTTCCTGGAGGGTGACCGATCCGCCGAAGGCCACGGTGGCACTCGGCGGAATGGTTTCCAGCAGGGCCGGCAGCACCTCCGCCGCCCGCTCGAACAAGCGGGCCCGGAAACCGCGACTCCGGAATTGCTCGGCGACCTTTTTCAACTGCTCCATCTTTTTTCTCCTCAAAGTCCGGCTGCGCCTGAACCACCAGATTGAAAGGAACAGGCGCCATTTTTCGGCCGGTGTCGTTGGTCAGAACATATCCGGAAAAGAGAAGGGGCGCAATGGAAATTGGCTTGGGAAATTTCCGGCCCGGTGGGAGAATGGCGCCATCGTCCTGAACGCACCCTGGTCCACGCTCGGCCGTGGCGCAAAACTATCTGCAAGGAGTCTCCCGATGCACAACGATCGCCGAATGGGTATCCTGTTCTTCGCCTTCCTGTTCTCCTGCCTCCTGGTTGCGGCCACCGCCTGGGGCATGGCCGGCAAACCCAAGTACGAAACCATCCAGGCCATCGCCATGGGGCAAGGGACCCAGATGGGGCAGCGCTGCAACGTTACCGTCATCATTTACGAGCTGTCCACCTCCGAGGACCAGAAGATCCTGGCCGACGCCTTCCAGAGCGCCGGCTCCGAGGGCCTCTTCAACGCCGTGAGCAAGATGAAGGCGCACGGGCATATCTCCATCGCCGGCGGGTTGGGCTACGACGTGAACTACATCAAGGAATTCCAGACCCCCGAGGGGCGGAAGCTGCGACTGCTGACCGATCGCCCCATCCGTTTCGGTGAGGTCTGGACCGACAGGCGCTCCATGGATTACAACCTGTCCGCCCTGGAAATCATCCTCAGCCCGGAGAAGGGGAAAAGCACGGGCGTGCTGATCCCCCAGATGGAGCTGAAGGTCGACGAGGCCACCAGGGAGATCAAGCTGGAGGCGTACCGGAATCCCTGGAAGCTGATGGACATCATCGACTACCCGGCCGAATGAGCGCGCCGGCGGAAGCCGGCGCCGCCGCGGTCGTCAGCGCTTGCGGAACAGGGCGAAGACCTTCCAGGCCAGCCAGGAAACGAACCAGGCCAGGTTCCAGAAGACTATGGCGAAACGCACGTCGCCGAGGGCCTCGTTGCGGTAGGACGCCACCGATTCGGCCCACTGGACGAACACCGGCGGGGGCTGCATCTTCAGGCCGTGGCGGTCGGCGGCGTTCATGGCGGCGTCCCGGCACTCGTCCTCGTTCTGTTGCCCCGACACGAGGCGGATGGCCGCCCCCGGCGGCCGCTGCCAGGCTTTCCGGCACTGGGCCAGTTCTCCGCACACCACCCAGACCCGGACCGGGGCGTCGGGCATCCACCCGTCGTCCACCAGGGGGGCCGCATAGGTGTAGCGAGTCCGGGAATAGCTCGAGCGCCGGTTCTCCGATTTCGTCCAACCTTCCAGGTCGGCGCGGACGACGGCGTTCTTCAGGGTGAAGGCCATCACGTCCGGGTGAATGGGGATTGCGTCCACGCTGGATACATCCATCGGCGCTCCACTCGTGACGGCCCGGATGGCGGGGAGGGGCAGCGAGGTCAGGATACCTCCGAACATGGCGGCCAGCGCGGTCAGGTGGAACAGCGGCTCCCGGCGGACGATGCCGATCACCACAAACGCCAGGGAAAGGATGATGGAGGCGGCGATGGCCGGCCACCAGGAAAAGAACCAGGCCAACAGCCCGGCGATGGCGACGACGGCGTTCAAACCGGCTAGGTTGACGAGAAAGACCAGGAAAGAACGCATGAGGGCCTCCGGTGCGTTATATCGTGAAGGCCTGCAGCAGCGCCTCCCGCAGCATTCCCGCCGACACGGGCATGGGTTCGGTGCGGATGAAGGGGACCTGGAGGCTGCTCTCGACGATCATGTCCAGTTCCCCCGCCCGTTGCGCCGGATCGAACCCGAGGTCTTTCAGGTGGGTGGGCAGCCCGACGGAGCGGAGGAATTCCCCCGCGGCCACCGCCTCGTCCCTCCGCCTTTCCAGCAGCAGGTGGGCGATCACGCCCACCGCCACGAGTTCGCCGTGCAGGAAGTTCCGGTGCAACTCGGGGCAGACGGTCAGGCCCTGGGCCACGGCGTGGGCGGCGGCCAGGCCGCCGCTCTCGAACCCCAGCCCGCTGAGCAGGATGTTCGCTTCGACGATGTGCCGGAAGGCCGGTCCGGGATGGTCTTCCCGCAGTTCCTGCAAGGCGGCCGTGCCGTGGGCGGTCAACTGGTCGCGGCACTGCCGGGCGATGGCCAGGGCGCCCATGGTCGGTCGGGCGCCCCGACCGGTGAGCGCAGCGGGGTTTTCCTGGCAGCAGCGCGCTTCGAAGTAGGTGGAGTAGGCGTCGCCCATCCCGGCCGACAGGTAGCGGGGCGGGGCGCCGGCCAGCACGGACTCGTCGGCCAGCACCAGCAGGGGGTTCAGCCGGCTGTACTCCACCGTTTCGAAAA
>CAYTBK010000064.1:0-22771 GCA_964436005.1 uncultured Acidobacteriota bacterium
CCCAGCGCTCCACGATGTCCAGGGAGGGCACCCGGTAGAAGCTCGCGTTGATCTCGATCAGGTTGAAACGTTCGACGATGAATTCCAGGCGCCGGCCCGCCCGGGTCACCCCGGGCGGGTACACGGTGTGCTCCCAGTCGGCGTAGCTCCAGCCGGCCGGGCCCACGTGGTAGGTCTGGGAACGGTCTTCCGGCACCGCGGCCGCCGGCCCTAGTTTCCCCGGGCGCGCTTCTTCAGGAAGCGGTGGACCTCCGGCGGGATGTCGCCGCCCTTGGCCCAGAAGCGCACCGTCGTCACCTTGCCCGGGGCCGAGCGCCCGTACTTGTAGAAGGTCAGGAGGAATTCGTCGGGGTCGACCCGCTCGTAGGACTTGAGGTCGTCCCACTCGTGGACGAAAGCCCGGTTCGAGCAGTCGACGGCCATGGTTTCGAAGATGAGCTTGTCCTCGCGCAGCACGAGGTAGCCCATGCAGTTGTTCCCGTTCAGGTCCAGCTCCACGCCCAGGCGGTAGGGCAGCTCGATGCGGCCCTCGTCGTCGGTCTCCTGCATGGGGCCCGCCACGCGCTCGCCCATGTTTTCCCGGATGTACTTCAGGGCCTTGCGGTTGTCGGGGTCGTCATCCGTGAACTTGAACACGTACTTCTGCCCCTTCCCGTGCTGCTGGTCCGAGAAGTACAGGTGAAACTCGAAGTCGTTGCGCACGTCCAGCCGGTCGATGGCGCCGTACTCGATGATCCGGTCGTCGCCCGGGGCCGTCTTGGACTCGAACAGCACCTTGTCGTCCCGCACGATCAGGTACCCCTGGCACTCGCCGCTGCGGTGGTTGTGCTCCACCGGGATCCGGTAGAGAACTTCCGCCCCGGCCCAGCAACCCGCCATCAGCACGGCCGCCACGGCCCATCGGATCAAATTTTTCATGGGTCCTCCTTCGACTGGTGTTCGCCCTCCTCTTTACCACATCTGGCGCCCCGACTCAACGGTGCGGAATTCTCCATCTGGGTGATTTACTCCCCCCCACCCTGCCCCGGCGGCCTCCGCAATTTATTCATTTACCGAAAATTGCACAGAATCGCCCCGCTTGCCCCAAGTGGCAGTGGTTTTGCTATACGCATGTGTTTGGTGCAAGAATCTGGACATGAGGTGAAATATATGGGAAAAATCATCGGAATCGACCTGGGAACGACCAACTCCGTGGTGGCGGTCATGGAGGGCGGCACGCCGTCCGTGATCATCAACCCGGAAGGCTCCCGGCTCACGCCCTCGGTCGTAGCCTTCACCAAGGAAGGGGAGCGGCTCGTCGGGCAGATCGCCAAGCGTCAGGCCATCACCAACCCCGTGAACACCATCTTTTCCATCAAGCGGTTCATGGGGCGGAAATACGCAGAAGTCGGCCAGGAGGTCAAGCTGGTGCCCTACCAGATCGTCCCCGGCCCCAACGGCGACGCGCGCGTCAACATCGACGGCAAGCTCAACTCCCCGCCGGAGATCTCGGCCATGATCCTGCAGAAGCTCCGGCTGGCCGCCGAGGACTACCTCGGGGAAAAGGTCACCGACGCGGTGGTCACGGTCCCGGCCTACTTCAACGACTCGCAGCGCCAGGCCACCAAGGAAGCGGGGCAGATCGCCGGGCTGAACGTCCAGCGCATCATCAACGAGCCCACGGCCGCCGCCCTGGCCTACGGCCTGGACAAGAAGAAGGACCAGCTCATCGCCGTGTTCGACTTCGGCGGCGGCACCTTCGACATCAGCATCCTGGAGGTCGGCGAGGGCGTCGTGGAGGTCAAGGCCACCAACGGCGACACCCATCTCGGCGGCGACAACATCGACCAGCGCATCATGGAATGGCTGATCGCCGAGTTCAAGCGCGACAACGGCATCGACCTGTCCGTCGACAAGATGGCCCTGCAGCGGCTCAAGGAAGCGGCCGAGAAGGCCAAGATCGACCTCTCCAACATGCTGGAGACCGAGATCAACCTGCCTTTCGTCACGGCCGACGCCTCCGGCCCGCGGCACCTGAACGTCAAGCTCACCCGCGCCCGCATGGAGCAGATGATCGAGGACATCCTCACGCGCACGCTCGAGCCCTGCAAGAAGGCCCTGGCCGACGCAGGCAAGCGCCCCGCCGACATCGACGAGGTCGTCCTGGTCGGCGGCTCCATCCGCATCCCCAAGGTGCAGCAGATGGTCACCGAGTTCTTCGGCAAGGAGCCCTGCAAGAGCGTGAACCCCGACGAGGTGGTCGCGGTGGGCGCCGCCATCCAGGGCGGGGTCCTCGGCGGCGAGGTCAAGGACGTGCTCCTGCTGGACGTGACGCCCCTCTCCCTGGGCATCGAGACCCTGGGCAGCGTGTTCACCCGGCTCATCGAGCGCAACACCACCATCCCGACCCGCAAGTCGGAGATCTTCACCACGGCCTCCGACAGCCAGGACTCCGTGGAGGTGCATGTGCTGCAGGGCGAACGGCCCATGGCGGGCGACAACAAGAGCCTGGGCAAGTTCCACCTGGTGGGCATCCCGCCCGCCCCGCGCGGCATTCCCCAGATCGAGGTCACCTTCGACCTGGACGCCAACGGCATCCTCAACGTCTCGGCCCGCGACAAGGCCACGGGCAAGGAGCAGAAGATCACCATCACCTCCTCCAGCGGCCTCAGCAAGGACGAGATCGAGCGCATGGTCCGCGACGCGGAGAGCCATGCCAACGAGGACACCCGGAAGAAGGAGATGATCGAGCTCCGCAACAACGTGGACAGCCTGAGCTACAGCCTGGAACGGCTGATCCAGGAGAACAAGGAGAAGATCGCCGCCGACCAGGTTTCCGAGGCGGAGGCAATCATCAAGGAAATCCGGGAGAAACTCGCCGGCCAGGGCCTGGAAAAGGCCGAACTGGAACAGCTGCGCGACCGGATCTCCTCGGTGACCCAGAAGATCGCCACGGCCATGTATCAGCAGCCGGGCGGCCCCCAGCCCGGCCCGGGCCCCCAGGCCGAACCGCAGGCCGGCCCCGCCGAGGGCCCTTCCCCCGGCGGGCAGAAGCCCGGCGACACCGTGGTTGACGCAGACTACACCGAAATCAACTGACGGCCTCCCAACGCGAACGGCCTCCCTGTCAAACGGGGAGGCCGTTCCCTTTTCCGGCCGGCCGGCGCATCCAGGAGTGCGGCGCGCAGGCCGCCGGAGCGCCGCTTTCGCCAGGCGCGCAGGTTTCCGGAGCGCCGAACGCGGAGACGCTCCGCTGCGCAACGGACGCCACCGCCCCGGGCTCCGGAAACTCGAAACGTTGTCGGCTACGTATTTTGTTGTAAGTGGTTGTAAGCCCAGTCCTGAGCTTCCTGTTCTCTGACCGGGAAGGGATGCCACGCCCGAAGGCCAGGCTCAGCCGATGCGCGGCTGGCGTCCGCGCAGGGGGTAGTCCTTGCGCAGGGGGTGCCCCTCGAACTCCTCGTACATCAAAAGGCGGCGAAGGTCGGGGTGGCCTCGGAAGACGATGCCGAAGAGGTCCCAAGCCTCGCGCTCGTGCCAGTCGGCGCTCTTCCACAGCCCGGTGAGGGAGTCCACTTCCGGCGCCGCCTCCGGGAGGCGGACCTTGACCCGCAGGCGGGCTGTTCTTTCCATGGAATAAAAATGGTACACCACTTCAAAGCGAGGTTCCTCGTCGGGATAGTCCACGCCGGCCAGGTCCATGAGCACGGAAAAGGACAGGCGGGGATCGTCCCGCAGGAAGCGAGCCACCGGCACGATGCCCGCCGCGACCAGGCGGACGGCCTCCTCGCCGTGCGTCTCGGCGGCGTCCTGGAAGAACTCCGGGAACTGTTCGCGGATCAGGTCGGTGGCGATGCCCAAGGCGTCCTCCTCAATAATCCTGCTTCTGGGTGCGGATGAGCTCCTGGAGCTTCATGACGCCGTCCAGGACGGTCTCCGGCCGGGGCGGGCATCCCGGGATGTAGACGTCCACGGGCAGGATGGTGTCGATGCCCTGCACGGTGGCGTAGTTGTCGTAGAAACCGCCCGTGCACGTGCACACGCCGAAGGCGACCACCCAGCGGGGTTCGGTCATCTGGTCGTACACCCGCCGCAGGACGGGGGCGATCTTGTGGGAGATGGTGCCCACCACCATCAGCACGTCGGCCTGTCGCGGCGAGAAACGGGGCAGCGCGGCCCCGAAGCGGTCGATGTCGTAGTGGGCGCAGGAGACCGACATGTACTCCATGCCGCAGCAGGCGGTGACGAAGGGGTAGAGGAAGAGCGAGTAGCGCCGGGACCAGGCCACGACCTCGTCGGCCCGCGTGGTGACGAAGCCCTCGTCGCCGAAGACGGTGGAAAGCGTTTTCCTCAGTCCCATTTCAGCGCCCCCCGTTTCCAGGCGTAGGCCAGGCCGCAGGCCAGCACACCGGCGAAGACGGCCATGGCGTAGAAGGCGGTCCGCCCGGTCTCCCGCAGGATCACCGCCCAGGGGAAGAAGAAGGCGATCTCCACGTCGAAGACCAGGAAGAGCAGGCCGACCACGTAGAACCGGACCGGGAAGCGGTCGGGCAGGGGGGCGACGTCCGGCACGCCGCACTCGAAGGGTTGGTCCTTGACGGGGTGGCGTCTCCGCGGGCCGAGCCAGGCCGACAGGGCCAGCATGGCGGCGAGCATGGCCGCGGCGGCGCCGAGGAAGACGAGAGCCGAAAGCAGCGGTGCATCCTGTCCCATGCGGCCTCCCGGCCCGTTCAGCGGGCCATCCCCCGCGACGGGGGCAGTTCGTTCACAGCCTCCTCCGCCAGCACCAGCAGGGCGGCGAACGCCCGGCGCAGGGCCTCGGCGAGGGCCGCCTCCACCTCGCCGCTGTCGAGCAGCCCGTTGACCAGGCCGTCGAAAAGAATGCCGAAGTCGACCAGCGGCCCCCCGTTGGGGAAGACCGCGGCGGCCAGGGGGCCCGCGGCGGCCCGGTCGAACAACTGGTCGGCCCGCCGGCAGGCCTGCTGCATGTCCGGCCGGTCGTAGACCGGCGGCTCGCCGTTCAGGATGACGCCGAGATAGCGGTGGAGGGCGAAGGGGAAAAAGAACACTTCCTCGGGGAAGTCGGGCGATGGGTAGGCTTTCCGCACCGCCTGGAAGAGGGCGGCGGTTTCCGGCTGTTTCTTCCGGAAGGTCCGGAACCGGCGCTCCACCGCCTCCGGGGGCAAGGCACCCAGCTGCTCGTCCAGGTCGCGCACGAACTCCTGGACGGAAGGCCAGTTTGCGGAACCCCTTTTCATCATCCCTGCACCTCTCGCGGCAGTATACCCGAAGTCACGCGGCCGGGGCAACCCACTTGACTCGCTGGCCGGGCCATCCGCCACGACTGGGATGCCAGGTGGCGGGTTGCCGCTTTTCAGACCACCACGATCCCTGCACTTCGGGGAGCGAAGCGGACGAATGGCCTTTCTTCGTGGGCCTGGTGCCGTGGTGGTTCCCGTCCCTCTCGCGCAGAAGGCCTCTGGCGGCCGGTGCCGGGAATCACCAGAGGGTGGCGACAGTGGCCACGTCGGCGCGGTCGCGCAGGGTGACGGCCCCCTGGTGGCAGGCGGAGCGGCAGATTCCGCAGCCGTAGCAGTGGCGGATGTCCACCGCCGCCTTCTTTTCGCCGGCGCTGTAGCCCATGGCCCCGAACTGGCAGACCCGCATGCACTGGCGGCATCCGTTGCACTTGCCCGTGTCGATCTCGGCCACGTACTCGCCCCGGAACATGGCGGGGATGCCGTGCGTCAGGCACGACTTCATGGCCAGGCAGTCGACCCGGTCGCAATTGCAGATCCCGCCGATGAAGGGGGTCTGGAACGTCCACACGGTGTGGCAGAGGCCCTCCTTCTCGTGTTCCCGCATGGCTTTCAGCGCTTCCTCCTTGGTCAGGGTCTCCATGCCGGGGGAGTCCGGGCCCGGCCGGAAGCTGGGATCCAGCGGGATGTTCTGGAACATCCTGCCGAATTCGCCCCCGTCGGGCCCCATGCTCACGGCGTAGCAGAAGCGCTGCTCCTTGTCGGTGGTGACCTTGCGGCAGACGCAACCCACCCGGACGATGGAGTTGACGAAGCCCAGGATGCGCTCGATCTCCTCGATGGGGACCACCTGCCCGTAATGCTGCTTCTTCATTTTCTTGGAGATCCGGCGGGTGATGGCCCGACGGATGAAGGCGGGCAGCCGGTGCAACTTGTCGGCCTGGCCGACCTGCTCCCGGATCTGGGCGACGCTCATCTTGCCGAAACCCTCGATCATTTTCCGCCGCTTGAGGTCGGCCAGAAGGTCCTCGGAGTAGTTCTTGGCCTGCAGGTACCACTTCTCGCCTTCGCCGTGTTTGACGCAGAATTCACACATTGTCGCCTCCATGCCCGGGACGGCCCGGGGGTGAACCAGAGTGTGTCGGGGAAATGTTGTGAGAACGGGAACCGGTCTCGGCGGCCCCGGCCGTCCCGCCGTGGGCGGAAGGGAACCCGGGTTGCCGGGAAGCCCGCACCGCACCGCATTTCAGAGACCGGAAGAACCCGTCATGTTACCACCGGAAATACAGAGTGCCGCACTCTTTTTGCGTCTCGAGAATTTTTGGGCGCCCCTGGAACGGGTCGGGGCGAAGACCGCGGAGTTGCGCCTGGGGCCGCAGCGGTTCGTGATCCCCCTTCGCGGTCTTCGCGGCTTCGCGCGAGGCCGGCCGCAGCGCCCTCGAGCCCGTCGCGCAGACTGAAGTCTGCGCCACGGCCGGACCGCCGGCATCTTGCCGGCATCCGCACCGGGGAACGGCCCGCGGCCGGGGGCCGGCTGGAAGGCGGCGATCCACGGAGGCGCCTTCCGGCAGTCATGTCCGGCGGAAGGCGCGTCCATCCGTGGCGTTCTCTCCAACGGCGCCGCAGGCGCCGCACAACTTAGCCCAGGGTCAGCGTTTCGTCGACCCCGGGGAGAGGTGTGAAGGCCCCCGTCATCCCTGAAGGGGATGAACATCAGAGGCTGTCCAGTTGGAAAAATCCTGACTGTCGTCCGTGAATCCCCTTCAGGGATTCCTCTCCGGATGGCGCGTTTGCCCGGGGCCGGCGAAACGCCGACCCCTGGCTGCGGTGTTCCACGCCTGTGGCGTGAGGAAGGTCTGCTTACCACTTCAGACGTTACCCGGTGCAACGCTGTCCCGCACTGTCGCGCGAGGAGCGTCGTACGCTCGGAATCCTGCCCCCGGGTGCGCCTTCCGGCAGAAGGCGCCTACGACGCCCGCCGTGGCGGGAAAACGGTCATCCGGAACCGCGAAACGGGATCGTTTCCTGTAGGGAAACAATTTCCATAGCCCCGCGGCGCCAGGAAGACCATTTTCCCGTAGGTAATTCGCCATGGCAATGGATGCCCTACGGGCAATGGGGCGGAAGGGCATGGCGCCGATCGCTATGGACATGAATGCCCTACGGGCAAGTCAAGTCTCACATGGATGCACGGGGTTCACAGGATCCGGAATTCCTTCTCCCATCCTCCCGATCCTGCCCATCCATGTTCCATGATTTTCTTGTTTTTATTCGTGTTCTCTGGGCCTTCGTGTTCCCTCCCCCTCGCGCCCTTCGCGACTTCGCGCGAGGCCCGGCCGCGACGCCCGGGAGTTCGTCGCGCAGACTGAAGTCTGCGCCACGGCCGGACCGCCGGCATCTTGCCGGCATCCACACCGGGGAACGGCCCGTGGCCGGGGGCCGGCTGGAAGCCGGCGGTCCCGCGACGCCCGGGAGTTCGTCGCGCAGACTGAAGTCTGCGCCACGGCCGGACCGCCGGCATCTTGCCGGCATCCGCACCGGGGAACTGCCCGCGGCCGGGGCCGGCTGGAAGCCGGCGGTCCCGCGCCGCCCTCGGGTTCGTCGCGCAGACTGAAGTCTGCGCCACGGCCAGAGAGCTAATGGGTCAGGATCCAGACCAGGTCGAGGGCGTCGACCCGGCCGTCTCCGTTGACATCGCCGGACTTCCCCGCGGGCAGGGGATCGTTTTCGGCCAGGTAGCCGGCCAGCTCGCCGTACCGCAGCGGTGTGGTATCGGCCTGCCAGCGGTGGTAGAAGACGTTCAGCAGGGGAACGAACTCCGTGGTGGCCTTGAGGTTCCCGGCCTGGGACGGGTGCGAGTCGTCGGTGGGGTAGGCGCAGAAGTTGTTGTCCACCGTCTGCTGGTACTGCACGGCCCCGTTCCGCCAGCGGTGGTGGTTGCCGCTGGCCCAGCCAACGTCGCTGACGTCCGCGCTGCCCCCGTTGCTGGTCAGGACGTTGTAGAAGTCGAAGACGGCCACGTTGTGGTAGGGGTAGCCGGCCAACCACTCGGTGCGCAGCCAGTTGTTGAAGGCCCGGGCGTTGGCGGCCCGGTCCCACTCGGTGTCCCCGGACACCAGGGGCGGGGCGGCGATGGCCACGAAGAGTTTGTCCTGCCGGGAGGCGAAATAGGTCAGGATGTTGAGGTAGACGGCCTTGAAGTTGGCCACGGTGAAGTCGCCGCTCAGTTCCTCGGCCGGCGGGTCGTCGGGCTCGCCCCAGATGTCCGAATTGGGGAAGCAGGACTTGAAGAGAATGACGGTGTTCTCCCCGCCGGGGTCGGTGTCCAGCCGGCTCCAGTCGCCGAAGCCCCCGAAGTTCTGTTCCGTCTCCGCGTAGAGGGCGGCCAGGATGGTGGCGCTCGTGCTGCCGGTGAACCACTCCGGCCAGTTCGGCACGTCGGTCCGGTCGCCGATGTCGTCCGGCTGCCAGCCGTAGTTGGTGGCGCTGACGTAGTAGTTGTTGTCGCGCAGGGCGAGGGCCAGGCCGCCGTTCTCGTCCGCCAGCCAGGCGCCGCCGGTGGAATGGTGGATGAAGATCAGCTTGACGGTGGACGCGGGCGGAGAGGGGTCGTCGGCGGCCGACACCGGCCCGGCGATCAGGACGGCGACGATCCAGACGAGCGCCGCGGCACCCAGGCGAAGGAGACAACGGGGTGGGGTCGTTGTGCGAGGCATGCTCCCTCCTTGCGATAAACCGGCGATACGCAGAAATGTCGCCAATTGGATGTAGGAACCGTGCCCGCGGGTTCGGAAGCGCGCGAAGAATCCCGTGGAAAGGGGGAAACAGGGAGAAGACAAAACGGTTATACTAGGGAAAACGCCAGCGTGACGATGCAGGAAAAAACGAGAGGGAATTTGCCATGGCCGCCAAGGACTGCGATTCCGAAGAAATCACTGTGGAATGTACCGGCACGACGCCATCCGGCAGAACGCCGGAACCCCGGTCCGGACCCATCGCCTCCCGCCCCGGCCGGGTCGGCCCGGACCTGCCCGAACCACCCGACCCGACCTGGCCGGCCCCGGGTTGGGAGCGCTACCGCTGCCACCGCCGCCTCGGCGAGGGTGGGGCGGGGATCGTCTTCCAGGCGTGGGACACCCGTCTGAACCGCTGGGTGGCGGTGAAGTTCCTCAAGCTGGAAAGCGCCGAACTGGTGGCCCGCTTCTTCCGCGAAGCCCAGGCCCAGGCCCACATCGAGCACCCCCACGTCTGCAAGGTGTACGAGGTCGGCGAAGTGCAGGGGCACGCCTACATCGCCATGCAGTTCATCGCCGGGGACTCGCTGAAGCACTGCTACGGCGACATGGCCCTGGAGCAGCGGATCCTGGTGATGAAGAAGGTGGCCGAGGCGGTGCACGCCGCCCACCGCTGCGGCATCGTCCACCGCGACCTGAAAAGCGCCAACATCATGCTGGAGAGCACGGAGGAAAACGCCTGGCACCCCTACGTCGTCGACTTCGGCCTGGTCCGCGAGGAGGGCAACGAAAACCTGACCGTCTCCGGCACCACGCTGGGCACCCCCTCCTACATGTCCCCGGAGCAGGCGCGCGGCCGCACGGAGGCGGTGGACCGCCGCTCGGACGTCTACAGCCTGGGCGCCACCCTCTACGAGATCGCCACCGGCCGGCTGCCCTTCACGGGTTCCAACCCGGTGGAAATCCTCCTGCACGTCATCGACGAAGACCCGGTCCGCCCCCGGCGGGTGGCGCCGCGCCTCCCGGAAGACGTGGAGACCATCGTCATGAAGTGCCTGGAGAAGGACCCCGGCCGGCGCTACGATTCCGCCAAGGCCCTGGCGGAAGACCTGGGCCGGTTTCTGGAGGGCGAGCCGGTGCTGGCCCGCCGCCACGGCCTCGGCTACAAGCTGTGGAAAAAGGCCTGGAAATACAAGGCCCTCACCCTGGTCGCCCTGTTGGCCCTTAGCTCGGTGGCGGCCATGGCGGCGCTCTGGTGGAACGGGCAGCGGAAAGCCGCCCTGCAGGCGGAGTACACCCGGCGCTTCGAGCAGCGCCTGGCGCTGGCGGAAAACCTCTGGTGGAAGGCCAGATCCTTGCCCCTGCACGACATCCGCTCCCAGCGGGCGAACGCCCGGAAGATCCTGGACGCCCTGGCGGCCGACATGGCCCAGGCCGGGGAACTGGCCGTCGGGCCCGGGCACGCGGCGCTGGGGCGCGGGTACCTGGCCCTGCAGGATTACGGGGAGGCGCGCCGCCACCTGGCAGCGGCCTGGCAGGCGGGCAACCGGGCGCCGGACACGGCCTGCGCCCTCGGCCTGGCCTACGGCAACCTGTACCAGTCCGAACTCGAAAGCGTCCAGCGGATCCTGGACAAGACCCTCCGGGATGCCCGGAAGGCGGCGGCCGAAAAGGCGCTGCGCGACCCGGCCCTGTTCTACATCGCCCAGGGCCGCGGCGCCCAGGCCTTGCCCGCCGACTACGTCAACGCCTACCTGGCCTACCTGGAGCAGAACCACGAAAAGGCCCTGCTCCTGGCCCGCCGGGCCTTCGCGGCGGCGCCCTGGCTGTTCGAGGCCAAACAGCTCGAGGGAAGCATTTTGCAGTTGCAGGCCGAAAAATCGGCCCGCAAAGCGGACCCGGCAGCCTCCGCGGACTTCTCCCAAAAAGCCGAGCAGGCCCTGCAGCAGGCCGCCGAGATCGCCCGCAGCGATCCGGGGACCCTCCACCACCTGGCTGGCTTCTACAGCCGGATCAACTACCACAATGTCTGGCTGTTCCAGCGCAAGGACCCCGCGGTTCGGGCCAGGGCCCTCGAGACCTGCCGCCGGGGGCTGATCGCCGACCCGGACGATCTGCAGTTCCAGACGCAGCAGCTGAGCGTCTACATCGACTGGGCCGAAGCCGCCCTGCGCGCCGGGGAAATGGGCTGCCCGGACGTGGACGCCGCCGTGGCCCTGGGCCGGAAGCTGTCCGCGCTCCACCCGCGGGACGCCAAAGTTGCCCACCTGTTGGCCATGGCCCTGTGGCAGAAGGGGAAAAGCCTGATCTTCGTCGACATCCCCACCTGTCAGGCGCCCCTGCGCGAGGCGGCCCAACGGCTGGAGAGCATCCTTCCGCAGGACCCGGCCGACCTGGAGGTGTTGAACGGGCTTGGTCTCATCTACCTGGAGATGGCCAATTTGGAAGGGTACCAGCACCGGGATCCCACCGTTTTCGTCGAGCGGGGGGAGAAGGTTTTCGCCCGGGCGCTGGAGCTTTCGCCGAAACTGTACAGCGTCAACATCAACCGGGCCCTGATCCTGGGCGAACTGGCGGAATACCAGTTGGGGAAAGGGCTGGCGGAGGGCCTTTCCACCTCGGCCAGGGCGCTGGCCTGCCTGCAGGGCGCGGAAGCGCAGGCCCAATCGTCGTTCTGGATCTTCCGGACCCGGGCCGAAATCCGCTCAAAGATGGCGATGTTCCGGATGGACAAGGGGCAGGACCCCGCCGCAGACGCGGCAGAAGCCCTGGGGGCCTTCGACCGGGCCCTGGCCATCAACGGCAGCGAGCGGGAGACGCTGGTGGAACTGGTCGACCTGTGCGTAGCCGCCGCGAAGTTCCAGGCCGGCCGCGGTCAGCCGTCCCGGGCCTGGCGGGAGCGGGCCCGGAAGGCCCTGGCCACCCTGGTCTCGGCATACGGCCCCGCCGACCCGCTGTACGCGAAGTGGAAGACCCTCCTCGCCGGACTGTAGGCTTCCGGTTCGGAAGCAACGGCCGACTCAGGGCTGGGGGACGGCGCCGCCGCGCACGAAGTGCGGCATTTCGGCGGGCAGCACGATGGAGAGCTCGATGAACCCGGCCAGTTCGCCCCCGGCGTACCAGGGGGACTGGTGGATGAGCTTCCGCACCCCCTTCTTCTCGATGGTGTAGGAGTTGGGCTCCCCCGTTTCCAGCATCCGGGCCAGCTTGCTGCGGGACGGCTCGGGGTGGCAGTCCAGGACGTTGCGCCCGATCAGGGCGGCGCCCCCGTCGGCGGCGAAGACCTGTTCGGACTGGCGGTTCATGTAGAGGATGGCGCCTTCCCGGTCGCAGACGGTCACGGCGCCGGCGAAATCGGCGAAAACCTGTTCCAGGGTGGGGGTCGGCATGGGCGATGGCCTCCAGGGCGTAAAGTGGGCGGCCGGCCCCGGCGGGGGACCGGCCGCGGCGGTTCCCGACGGGCTTACTTCTGCAGCTTGTAGACGGCCGACCGCAGCCCGGCGAACTGGTCGTTGAAGACGAAGTACTCGCTGGGCACCGGCGCGATCATCACCACGCCGATCCCGCGGAAGCGGCTGACCAGCCCCTCGCCCGACGTCATGGAGGCGAACAGCTTCTTGGTGGCCTTCTCCACGCTGTAGTCCAGGGAAGCCGTCCGGGCCACGGCGAAGGAACCGTCCACCGTCAGGGTGCTCCGCCCGTCCAGTTCCAGGCGCTCCACCGGGCCGGGGGAGTGGTAGAGGACCTTCCCCGTGCCGTGCACGCGGGTCTGCACGAAGCCTTCCCCCCCGAACAGGCCGCTGAAGGCCTTGTTGGTGTACACGTCCACGGTGACGGTGCGGTCGGCGGCCACGAAGGCCCCCCGGTCCAGCACCCATTCCTCGTTGCGGAGCTCCATGATGTTCAACTCGCCGAAGACCGGCTCCAGGTAGATGTCGCCAGTGCCCCGGTAGCGCGGGCGGACGATGTTCTCGCCGGACAGCATGGACTTGAAGGCGCCGCCCACCGAAGGCAGCTTGGACTCGATCTCGATGTTGCCCAGCATGTAGTGCAGGGCGCCCGACTCCAGAACCACCTCGTCGTTGGCGACGGTGATCTTGGCCATGCGGTAGAAGCCGCAGTTGATGATCTCGAAGGTGGTGGCCGGCGGGCCGGCGTAGGCGGCCGGCTGCACCGGCTGGGCCGGCGCCTGCCCGTAGCCCGGCGCGGCGCCCGGCGTGGGTGCGTAGCCGCCGGGGCCGCCCGCGGGGGCCGCGTACCCCGGCCCCGCCGCGGGAGCCGCCCCGTATCCCTGTGCGTAGCCCGGCCCGGGCCCGCCGACCGGGGCGTAGCCCTGGACCGGGGCGGCCTGGGGCTGACCGTAGGCCGGCTGGCCGTAGGGCGCCGCCGGGGCCGGCGCCTCGTGGGCGGGCTGCAGCAGGTCCGGGCAGGCCTGCCGCAGGGGCTGCCAGTTGGCCAGCCCCTCGTGCCAGGCCATGGTTTCCGGCCCGATCCGCCCGGCCCGGACGAACTCGCCGATCTGCTGGGGGGAATAGGGACCGGTCTGCTGGTTGTTCTCGACAAAGTAGATCTTATCGGCCATGCGCCCTCCTCGTCTGTTGTTTCCTGCTCGGGATGCGGTTTCATTGTACCCGTTTTCGGCGGGCGGAAAAAGAGAAGAAGCGACCGGGGGCATTTTCAGTTGCCCGCGGCGGCGACCCGGCGGTACACTTTGCGGCGGCGGGCCGGAACCCGCGGCGGGAAGGGACGGATGTCGCAACTGAATCTTTTTGCGCCGGTCGAAAGGACGGTCGTCTTCGACATCGAGACGCAACGCAGCTTCCAGGAAGTGGGCGGGCGCGGCGGCCTCGCGCGCCTGGGCCTGTCCCTGGCCGTGCTCTACGACTATTCCACGGGAACTTTCTCCACCTTCTTCGAGAAGGACGCGGAGGCGCTGATCGACTCACTCCTCGCCGCCAGCCTGGTCATCGGCTACAACGTCAAGGGTTTCGACTATCCCGTGCTGACGGGCTACCGGCGGGGGAACTGGAGCCGCGCCCTGCCCACCCTGGACCTGATGGAGCGCCTCGCCGCCCGGCTGGGCTTCCGGGTGGGGCTCGACAGCGTCGCCTCGGCCACCCTCGGCACCGGCAAGAGCGCCTCCGGCCTGGACGCCCTGCGCTGGTACAAGGAGGGCCGCCTGGACCTCATCGAATCCTACTGCCGGGATGACGTGGACGTCACCCGCCGCGTCTACGAGTTCGGGAAAGAGAACGGGTACGTCCGGTTCCGCGACAAGTACGGCGACGGCGTGCAACGGGTGACCGTGGACTGGTGAAGCGGCGGCCGGCGGGCCGAGAGAGGTGCGGATGCAGTACTCCCGCGACCGGTTGATAAGCCTGATCCGCAAGGATCGCGAGAAGAAGGCGGGACTACCGCCCGAGGGGGAGCGCCCCGCCCCGACCGCCCTTCCCCCCTCGCCCGCCCCGGAAACGCCCCCGCCCCCGCCGGCCCGTGAGAGGCGCTACCCTTTGCGCTTCCGCTTCGGCCGAATTCCCCTGGAAGGCACGTGGCCCGTCCTGCCGAACCTTTTCCGGCTGGCGGGCCTGGACCCGCCACGGCCGGAAGCGCCCCCGCCCCGCCCCCTGTTCCTGGATTCGGAGACCACCGGCCTGGCCGGCGGCACGGGCACCCTGGCCTTCCTCCTGGGGCTGGCCTGGCTCGACCTTTCCACCGGGGAACTGGTGGTGGAGCAGCGCTTCCTGCCGGACCCCGCCTCCGAACGGGAGTTCCTCGCCCCCCTGTCCGAAAGGCTGGCCGCCGCCGACCTGCTGGTCTGCTTCAACGGGAAGTCCTACGACCTCCCCCTGCTGAACACCCGCTTCATCCTCAACGGGCTGCCCGAGGTGCCCGGCGGCCTGCCGGTGGTCGACCTGCTGCACCCCGCCCGGCGGAGGTGGAAGGCCGAGCTGGACGCCTGCGACCAGCGCACGCTGGAGCGGGAGGTCCTGGGCTTCCGACGGTCGGGGGACATCCCGGGAGAATTCATCCCGCCCATATATTTCCAGTATTTGCGCGACAGGGACCTCGGGCCGGTGGAGGCGGTTTTCGAACACAACCGCCTGGACATGCTAGGCATGGCCGCCCTGTTCGCCCGCCTCAACACCATGGTCACGGAAGACGGCCCCGCCGCCGGGCCGGCCGACTGGCACTGCCTCCTCCACGCCCTGGAGACCCACCGCCGGCTGGACGACTTCCGCGCCCTGCGCGAGCTCTGCGGCCCGTCCCTGCTCGAGGCCGGCCGGCGGCACCTCCCGCTGGGCCTGGTGCTGGCGCGCCTGCTCAAGCGGGCCGGGTTCCGCGAGGAGGCCTGCGAGCTGAACCTGTTCCTGGCCGGTCAGCGGCCGGGACAGGCGGGGGAGGCCCTGCTGGAGGCGCTCAAGCACCTGGAGCACGTGCGGCGGGACTTCGACGCCGGCATCGCGCTGTGCCTGTCGTTCGAGGAGACGCTGCGGGCCGTGCCCGGCAGCGGCCCGCTGCGGGCCGAGGTGCTGGCCCGGCGGGAGCGCATGCGCCGCAAGGCGGAACGGCCCGTTTTGCGGCGGCCCGGGAAAAACTCGTCGGCAGGGTAGCAGGAAAACCTTTCGCCTACAGCCGGATGCCGAAGGTCGTCAGGAAGAGCCGCACCAGCACGCCGGTCAGCACGGCGAAGGGGACGATGAAGGACGCCACGAGCAGGCCCCGCCGCAACCGCTGCTCCTTGACGATCATGAAGAAGCTGGCCACGCAGGGCACGAAGAGGGTGAGCACCACCAGGGCCACCGCCACCTGGTTGCCGTCGAAGAGGCCCCGCTGCACCATGTCCAGCAGGCCGGCGGCGCCGAAGTCCCGGCGCAGGAAACCCATGACGAACACCTGGGCCGTCTGCTCGGGCAGGCCCAGCCACGCCTTGACCACCGGCCGGGCCGCGGCGACGACCCGCTCCAGGACCGTGAAGCGGTCCAGCAGGAACAGGAGGAAGGTGCCGAGGAGGAACAGCGGCACGGCCTCCTTGAGGAACCACCCGACCCGCAGCCCGGTCTTCAGCCAGATGTTCTTCCAGGAGGGGTAGCGGACGGGGGGGATCTCCAGGATGAAGTCGCTGGTAGCGCCATGGAGCAGCCGGCTGGCCAGGAAGCCCACCAGGATGGTCTGCACGCCCACGGTGACGAACACCACCAGGGCCACCCCGATGGAAAAGCCGGAGAAAATGCCCAGCATGACGCCGAGTTGGGCCGAGCAGGGGATGCCCAGGGCCAGCAGCAGCGTGGCGATGAGGCGCTCCTTCTTCGAGTTGAGCACGCGGGCGGTCATCACGGCCATGGTCACGCAACCCAGGCCCAGCACCATGGGCAGCACGGCCTTGCCGTTGAGGCCCACCACCCGGAAGGCCCGGTTCAAGAGGATGGACAGCCGCGGCAGGTAGCCGCAGTCCTCCAGGAAGCCGAAGGCCAGGAAGAAGGTGGCCACCACGGGGGCGACGATGGCGATGCTGTAGGCCAGCCCCTTGGAGACCAACCCGTAGGGGCCGACGAAAAGGTCGTGGACGAAGGGGGAGGAGGTGACCAGGTGCACGAGCCGTTCGCAACCGGGGGTGAGGAAATTGCGGAAGACATGTTCCTCCAGCAGTTCGACCATGACCTGGGCGCCGAAATTGCCGACCAGGACGTAGACGGCGGAAAGCACGAGGGCCACGATGGCCAGGCCGGTGACCGGCCGGCGGCTCCAGCGGTCGAAGGCGGCGTTGAAGGACCCGTTGCCCGAGAGCAGCCGGAAGAACGGCACGAGCGGCGGCAGGATGGTGCAGCCCAGCAGGGCCAGGCCCGGGAAGAGCAGGCCGCCGTTCCCGACGAGGACCCCCTCCCGGCCGACAAGCACCCCGTCCCCGGACAGCAGGGGGGCGAAGAGGGACTGCACCCACTGCCAGGGGCCGGCCAGGCCGCACAGGGGCAGCAGGGCGTTGGAGACGAACACCGCCAGGCCGAGGGCGAGGAACAGCTCCGCCCAGCGGAAGCGGGCGCCCGCGGCGCCGGCCGCGGAGGGGTGGTCCACCGTCTTGACGGTGGGGACGAAGGCCTCCAGGAACCGGTTGCGGACGAGGTCGAAGTGGACGCGGGGGTCCGGGCCGCCTTCCGCCCCCCTGTTCCGGGCCAGCTCCCGCAGGTCGCGCAGCAGGGGCAGCCGGCGGAGCGCCTCCGGGAAGGGGATGTCCTCCGGCTCTTCGTTGGCGAACCACTCCAGGGCCAGGGCACGGGGGAAGCCCCGCTCCGGGCTCCCGGCCGCGGCGGCGGCGAAGGAGGGGTGGTAGCGCACCGGAACCTTCGGCACGGTAGCCTTGGGGATGAGCCGCAGGAGGCGGTGCACGCCCTCGCCCATGGTGGCGATGGAGGTGTTCACGGGAATGCCGAAGGCCTCGGCGATGCCGGCGGTGTCGATTTGGATCCCGCGGGCGCGGCACTCGTCGATGAGGTTGAGGTTGAGCACCATGGGGATCCGGAATTCCGCCAGCTGCAGGGTCAGGCTGAGGGTGCGGCGGATGTTCTTGGCGTCGCCCACCTGGATGACCACGTCGGGGCTCTCCCGGAGGATGATGTCCCGGGTCACGCGCTCGTCCTCCGACTGGGGGACGAGGCCGTTGACGCCGGGCGTGTCCACCAGTTCCACGGTCTGTCCGCCGACCGTGACGTTGGCCCGGGAAAACTCCACCGTCGTGCCGGGATAGTTGGAGACGATAGCGTAGCGCCCGGTGAGCGCCCCGAAAAGCACCGACTTGCCCACGTTGGGGTTGCCGACGAGGAGCACCTTGCGGATGCCGGCTGGCTTTTTCGGCTCGTCTTTGGTCATTTCCCCGATTCCTTTCGTTTTCCGTTCCCGGCCCGAACAGGGAATGTATCAGATTGGTCGAAGAAGGCAAAGGGCGCGGATTGTCTGCGAAAAAAAAATCCTCGTCCCGTCCACTCGCCGTTCATGAGGGAAGAAAACCGTCCGATAATATATCCGGGTGCAGGATTGCGGAAGGGGAGGTGCGCATGGCGGTTTTCGATGTCTCGCTGACGGGCCTCGATGCGGCCGGGGCCCTGCTCTCGGCCACGGCCCACAACGTCGCCAACATGAACACGGACGGCTTCAAGCGGCAGCGGGTCGACTTCGCCGAACAACCCGAAAGCGGCGGAGTCGTTTACGAGGTGAACACCGACGAGACGCCGGGCGTCATGATCCCCGACGGGGAGGGCGGGCTGGTCGAAGCCTCCAACGTCGATCCGGCCGAGGAGATGGTCAACCTGTCCCTGGCCCGGCACACCTACGCGGCCAACCTCAAGACGGTCCAGGCCCAAGACGAGATGATCGGCACGCTGCTGGACACCCTGGGCTGACCCGCCGCCTCCCTTCGGGCGACTTGCGCCCGGCGAGCGGACAAACGCGAAGCCGAAGCGCGCCCGGGAAGGCACGCGCCGCCAAATGCCGGACCAACAACTCATTGAGCAAATACTTGATCAGCGGTTCGCCTTTCCGGGCATGCTTTTGTGCCCTCCGTGCGTTCGTGGCGAACGCAGGCCTTCAGATCTTCCGGGAAATGAAGGTGTAACAGTCATACGTTCCGTATTTTCGACATTCGGCATAATCGGTGAAGCGCACCCGGGTTTCCATGCCCAGTTCCGCCAGCCAGTCGAAAAGATCGTACCCCAGGTGGTGGTAGGCCGGAATCCGGTCCCGGATGCCGTCCCCGTGATATTCCACCGGCAGGACGACCGGCACGTACTCTTCCCCCCTCTTTTCGAACAGGTGCCGGGTCCGCTCGGCGAAACAGAAGGGAATGGTGAAAATGTGGCGCCCCCCGGGCTTGAGCACCCGGCTCACCTCGGACAGGCCGCGCCGGACGTCCTGCACGTGCTCGAAGACGTCTTCCGACAGGATCAGGTCGAGACTTCCGGAGTCGAAGGACAGGTTTTCGAAGTCCTGGCAAGTGACGCCGTCCTTGACCGAGCCCGAGGGGCAGCCCTCGAAGTATTCGGTGTTGTGAATGTGCGGGGCCAGGCCCAGGGCCCGGGCGATGGGGGTGGCGCTGCTGGCGTTCATGACGGTCAGGTTCGTCGCCCGCCGGAAGTCGGCGAGGGCGGCGACCCCGTCCCCCCGGTGCGCCTCGATGGCGCACAGGGCCACCTGGCGGTTGCGGGAGATGCTCCGGCAGCGGAGGCAGCGGGCGTGGTTCCGCACCCGCTCGATCCCGTCGATGAAGCAGAAAACGGTGTGCCGGGCGCAGACCGGGCAGAACCCGGTCCGCCAATGACGCAAGTATCGGGGATTCAATAGACTGGCCAATCGTTTGAGCTTCACTCGCCCTCCCTCTTCCGGATTCCGCCGGGCGCCCGAACGATCGCCGGCCGGGACTCCGGAGAAGGCGAATCCTAACATTTTTTCGCACAAACAGCGAACGTTATGCTACTTTTACGCCCATGTCGGAACCGCTGAAAAAGATATTCTATTTTTCGCACGTCGACTGGTTCTGGATCAAGCAGCGCCCGCACCACCTGGCCGAGAACCTCGCCCGGTGGTTCGACGTCACCTATTTCACGCCGCTGCCGTTCGGCCGCGTTCTCCTGCGGCACCCCCTGGTCGGGCACGACCGGGACAACAAGCTGTCGCAGACGCGGATCACCCTCTCCGAAACGCTGCGGGTCGTGCGCTGGCACCCGCCGGTCCCGCGCCGGCACGCCCGGCGGCTGTGGGAATTCTTTCTCCGGCGGGCCGTTCGCCGGCGCCTGCGGGAGGCGGACCTGATCTGGTTGACCTTCCCCACCCAGTACGAGGCCATCGGACGGGAGGTCCGGGACCGCGCCCTGGTCTACGACTGCATGGACAGCAACGAGAATTTCGAGAGCGTGGCGGCGGACCGCCTGCGCATCGTGAAGGCGGAAGCGGAGCTTCTCGAGCGCTCCGGCGCGGTTTTCTACTCCTCGGAGGCGCTCGGGCGCAAAATCCGCGAGCGGATCTCCGTTCCCGCGGACCACTGCCTGCTGGTGAAAAACGCCGTGGACGGGGCGCTGTTCAACCCGGACACGCCCACCGCGATGGACGACCCCGCCTTCGCGGCGATCCTGGCCAGGGGCGGCAAGATCGCCGGCTATGTGGGCACCGTCGGCGACTGGCTGGACTGGGAGGCGATCGCGCAGGCGGCCCGGCAGCTTTCCGGGGAGGTTTCCTTCGTCTTCATCGGGCCCGCCCTGGTCCCGATCGGGGACCTGCCGGCCAACGTGCACCTCATCGGGCCCCGCCCCTACCAGGACCTTCCGGCGTACCTCGGCCGGATGGACGTGGGCCTGTTGCCGTTCCGCCTGTCGGAACTGATCGAGTGCGTGAACCCGGTCAAAATATACGAGTACCTGGCCATGGGGCTGCCGGTGGTCGCCCGCCGGTACCCGGAAGTGGCCGCCCTGGGCTTCGAGCTCGACTATTACGAAACCCCCCCGGAACTTGCCCGGGCCGTCCGGGCCGCGCTCGACCGGAAAAACGATCCCCGGGCAACGGCCGGTCGCCGGGCCGGGGTGGCGGCCGAAACCTGGTCCGTCCGCGCCGAGGCGGTCCGCCGGCGCCTGGAGGAGTTGCTCGCCGCCCCCCGGGCATAGTCCCGGCCGCCCAGACGGGCCGCCGTCGGAACGAACCGGACAGAAACGGGCTTCCGCACTGCCGGATCAATAAACCGGGCACGGAGCGAACGGGGGCCGGCTCCCGCCGGCCCGTCCCGTCACTGCCGCCAGTTCACGTCGACGATGGTGCTGGCGATCACCTTGTGCGGGTCCAGCTTGTCGGTGCCCGTGATCTTGGTCGGTGGCTCCTCCGAACAGGCCATGACGAGCATCTGGAAGGGTCTGCCCTTCTGCCCCATGGTGATGTAGGCGCCCCCCTCCGTCTGGGAGGAGTCGTCCCAGGTCAGCGAGGAGGCGGTGGTGAAGTCCGGCGAGAAGTGGCAGGGGTTGACCGAGCCGACGAACCAGGCGTAGTACTTGGTCCCGGCCGGCTCCCAGGCCCCTTCCGTCGTTTTGACCCCGGTCCAGTCCAGCTTGATCATGATCTTCTGGTTGGCCGTGCCCTCGTTCTCCACCCAGGCCTCGCCCCGGACCCGCTCCCCCACGAGCGAGCCCAGCCGGGGCGCCGGCGGCAGGCCCGGGGCGATCACCACCTGGTCGCAGACGTGGTTCGTGGCGCCGTTCGCATCCGTGTAGCCGACGAAACTCCAGGACTTGGCAGCCGGCAGGGTCCTGCTGTCGTTGCCGGAAACCACGCGATAACCGTCGTTGGTCAACTCGAGGACAGCCGAATCGGCGGCCAGCCCCTGCGGGTCGTCGAGATCCCACCAGCGGAGCAGGACCTGGAGTTTTTGGGCCCGGTCGTCGACGAAGGCCTTGGGGAGCGTGAAGTAGTCCCGGTTCGTCGAGATGGCGTTGGCCCACACCTTGGCCGGGTCGTTCGGGTCGGTGACGGTGGCCTGCATCCGGTGGCCCTGCTGGGGGCCGGAGGCGGGCGTGGCCGGCGTGGTGAGCTTGAACACCCGCGGCTTGACCACCTCGGCGTTGCCGGTGAAGGTGTAGATCATGCGCAGGGCCCTGTTCTGAAAGAGCGGATCGGTGGCGAAGGCGACGTCGTTGACACTCTTCGTGCCATCGTCGCCGTGCTCGGCGATGTACTCCTTCCGGAATTGGAACCACCAGTCGTTCTCCGTCATGGAGGCGAAGTCGGAATACAGCACCGCCGCACTGTTCCTGTCCCTGTTGAACAGCGCCTCATTGACGCCGGCCAGGGGGACGTCGGTGGTCACCATGGGGTAGACCGCGGCGAACTTGATGTAGCTGTTGCCCATGAAGGGGTCGAAAACCAGCCCCTTGCCCACGCTGCCGGGGTCGCCCGACATCCGGTAGTCGGGGAAGCCGGACCAGGCGTCGGAGAACCACATGTTGAAAGAGAACTGCGAGTAGCCGACGGTGAGTTCGCCGTCGGGGTCGTCCACCAACTGCTGCTGGCCGGCGGCGGTGTACTCGTTGGGCTTCCACTTCAGCTCGCCCCCCTCGTACCGCTGGCCGAACCCTTTGTCCATGCTGGGGTAATCCTTGAAGTCGTAGACCTTGACGGGCGTGGCGCCGCTGATTTCCCAGCCCTGCGGCTCGCCGTCCACCACCGGGCCAGCGTCGATGTACATCAGGATGCCCACGGGCGTCGTCACGATGGTGTAGGTGTGGTACTGCCGGTACGGGTCGAAATTCCACCGGTCGTTCGTCTTGGACGTGTTGACGACGTACGTTTCGTTGGTCTGGGCGAAGCCGTGGAGGCTGAAGTCGCCCATCTCGTGCGTGTCGCTCTTGGCCGTCTTCGGGTTGAGGTGCTGGGTGATGCCCAGCTGGGGGAAGGTCCGGACGTGGGTGCCGTCGGCCATCCGGAACACGTTGACCGCCACCATGTGCTCCATCTTTTCCCGCTCGGGCAGGGCCATGCTGGCCGGGATGGGCCATTTCACCCCGCCCAGGAAGGTACAGGGGGCGGAGTCCCGGGTGTTGTCCAGCAGGGTCTGGAACGAGGTGATCCCGGCCTGGCCCGCGGTGACGCCGATGGACCTGGCCAGCGTGTTGTCGGTGTAGTCCCGGCCGAGGACGGGGTCGAACCGGAAGGTGGGGCGCGCGTCCTCGCCGTTGGCGCCGAAAACCTGCCCGACGGCCTGGGGGAAGGCGCCGCTGTATTCGATGTGCTCCAGCTGCTGGTTCCAGGTCTTCGGCACGAACTCCCAGTCGACCT
>CAYTBK010000065.1:0-22677 GCA_964436005.1 uncultured Acidobacteriota bacterium
GCTGCCGGACACCCGACGGAGAACGAACGAACAGACACCCAGCAACTGGTCGAGACGAACGAACAGACACCCAGCAACTGGTCGAGAAGCTGTCGGACTCCCGGCGAAGCGCAGCCGCCCGAAAGCAAGGAAAGCCTTTGGGTTGTTGCGGGTCAACAGAATGAAGAGCTTCCCCAGCCTTTGGACACCCAGGCATGTCGACCCTGTCGTTTTGTTGGGTGTCCATTGAGTATTGTTGGGTGTCCGCCATGGAAGGTTTGGATGGATGGGCCGATGAACACCCAACAAATGATTGCCGGCAAGAAATAATCATGGACAATCAGTTCATCGCCGCGGGCCCAGAAGAAGGGACATCATTTCCCCATTTTTGGCGGTATCCCTCCACGACCAGTAACAGCCCTATGTCATTTGGAAAAATACTCCGGTGAAGGTGAAGAGGAGGATGCCGAGGTCTTCGCCGGATAATTGCCTGGCATCTTCCATTGCTACAGGGGCGGGAGCCCTGAAAATGGGTGGCCTCAATTGCCGATGATCGTTGGGTGTCCCTATTGCCTTTCCCCTTGCGAATTTGCAAAGGGTTGGCACTTCCAGGTCGCTGCGGCCTGCCGCTCGAAAAAAACACCCACCAAACGGTGGGTGTCCAGTTTGCTTTCAGGCTCCGCCGAATGGTGGGTGTCCAGTCTGGCAGATGGTGGGTGTCCAGTCTGTTCCTTGGCTAGACGGCCAGGGGTCAGATGGTGGCCAGCATGACGGCCTTGATGGTGTGCTTGCGGTTCTCCGCCTCGTCCCAGGCCTTGGAGCGGGGGCCGTCCACCACGTCCGCCGTGACTTCCTTGCCCTTGACGGCGGGCAGGCAGTGCATGAAGATGGTCTCGGCCAGGCCGGTGGCGTTCATGAGGGCCTCGTTGACCTGGTAGGGCTTCAGCAGCGCTTCGCGCTCCGCGGCCTTCTTCTCTTCGCCCATGGAGGCCCACACGTCGGTGTAGATGACGTGAGCGCCCTTGACGGCGGCCTGGACGTCCTCGGTGATGGTGATGGACCCGCCGGAGAGCTCCTCAGCGATGATGGCCTCGCACTCGGCCACCAGTTCCTTCTCGGGGTGCAGGGAAGCCGGCGCGGCGATGACATAGTGCAGCCCCATCTTGGCGGCGCCGATCATGAGGGTGTTGGCCATGTTGTTGCGCCCGTCACCGGCGTAGACCATCTTGATCCCCTTCAGGCGGCCGAAGGTCTCTTCGACAGTCAACAGATCGGCCAGAACCTGGGTGGGATGGTAGAGGTCGGTCAGGCCGTTGTAGACCGGCACGCCGGAGTACTTGGCCAGAGCATCCACCGTCTCCTGCTTGAAGCCGCGGAACTCGATGGCATCGAACATGCGGCCCAGGACGCGGGCGGTGTCCTCGATGCTCTCCTTGGCGCCGAGCTGGATGTCGTTGATGGAGAGGAACACGGGGTGACCGCCCTCTTCACCGAAGGCCGTCTCGAACGCGCAGCGGGTGCGGGTGGAGGATTTCTCGAAGATGAGCGCCAGAGTCCGGCCCACGAAACGCTGGCTGATGGTGCCCGCGCGGCGTTCCTTCTTCACCTGGTGGGAAATTTCCAGCAGGTGCCGAATCTCTTCGGCGGTGACATCCTTGAGGGTGAGCAGCGAACGTCCTTTCAGATTGAAACCCATTTACGCCTCCTTAGGTTGCGTTGATATTTGGCGGGAGCGCGAAGCGCTCCCTTTCAGACATTCCGGCGCCGACAGCGGCGGGCTAAGGCAGGAAGTGCGTGCCGGCGCGGCCGTGCAGCGCATCGAGGGCCTTGTCCAGCGATGCGATGATGGCGCTCCGGCCGCCGTTTTCCAAAAAGTCGCACACGGCCTCGACCTTGGGCCCCATGCTGCCGCTGTGGAAGTGCCCCTCGGCCAGGTATTGCCGGGCTTCGGCGGCGGTGAGACGGTCCAGGTCGACCTGGTCGGGCTTGTTGAAGCGAAGGGCGACCTTGTCGACCTCGGTGAGGATGACCAGTTCGTCGGCGCCGATCTCCCGGGCCAGGACGGACGAGGCGCGATCCTTGTCCACCACGCCGTCGATGCCCTCGTAGGTCCCGTCGCCCTCGATGTAGACGGGCATGCCGCCCCCGCCGCAGGCGATGACGATGACGCCGCGCTCCACGAGTTCGTGGATGGTCTTGCTCTCCACCACCGACAGCGGCAAGGGCGACGGCACCACATGGCGCCAGCCGCGGCCGGCGTCCTCCACCATGCTCTTGCCCTGCTCCATCATGACGCGGGCCTCCTCCTCGCTGTAGAAGCGCCCCACCGGCTTGGTGGGGTGCAGGACGCTGGGGTCCTCGCGGTCCACCACCACCTGGGTCACCACGGCCACCACGGGCCGGTCGATCTTCTCGAGGTGGAGCCGGTTCTGAAGGGACTGGGCGATCATGTAGCCCATCTCGCCCTGGGTGTCGGCCACGCAGACACCCAGAGGCAGGTCGTAGGCGAAGCCCCGCGAGCGGTCGACGCGGATCATCATGTTGCCGACCTGCGGGCCGTTGCCGTGCGTGATGACGATCTCGTGCCCCTCGCGGATGAGTCCCATCACCCGGTCGATGGCCAGGCGCGTGTTGGCGAACTGCTCGTGGACATTCCCCTCCTGCCCCTTCTGGAGGATGGCGTTGCCGCCGAAAGCGATGACGATCCGTTTCTTCATGTCGAACTCTCCCGTTCTGTGATTGTCGGATATCGGAAACGCGAAGGGCCGCCAGCCGGTTTCCCGCCAGCGGCGCTGCGTGGACTTCGCCTTTTCCGTTCAGTTGAATACGATTTCGCTGCCCGCCATGGCCCGCTCGCAGTAGGCGCAGCGGACCTTGAGCGGCTCCTCCGCTTCCACGTTGAAACGGGTGGAAACTATCTCGTGATTAGTGATGCACTTGGGGTTGTTGCACTTGATGATGTCCGAGGCCACATGGGGCAGCTTGACGCGCTGCTTTTCCTTCACGTGGTAGTCCTGGATGACGCACACGGTGGCGCCGGGGGACAGGATGGCCAGCTTGGCCAGTTCGTCGGGGTCCAGAATGCGGTTTTCGATCTTGACGATGTCCTTGCGGCCGTGCTTGGCGCTTTCCAGGAACATCCCGATGGAGAGGATGTGCCCGTCAACGATGCCGAGGAGGTCGATGACCTTCAGGGCCGCTCCCGGGCTCAGGTGGTCGATGACCGTGCCGTTGCGCAGCTTGGCCACCTTCATGTCCAGGGACTGTTCGGTCTGTTTCTCGCGGCTCATACATACACCCCCAACACCAGAGAGAGCAGCGCTTTGCGCATGGTCACGCCGTTGCGCGACTGCTGGAAATATTCCGCCTGCGGGTAATCGTCGAGCGAGGGGTCGATCTCGTTGACCCGGGGCAAGGGGTGCAGGATCTTGAGGTCCGGCTTGACGATGTCCAGCAGTTTTTCGTTCAGGATATAAACGTTCTTGACCTTCTCGTAGTCCACCGGGTCGGGGAAACGCTCGCGCTGGATGCGGGTGACGTAGAGGATGTCCAGCCGGCGGGAAACTTCCGAAAGCGTCTCCGTCTCCGTGTACTCCACGTTGTGGTCGCGCAGGTCGGCCAGGATGTGGGGCGGCATGCGCAGCATCTCCGGCGAGATGAAGACCAAGTTGGCGCCGAAGTGCGATAGGGCCTCCGCAAGGGAGTGCACGGTCCGGCCGTACTTGAGATCGCCGAGGAAGCCGATGGTCAGTCCCCGCAGGGTGCCCTTGGTCTTCATGATGGTGTACAGGTCGAGGAAGGTCTGGGTGGGGTGCTGGTTGGCACCGTCGCCCCCGTTGATCACGGGGATCTCGGCGGCCTCGGCGGCTGCGCGGGCCGAGCCTTCCAGCGGATGCCGGATGACCAGCACGTCCGCGTAGCCATCGATCATGCGGGCTGTGTCGCGAACCGTCTCACCCTTGGCGGCCGAACTGCTGGAGGCCTGGGAAAACCCGAGGACCGACCCGCCCAGCCCCAGCATGGCGCTCTCGAAGCTCAAGCGCGTCCGTGTGCTGGGCTCGTAGAACAGGGTGGCCAGGATGCGGCCGCCGAGCACGGGGCGGTTGAGCCCCTCGAAGGCCCGGGCGTAATCGAGGACGAAGCTGATTTCTTCGGCGCTGAAATCGCGCAAGGAGAGGATGTCCCTGCCTTTGAACCGTGAGAAGTGCTTTTCCATCAACACTTTCATTTCACTTCCTTTCCCTTGGGATAGACCGCCCTCTCGGCGCAGGTCAGAAGATTCTATCACGGGGCACCCGGCGATGCCAGATGGAAAAACGGGAAAGGTGGCCGCCACCGGCCGGCAAGGAATCGGCCTTGGCCGGGCATCGGCACCGGTCATTTTTTCGGGTGCTTCTTCTTCCCTTTCTTCCCTTGCCCGGCCGGAGGAGACGCCGTCGTTCCGGCCGGTGCGCCCGGCTCGGAGGACAGGGCAGGCGAAGCGGTTTCCCGGCGGACCGGCGGTGGTTCGACGGAGCCAGGCAGCCGGAGTTCGGCGGCGACGCCGGCCAGGAGTTCCTGCCGGTCCGGGAAACGGCGCTGGAGCAGGGAAAACTCGTCGGCCAGGGTCCTGGCGTTGTCAGCGGCCGCAGTTGCGTCGGCAGACTTGAGGTACCCGCCGTAGACGAGCAGGGCATCGGCGCGTTTCCCCTGCAGCAGCAGAGCGTGCCCCAGGCGGGTGATGGCATAGATCTGCTCGGGGGCCAGTCCACGAGCCCTCCGGGCAGACGCTTCCGCCTCCGGGAAAGCGCCCATGAACAGCGAGGCCCAGGCCAAGGCGGTGAAGCCTTCCGCAGAATTGTCATTTTGCGCGGTCTGGATGACCGTCTGGTACCACTTCGCCACTTCGGCCGGGTCGGCCGGAACACCGTCTCCCAGGCTGCAAAGCTGCACCAACGAGGCCTGGGCCGCGGCGCAGCCCCGCTCCGCGGCGGCCCGGTACCACCGGGCGGCTTCCGCGCAATCCCGGACTGTGCCTTCCCCCTTCTCGTACATCCAGCCCAGGTTATTCTGGCAGGCGGCATGCCCCAGGTCCGCCCCCCGGCGATACCACATTCGGGCTTCGGCATAGTCCCGCAGCACACCCTTGCCGGCCTCGAAGAGCAAGCCGAGGCCGCCCATGGCGTCGGCATTGCCCTGCTCCGCCGCCGCCCGGTACCACCGGACGGCCGCCCCGAGGTCCGCTTCCACGCCGCGGCCGTTTTCGTACAACCAGCCCAGAGCGAACCGGGCCCGGGCGACCTGCTGGTCCGCCGCCCGACGGTACCAGAGGGCAGCCTGGACGTAGTCCTGGGCCACCCCGTCGCCCCGTAGGCAAAGTCCGCCCATGATTTCCTGCGCCTCGGCCAGCCCCTGCTCGGCCGCCTGCCGGTACCAACGGGCGGATGCCTCGCGGTTGGGGGTCACCCCCGCCCCTTCGTAGTACATCGCCCCCAGGCGGCACTGGGCGCCGGCATGCCCCTGCTCCGCGGCCCGGCGGTACCAACCGGCCGCCTCCATCAGGTCTTTGGGCACGCCCCAGCCATTGGCGTAGCAGTCGCCGAGAATTTTCTGCGCCTCGCGGTCCCCCCGGCGGGCCGCCCGCAGATTCTGTCCGGCCACCGGAGGCTGTTTTTGATCGGAAACATTGCCACCCGCATTGTTTGTCCAGGCCTGGCTGATTTGCGCAGACGAAGGACCCGGGGCGACGTTCGCCGGGGTCGCAACGACAAGGGCGGCCCACGGAAACAGGAACAGCCAGGTCCGGAAAACAGGCGGCCGGGCCCGGGTTCGAACCCGCCGGCTCGCCGGCCCTTCCCGCCCGCAGAGGGGATGACGGTAAACTTTTGCGTTCATGGAGATTCCTCCTTTGCCGGCGGCGGGGAGGCCGCGCCTCCCCCGCCCGGGGCGACGGCCGCAGGGCAGGCCCGCCTTCTTCGTTTGGCCAGCCCCCTTTTCGAAAACGCTTTCCCGGCCCGGGGACAGATCCGGGGCCGGAGAGAAGCCATGAACGTCGGTTCCGGCGTCCCGCGGCCCTTGGACCGATTCCAATCGAATTCCCTGTTTGCCTGTACCCATGATAAACCACGTCGCTCGTCTGGGGCGCTCAATTCTTTCCATAATCCAAGTTCAATGCTCACATCCCGTGCCGCCGGCGCAGGGAAAGGCAATCCTGGACACCCACCATTCCGTTCGATGGCGGGCACTCGCCACCCCGCCACCCTCCGATTCATGGACACCCACCAGTCCCTGCCCACGGCGCAGAAATATGGCATTTTCCGTCATGCACGAGCAAAATTTTTTATTCAAAAGGACTTGGAATGTTTGAATAAATCAAATCGGGCAATCGTCCTCTCTCCTCCGCAGAAAATGGGGGACGTTGACACCGTTTGCCATTGGCATTCCCCCCTTGCAGGAAAAGAGTTTTCGCCTTGCCGCATGATGCCGTCTCACTGGCCTGGCAACGGGAACGCTGATGATGCCCGGACGACCGACCGTGTCCCCGTGTCCTGGCGGTTTCCTCCGCCGAAGCTCACTTCAGCCGGAAGGTCAGGCCCGCCCCGACGAAGAGGGAGGAGGGGCGGTCGGTGATCGTCTCGTAGGGCGCCCCGTTCGGCCAGAAGGAGCGGTACGTGAAGCGGGAGAAGTAAGTCTTCCGCACCAGCAGGTCCAGTTCCACCCGCGGCAGGACCTTGAACCCGAGGCCGGCGCCCAGCACCTCGTTGAAAGGCAGCCCGGAGTAGTCGAAGGTGGCGAAGTTGGCCGAGGCGCGGGTCTGCTTCACCCGGCTCTGCCCCAGGCCCAGTTCCACGAACAGCTCCGGGCCGCCGGGGATCTTCACCCGTGGCACCAGGCTGAAAGCGTAGGAGAAGGGGATGCGGAAGCGCAGGTCGGAGGTTTCCTCTTCGTCCACGTAGTGAAGGGTCCAGTCGGCGCGCTGCCAGGACAGCCGGGCCCGGGCGCCCAGTTTCAGGAAGCCCGCCAGCGACAGCCGGTACTCGCCGTAGAAGCCCAGGTCGAGGCCGTTGGCGTCGTTGTCGTACTTGAAAAAGTCCGTATCGGGGGCGGGGTAGGTGTACATGGAGTGGAAGGTGTGGCGGGAGAGCCCCGTCTGAACCCCCACGAGCCATTCGCCGGGGGCGGCGCCCACGCCGGCCCAGGCCAGGGTGACGAACAGCAGGAGGCCGGCGGACAGTCGCTTGATATCCATGGTTGTTCCTTGCCTTGGGAGTCCGTGCCCGGCGGCGGGCATCGTTGCCTGAACACAAGTTCTATGTTTCAAGATAGATGGGAACACGCGGGGAGTCAAGGGCTTTTTCTGACGCGTGTGACGGGCGACACCGGCATTTGCCAAACGTGAAAGGCCCGGGACGCCCGCGGCAGGGGGAGAAACGGGAAAAATGGCCCGGGGAACCGCACCCGGCCCGGGGGAAGGCCGCATGAACAGCGCCCCGATGCCGGATGGACGGCCGGCAGGGCTCTCAGCGGGCAGCCGGGTCCGCGAGGTTCCGCCGGGCGACCGAAAAGTCCGGATCGAGCCGCAGGGCCTCTCGGAAGCACTTTTCCGCCCCGATCGCATCGCCCTGGCGTCGGTACAGGACGCCCAGGTTGTTCCAGGCCTCCGCGCGGCGCGGGTCCAACTGCCGGGTGACGGCCTCCAGCGCCCGGACCGCCTCGGCAAAGCGCCCGGTGCGGGCGTAGGCCACCCCGAGGCAGTAACGGGCCTCTGCACAGGCCGGTTTCAGTCGGATGGCCGCCTCCAGGGCCACCGTCGCCGCGACCGGGTCGCCGCGGCCCAGGCAGGCCTGCCCGAGGCCCAGGCGGACGGCCGCGCACGCGGGGGGAACTTCTTCCGCCCGGCCGAACACCCGGCAGGCCTCGTCCCATCGATGCCCGGCCAGGTACAGGTTGCCCGCTCGGATCGCCGATTCCCGGTGTTCCGGATCCAGCCGGAGAACGGTTTCGAAGTGGAGCAGCGCCGTCCGGGCGTCCCCCTCCGCCTGGGCCATCACCCCCAGCTGAAAATGGCTGAAGACGTCCCGGGGATCGTCCCGGGCCACCGCCCGGAACACGGCGCGGGCCTCGACGCCCCTCCCCTGGGCCAGCAGGGCGCCCCCCAGGTTGTCGCGCACGACGGGCTGGTGCTCCCCCAGCGCCAGGGCGTGCCGCAGGCTGGCCTCGGCCGAGACGGCGTCCCCGAGCATCAGTCGGGCCAGGCCCAGGTTGGCCCAGGCCAGGCCGATCTGCGGATCCAGGCGGACCGCCTCGCAGAGATGGACGAGACCTTCCCGTGGCCGGTCCCGTGCCACCAGGGCCGCCCCATAATTGGCCCGGGCCACGGCGTCGCGCGGGTACAGCGCCACCGCCCGGGCGAAGAGGGTCCGGTCGTCCCGCCAGAAACCGATCTGGCGAAGGGTCAAGCCCGCCAGGACGAGGAGGAGTCCCACCGCCGCGGCCCACGTCACCCACCCGGCCAATCGCCGCTCACGGCCGAGAAGCCGGGACAGCCCCCAACCGGCCAGGATCAACAGGCCCAGCCCCGGGATGTAGACGAAACGGTCGGCCAACGCCTGGCTGCCCGATTGGACCAGGCCCAGGACGGGCAGCAAGGTGACGAGATACCAAAACCACCCGGTGAGCGCCGCCGGGGCCTGGGCCGCCCGGCGCACCGTCCAGAAGGTGGCGACCCCCAGCCCGAGCGCCGCCCCCAAGACCGCCCACCCCGGCAGGACCGCCAGCGGGTAGTGGACGTTCAGCCCCGCGGGCCAGACCATCAGCCCCAGGTAGCGCACGCAGGACACCAGGGCGTTCCCCACCCGGAACCCCAGGGGAAGAGCCCCCTCCCCGGCGATGCTTCCGGCGGCGGTGTGCATGGTGATGAGCGCGAACAACCCGGCCAGGGCGAAAAATGGCGCCTTTTCCAGGAGCAGGCGGCCGCCGCTTCGCAGCGTCCCCCCGGTGGCCGCCGGGGTCCAGCGCCGAAGCGGCCACCAGTCCAGCAGCAACATCACGAAAGGCAGCGTAACCAGCATGGATTTCGTCAACAGGCCACAGATCATGAGCAGGGCGACCAGGAGAAAATCGCCGGGTCGCCGGCTTCGAGCCCAGCGCCGGTAGGCCAGGAGCGTGCCCAGGAAGAAGGCCATGCTCAGCAGGTCCTTACGTTCGGCGATCCAGGCCACGGACTCCACCCGCAGGGGGTGAAGCGAGAACAGGAGGGCCAGAAAAGCGGCCAGGGGGGCGGGGCCGAACAGCCAGCGAAACAGCAGGAAGGCCAGCCAGGCGTTCAGGGCGTGGAGCAGCACGTTGTGGGCATGGTGCCCGGCGGCGTTCAGCCCGAAGAGCTGCACGTCCACCATGTGGGAAAGCATGGTCAGGGGATACCAGAAACTGGCGCAGCGGGAGGTGAAGGCCCACTTCACTCCCTCCCAGGTCATCCCGGCGGCGACATGCGGGTTTTCCTGGACGTAAGCCACGTCGTCGTACTTGACGAAACCGTTCCAGACACTGGGCAAAAAGACCAGCAGGGTGACCAGGAAAACGACCGCCCCGTACCGCCACGCGTTTGCACCGTTGTTCATCGCCGTGTTGTCTTCCGGATTCATGAAAGGGCCCCGTTACCGGCTGCCGGCCACGAACGCCGCGACGAACGAGGGGGGGCACGGCCGCAAGGCCAACTGCAAACGAAAGACACCGTGTGCCTTTTTCACGGCACGCCTCCTGAAGGGGTGGATGAACCGGCAAAGTCTCCCTGGTGGGTCTCCCCCGGCCAAAGTAGGGGGGATCCAGACCAATGTCAAGGGCAAATGCCGGGCCTTCGGCGCGCCGGCGCCGGGGTTGGCGGAGGTTTCACGCTGCCATCGGACGCGGAAATCGTTGCCGGGTGGGGAAACATCTCGCCGCTGCTTCCGTACGAGATGGGCGTTCCCGCGACTGTGGACACTCTCGCGCGGGGAACGGGCGGCGCGGACAACAACGATGGCTGCCCGGAGAAAAGCGCTCCCTCCTCCGGAGGCCCAGGGCGCCGCGGCCCACCGGCCGTGTCCACCAGCAATCTTTTTCAGGAGTCTTGCGGAATGAAAAGAATTCGCCCCTGCCTGATCGCGGCCCTCTGCCTGTGCGCCGCGGGAGTCCTCCTCGCGGCGGACTTCAACCCGGACGTCATCAAGAAGCGCGTCTCGGAATTCACCCTGGTTAACGGGATGAAGTTCATCCTGCTGGAAGACCACTCGGTGCCCATCGCCAATTTCGTGACCTACGCCAACGTGGGCAGCAACGAGGAGCGCATCGGCATCTACGGCATCTCCCACATCATCGAGCACCTCGCCTTCAAGGGCACCAGCGAGGTCGGCACCACCGACGCCAAGGCCGAGAAGGCGGTCATGGACCAGATGGACGCCGTCTTCGACCAGATCCTGGCGGAAAAAGGCCAGGTCCGCCCCGACCCTCAGCGGCTGGAGTCCCTGAACAAGGAACTGGCCGCCCTGCAGGAGAAGGCCGGGTCCTTCATCGTCACCAACGAGTTCGACAGCATCGTCAAGCGCAACGGCGGGCTGGAGACCAACGCCGGCACATCCAAGGACTCGACGGTGTACTACCTCAACCTGCCCTCCAACAAGCTGGAGCTGTGGGCCTACCTGGAGTCCTCGCGCTTCTCCGACCCGGTTTTCCGTGAGTTCTACAAGGAAAAGAACGTGATCATGGAAGAGCGGCGCATGCGCACGGAGAACAGCCCCTTCGGCAAACTGCTGGAGGAGATGGTCGCCGTCGCCTTCAAGGACCATCCCTACCACATCTCCAACGTCGGGCCCATGAGCAACCTGGAGCACATCTCCATGGCCGACGTGAAGGGCTACTTCGCCGATAACTACGGCGCCGCCAACCTCATCGTCGGCGTGGCCGGCGACGTCACCCCCGCGCAGCTGAAGAAGTACGCGGAAAAGTACTTCGCCAAGCTCCCGGCCGGCCGCCGGATCCCCCGCCTGTTCACCATCGACCCGCCCCAGGTCGGCGGGCGCACCGTCACCGTGGCCGACGACTCGCAGCCGGGCGTCATCCTGGCCTACCACTGCCCCTGCATCCTGGACAAGGATTTCGAGACCTTCCAGCTCGTCAACTACATTCTCACCAACGGCCGGACCTCCCGCCTGAACAACCGGATGACCATCCAGGACAAATCCGCCCTGGCCGTCTTCTCCTTCATCGGCTACCCCGGCAGCAAGTACCCCTCCCTGTACATGATCGCCGCCATCCCCAACTCGGGGCGCACCAACGCGGAATGCGAGAAGGTCGTCCTGGAGGAAGTGGAGAAGCTGAAGAAGGACCTCGTGACGGAGGAAGAGCTGGCGTCGGGAAAAATCCGCTACAAGGTGGACATGTTCGGGCAACTGGAATCCAACAACGGTCTGCTTCAGAACATGCTGGTTTACGAGGCCCAGACCGGTTCCTGGACCAACTACCTGGACCACCTGGCCGCTGTGGACAAGATCACGGCCCAGGACGTCCAGAACGTGTTCAAGAAGTACTTCAAGGCCTCGAACCTGACCGTGGCCAAGCTCGAGAAACTCTCCGAGGGGAAGGAATGACGATGAAGAAAGCAACTCTGATATTCGCGCTGCTGGCCCTGGGCCTGGCCGGCTCCGCTTCCGCCCAGCAGAAGAAGCGGGGCTTCGAAACCCTCCAGTTCCCGGAACTCGGGAAGATCCAGATGCCGGCCGTGGAGAAGGCCCAGACCGCCAACGGCATCCGCCTGCGGCTCATCCGCAACGACCGGACCCCGTTGGTGAAGGTGCAGGCCATGCTCAAGGGCGGCAGTGTCTTCGACCCAACCGGCAAGACCGGCCTGGCCGACGTGACGGCGCAGCTCCTGCGCATCGGCGGCGCCCGTGACCTTTCTCCGCAGGAGATGGACCGGCAGCTGGAAGCCAACGGCATCTCCATCGGGCTCGGGGCCTCGGCGGACTCCCTGGTCGTCAGCCTGACCTGCCTGAAGGAGACCCTGCCCAAGGCGCTGGACCTGCTGTCCGCCATCCTCACCCAGCCGCGCTTCGACGCCGGCAAGTTCGAGGAGGTCAAGACCCAGATGGCCAGCGGCATCTCCCGGCGCAACGACGACCCCGCCACCATCCGCCGGCGGGAGTTCGGCAAACTGGCCTACGGGGAGAATTCTCCCCTGGCCCGCGAACTGGAGTACGAGGACCTCGACCGCATCACCGTCGACGACGTGAAGGCCTTCTATGCCCAGTTCTTCTCCCCGGCCAACCTGCTGGTGGGCATCACCGGCCCCCTGTCCGTGGAAGAGGCGCGGCCGGCCTTTGAAAAGGCCCTGGGCGCATGGGCGGCCACGTCACGCGTACCCGAGTTCCCCGCCGTCGCCGAGCCGGCGCGCGACTTCAAGGTGGCCTTCGCCGAGAAGTCCAGCCTCAACCAGTGCTACTTCGCCGTGGGCCACCTGGGCACGCGCTACGACGCGGCCACGGAAGCGGCCATCACGGTGTTCAACTCCATATTCGTGCAGAGTTTCGACTCCCGCCTGATCGCCCGCGTGCGCACGAAGATGGGCCTCACCTACGGGGTGGGCGGCGGCATCGGCACCAACTACCTCTACCCGGGCCTCACCCTGTTCGCCTCGTACACCAAGTCGGGCAGCACCTTCCAGGCCATCAAGGCCATCTTCGACGAGATCGGCATCATCCGCCGCGAAAAGGTCACCGAGCGGGAGCTGAAGGACGCCAAGGACAACTTCCTGAACTCCTTCGTGTTCCGCTTCGAGACGCCCGAGAACGTCCTCGGCATCGAGCTGACCGGCGAATTCTACGGCCTGGGCGAGGGCTACCTGAACCAGCTGGCCGAGAACGTCAGGAAGGTGACGGCCGACGACATCCAGAAGGTGGCCGCCACCCTGATGACCCCCGAGAAGATGTTCGTCTTCATCGTGGGCAACGGGAAGGAGATCGACGGTCCCCTGGACCAGCTCGGGCCCGTTAAGAAGGTTGACCTGGCCATCAAGCCCCCCGCCCTCAAGGAGGCCATCGCCGCGCCCACGCCGGAAACGCTCGAGAAGGGCAAGCACATCATGATGCAGGCGGTGGAGAAGAACTACGCCGGGTACCGGACGGCCACCTCCTGCGTAGTGGAGGAGGACGCCCAGCGCGACTCCCCCATGGGCAGCCTGAAGATCCAGAGCAAGACCACCACCGTCTTCCCGGACAAGGTGCGCCAGGAACTGGCCCTGCCCTTCGGCAAGATGGAGATGGTCTTCAACGGCAGCAAAGGCGTCATCCGGATGCAGGGGCAGAGCCAGCCCGTCCCCGAGGAGCAGGTGCAGAAGATGCGCTTTGCCGACATCGCCGACATCGCGCGCAGCACCGACCGGTACAACTTCCAGTACCTCGCCACGGAGACCGCCGACGGCCGCGCCTTCGACGTGATCTACGTGACCGACGCGGCCAAGAACTGGGCCAAGCTCTTCATCAGCCAGGACAGCGGGCGGGTGGAGATGCAGGAAAGCCTCATGGCGGACATGACCGGCGCCCAGTCCGTGAACCGGGTGGTCAACTCCGACTTCCGGGTGGTGGACAACATCGCCCTGCCCTTCCACTCCGAGACCTCCAGCAAGGGCAAGAAAGTGGGCGAGAGCACCGTCAAGACCGTGCAGTTCAACGTGGCCGTCGACCCGGCCCTCTTTCAGGTCGAATAGAACCTCCGTTCCTCCATCGCACCCGGGCCCGGCCGTCTGGCCGGGCCTTTTTTTCGCCAGGCCGGTCATCTACCACCAAGACACAAAGGGTGCCAATAAGAGCAAATACGTCGGGGGACCAGATCCGCCAGGCCTCCTTGTTTCGTAAAAAACCTCTCATCCCGTTTATCCCGTATATCTATGTAATATTGTCATTAGTGATAGTAGTGGTCCTTCCTCCATCTTCCCTCGGACGCTTTTTCCACAACCGTTTTCCGACACAAAGTCGCAACAAATGTGCAGATATGAAATGGAGTGGTAGCGGAAAAGTTCTTCCGTGTTTCTGTGCCTCCGTGGTGAAAATCCCCTTCGCCTGCCCCCCGGCGTGATCGACCCTTGCGCCCGGGCCGCTTTTGTGCCAATCTCCCCCCGGCGGGAGGATGTGGCCGACCGTGAGACCGCCCTCCGCCCGCAACCCTTCCCCGGAACTCCCTGGAGGCCAGATTCTAACCATGACCGACGCGCCGCCGCCCCGTTTCCACGTCACCACCTTCGGTTGCCAGATGAACGTCCTGGACTCGGAAAAAGTGTCCGGGCTGCTGGCGGAGGCCGGCTGGACGCCCGCCGAGGATCAGTCCGCCGCCGACCTCATCCTGTTCAACACCTGCAACGTGCGCGAAAAGCCCGCCGAGAAGGTCTACTCCTACCTGGGCAAGCTGCGCGCCCTGAAGAAGAAGCGCCCGGGCCTGGTGATCGGCGTCATGGGCTGCGTGGCCCAGCAGGAGGGCGAGACCATGCTGCGGCGCTCGGACGTCCTCGACTTCGTGGTGGGCACCCGCCGGCTGCACCGCGTGCCGGACATCGCCGCGGCCATCCGCGGCGGCCGCTCCGGCCGGGTGGCCGACACGCTCATGGACGAGGACCCCCTGCCCGTGGAGGTCGAGCACGTGCTGCGGGAAACGCCCTACCGGGCCTTCGTGACCATCATGGAGGGCTGCGACAACTTCTGCGCCTACTGCGTGGTCCCGGCCACCCGCGGGCCCGAGCGGTCGCGCCCGTCGTCGCGGATCATCCGGGAAGTCGAGGGGCTGGTGGAAAACGGCTGCCGGGAAGTCATGCTGCTCGGCCAGAACGTCAACTCCTACCGCGACCCCGACGGCAAGGAGCCCGGCCTGAGCGCGCTGTTGCGGCGGGTGGCGGCCGTACCCGGGCTCCGCCGGCTGCGCTTCACCACCTCCCACCCCAAGGACTTCAGCCCCGAACTGCTGGCCGTCATGGTGGAGGAGCCGGTGGTCTGCCCGCAGATTCACCTGCCCGCCCAGGCCGGCTCCTCGCGCGTGCTCGCGGCCATGAACCGGAAGTACACCCGCGAGGAGTACCTGGAGAAGATCGCCTGGATCCGGGCCGCCGCGCGGCCCATCGCCCTCTCCTCCGACTTCATCGTCGGCTTCCCCGGCGAGACGGAGGAGGACTTCCGGCAGACCCTCAGCCTGCTGGAGGCCGTGCGCTACGAGTCGATCTTCTCCTTCGCCTACTCTCCCCGCGCCGGCACCGCCGCCTTGGACCTGGCCGACGACGTGCCCCCCGCCGTGGCCGGCGAGCGGCTCATCCGCCTGCAGGCGCTCCAGGACCGCATCCAGAAGGAACTGGCCCGGGAGTGGGTGGGACGCCGGGAGGAAGTCCTGGTCGACGGCACCGGGCGCGAGCCGGGCCAGCTCACCTCGCGGACCCCCACCAACCGCATCGTGCACTTCCAGGGGGATTCCGCGCTCATCGGCACCTTCGTCACCGTGCGGGTGACCTCGGCCGGCGCCCACTCCGCCCGGGGCGAACTGGAGCCCCCCGCCTGCCCCGCGGCCGGACACCATGCCCGCCCCTGACCTGTACCGGCTCCCCGCCTGGGCGGCGTGGCTGCTGCGGCCGCTGTCCGCCGCCTACGCCGCGGCGGCGGCCCGGGACCTGCGCCGGAAGCTCGCCCGGCAGCGGCGGCTCGACCGGCCGGTGGTCTCGGTGGGCAACCTGACTGTCGGCGGCACCGGGAAGACGCCGGTGACCGCCTTCCTGGCCGAACGCCTGCGCGACCGGGGATACCTCGTCGTCATCCTCACCCGGGGCTATGGCGCCCCGCCGCCCGCGGGTGGGGTGGCCATGGTCTCCAACGGGGAGAAGGTGCTCCTGGACGCCTCCGCCGCCGGCGACGAACCCCTCCTGCTGGCCCGGCGACTGTCCGGCGTGGCCGTGGTGCGCGGGGCCGACCGCTGGGCGGCCGGGAACTGGTACGCCCGGGACCACCGGGTGGACATGTTCCTGCTGGACGACGGGTTCCAGCACGCCCGGCTGCACCGCGACTTCGACCTTCTGCTGCTGGACGGCCGCCGCGGGGTGGGCAACGGGCTCGTCCTGCCGGCGGGGCCCCTGCGCGAGCGGCCCGCCGCGGCGGCCCGCGCCGATGGCGTCCTGGTCACCCGCTGCGCCGCCCCCGACCCGTTGGCGGCCCTGCCGGAAGCGCTCCGCCCCTGGCTGGCGGGGAAACCGGCCTGGGCCGCGGATTTCGCCCTGAAAGGAATTTTTGAACCCGGACGCAACGAGGCGATCCCGCCGGCGGAGGTCGGGGCGGCCGTGGCGCTGGCCGGCCTGGCCGACCCGGAGCAGTTCTTCGGCTTCCTGGAGAAGCAGGGGATACCCCCGCGGGCCCGCCTCCCCTTCCCCGACCACCACCGCTATAGGCCGCAGGACGCGGAAACCGTCCGCCGGGCCGTGGCGGCCGCCGGCGCCCGGCGAGTGCTGGTCACGGCCAAGGACGCCGTCAAGCTGGACGGGCTCGACTTCGGGGCGCCCCTCGGCGTGGTGGAAATCGGCCTTTCTCCCGAGCCCGACGGGCTGGTGCAGCGCATCCTGACCCTTCTCTGACCGGCCGGGATTCCCCGGCGCACGTCAAGGCAACTCGAGAGGGCGGCGCGAAAACCGCCGCAGCGCCGCTTTCGCCAGGCGCGCAGGCAACTCCCGGAATCATCAAACATGGATGAACAGAATAAACAAGATGAGAGGACCTGCGGACACCCAACCAGTTTTCGCCTTTCACCTTGAGGGAGAACCTGTGGACACCCACCCGCTTTCCGCCTGTCGCCTTGACCTGGTGGCCGGGAGGCCCGGAGGAACCGGATTCGAACGCGGATGAACGATAGGAACGGGCAGGGAGAAGCCGCTCTTTATCCTGACCATCATGTATATCTTTGTAAAATAATAAGATATTCTTGTTTCGACCTTCTGGCCGCATCTGCGGCTGGGGGTGGACACTCAGGATTTTCGGTGGGTGTCCAATACTTTCTGTCGGTGGGTGTCCATTATTGCTCCCCTCAAACCGTGCTCGGCCGCCAAGGTGGCCGGCCCGTATTGCCGCCGGTTGAACCTGCCGGATTAATCAAACATGGATACACAGGATGAACAGGATGGGAGCACTTGTGGACATCCACCCGTAGGGTTGTGGACACCCACCAATTCGGCCGCCCTCCGCGACGAGGAAAAAACCATCGCCAATCAATCCAACGATTCGTGCGATTAGTGGTTATTCTTTGGTCAAGCTGCCCACGAAGAACCTGTGGACACCCACCCGCTTTCCGCCTGTCACCTGGAACTGGCGGCCGGGTGGCCCGGAGGAACCGGATTCGAACGCGGAGTAACGACAGGAACGGGCGGAGGGAAGTCGCTCTTCATCCTGACCATCTTGTATATCCATGTAAAATAATTTGATATCTTTGTTTCGGCCTTCTGGCCGCATCTGCGACTGGGGGTGAATGCACAAAATTTTCGGTGGATGTCCATTACTTTCTGTCGGTGGGTGTCCAGTACTCTCTGCTGGTGGGTGTCCATCATTGCTTTCCTCAAACCGCGCTCGGCCGACAAGGTGGCCGGCTCGTATTGCCGCCGGTTGAGCCTGCCGGATAAATCAAACATTGATAAACAGGATAAACAGGATGGGAGAACCTTTGGACCCGGGCGAGGGGCAAAACCATCGCCAACGGAACTAACCATTGGTGATATTAGTGGTTAATCTGCAAACGAAGCAAGGGCCGGCCCGGTTCCCGCCCGCCCGCCGCACCCCTCTCGCCTGCCTTCGGGCCATTCGCGTCCTGGTGAGGAATGGATTGTAACGACGGCCCCCTTCCCCATTTACGCATTCTTTACATTTTTCGGCGCGTTCGAAACCATCGCTTTACAACACTTTCGTAATCTCCCATTGTGCGCAGGCGGTCCGGCTGGTCTCCCCGGTCGTTCGGGGGAAGCGGATGCCGGCCCCTGACGCCAGAAGACTGGAGGGAGGGCTTCCCACATGTTCGAAATGGCGCTTCAAATGGTCGACCGGTGGTTTTCGAAGGGCCCGGGCGGGGATTCCGCCGCCCGCGCCCTCCGGAACGCTCAGCCGGACCCGCCCCCGGCGGGGCGCGACGCCACGCCCCGCCCCGCGGCGGAGAGCTCCGGCGCGCCGGTGGAGATGCAGCGGTACGAGTACAAGTACGTCATCCCCGCCGACCTCGTCACCCCGATCACGTCCTTCCTCCGCCCCTACTGCGAATTGGACCCTTACTCCGCCCGCGAGGAGACCGGCTACTACCCCATCCGCACCCTCTACCTGGATTCGCCCGACTACCGGACCTACTGGGACAAGGAGCACGGCCGGCCGGTCCGGTTGAAGCTGCGGGTGCGCGCCTACCGCGACGACGAACCGGGCCCGGTGAAGTTCGAGGTCAAGCAGCGCTACAACGACATCAGCATCAAGACGTCCGTTCTGGTCCCGGAAAGCTCCTGGACCCGCCACCTGGCTCACGACCGTCCCGGGACGGCGTTCCTGCAGGAAGAGGCCGAGCGCACGGCCTACGCCCACTTCCTCTTCCAGGTACGCACCCTGCGGGCCGCTCCGGTCATGCTGATCCTGTACCACCGCAAGGCGCTGCGCAGCCGGGTCGACCCGTACGTGCGGATTTCGTTCGACCGGCGGATCCGGCACCAGGGCTGCCGGGACTACTGCCTGTCCGGCCAGCCGAATGCCTGGGAGTCCAACGACGACGCCGGGTCGCTGGGCGCCGATTCGCGTTCCGTGGTCATGGAGATCAAGTTCACGCCCGGGCCCCCGGCCTGGCTTTCGGAGATGGTCCGCCGCTTCGGCCTGACGCGCGGCGGCTACTCGAAGTACGGCACGGCCATGCGCAAGTTCCTGGGCCAAGATCCGGCGGCCCGGCAGGCGGCCGACCTGGCGCCCTGCCGGATGCCGTCCTTGCGGAGTGCGATATGACGGACTTTCTCAACTCGCTTCAGGGCAACAGCGTCCAGGACGCCCGCCTGGTCCTCCTGGGGCTGCTGCTGGCCTTCCTGCTCTCCCACGTCGTGGCCTTCACCTACTCGCTGACCTACCGCGGGCTGTCCTACTCCCGCTACTTCATCCAGACCCTGGTCATGGGCGGCGTGGTGGCGGCCATGCTCATGCTGGCCATCGGCAACAACATCGTCTGGGGACTGGGCATCGTGGGGACGCTGGCCATCGTCCGCTTCCGCACCAACCTGCGCGACCCGCGGGACATGATCTTCGTCTTCGCCTCGCTGGCGGCCGGGATCGCTTCCGGGGTCGGCGCCTACGCCGTGGCCGTCCTCGGCACGACGGTGTTCTGCCTAGCTTCCTTCTACCTGGCCTTCGTCCCCTTCGGCGCCCGGTACCGCTACGACGGGCTGCTGCGCTTCGCCTGCCGCCCCGACGAGGCCACGCGGGAACAGGTGGAGAAGCTGCTGCGGCAGCATTGCTCCACCTGGGTCATGGTCTCCCTGCAACAGGCGGCCCAGCGGGAAGAAGCCGAACACGCCTACCAGGTCAGCTTCCGCCGGGACGAGAGCCGTTTCGGCCTGACCCGCGACTTCACGAGAATCGACGGCCTACGCAACCTCTCCCTGCTCATGATGGACGAGCAGGCCGAGGTCTGAGCCCGGAAAAGGGGGGATCTCATGCGGTTCGGAACCACGTTCAGGAATTTGGGCCGGTTCGTCCTGCCTTTGGCCGTCTGCCTCGGCGCGGCGGCCGGGGTGGGTTGCCTGCTGTGGGTATCGCCCGGCATGGCCGGCCTGCGCGGCATGGCCGAGGCGCGGGAATACGCCATCGCGCCGCTGGAAGCAGGCCGCCTGTCCACGCAGGAGGTGACCCTGGGCCAGCGGGTGCGCAGGGGCCAGGTGCTGGCCCGCCTGGACGCCAGCACGCTGCGCCAGGAAATCCGGGTGGCCGAGGCCGAGCTGCAGGCCCTGGGCGCCGAGGTGGCGGCGGAAGACAGGACCCTGGACCTCAGCGGCCTGGAAGCCGATCACAACTTCCGGGTGGACCTGGAGAAAGCCGAGGCCGAACTCGGCCAGGCCGAAAACGACGAGGCCATACGCCAGGCCGAGCGGAAAGCGCTGCAGGCCGAGATCTCCCGGCAGGCGGAACTGGTGCAGCGGCACCTGGTCAACGGCGACCGGCTCCAGGAACTCCGGCTCAAGCAGACGGCCCTCCAGGAGGCCACCGCCGCCGGCCTGGCCCGCATCGAAGCCCTCCAGGCCCGCCGGCAGGCCGTCCTGGCCCGGAGCGAGAACTGGCGCTCGGTGCGCGCCCCCGGCCCCCGCGGCGGAGGCAAGGCCGCCCAACTGCAACCCCTGATGATCCAGCAGTCCCGCCAGCGAGAAAACCTGCAGCTCCTCCGGCTGCGCCTGGAAAACCTGGTCATGCGTTCCCCCGTGGACGGCACCGTGGCCCGGGTGGAGGCCCGGGCGGGGGACGTGCTGGCGGCCGGCGCCCCTGTGATGACCATCGTGGAGGACCGCCCCAGCCAGGTCATCGCCTACCTGGAGGAAGACCGCGGCTGGGTGGTCGAGACGGGCGACCGGGTGACCCTCCGCCCCCGGGACCGGACCGGCGCCGCCCGCCCCGGCACGGTGGACGCCGTGTCGGGGACGGTGGCCATGCTGCCCCAGCGGTTCTGGCCCACCCCCAGCCGCCCGCGCTGGGGAAGGCAAGTGTTCATCCACGTGGACACCCAACAGCCGCCCCACCCGGGGGAAGCGTTCGACGTGCTCCTGAACCGGGAAGAGAACGACCAGCTGGCCGGATCTTTCCACCCGGCCCTCCAACAGGCCGCAGCAAACCTCCGCCTCGTCTGCAGCCGGCATTCCGCGGAGTCCGCAAGCCGATCTTCGGCCAGAAGGGAGGACTGACGATGATCATTCGGACCCGGGCACTCCTGGCCCTCCTTCTCTTCGCCCTGGCGGCCCGCGCCGCGGCCGCCTCCCCGCGGCGGGCCGTGGAAACCGGCCGGGAAGCCACCACCGTCCCGGCCGCCCCGCCCTCCGCGCCGCACCAGAAATCGAGCAGCCGGGTCGCCGGCCCGTCCGCCGCCGTTGTCGCGCCCGCCGCCATGAACGACGGCCTGAGCGGCCGCGAAGCCGTCCGCCTGGCCCTGGAACGGAACCCTGGCCTGCGCGCCCTCCGCCGGCTGCACGAGACGGCCGCCGCCAGGATCGACACGGCCCGCGCCCTGCCCGACCCCGAGCTCCGGATGGGGTACCAGGCCGACGACGACGGGCTGGAGGCCGGCCAGAAAAGTTACGACCTGGGCCTGCGGTGGTCGCCGCCGCGGCCGGGCGAACTCCGGCGCAAAGCCGAGCTGGCCCGGGAAGCGCTGGACGAAACCGACGCCCACATCCGCCGGGAAGAAGCGGCCCTGGCGGCGGAGGTGCTCACCCTGCACGCGAAAATCGCCTTCCTCGACCGGCAGTCCGGCCTGGAGGACGAGGCGCTGGCCCTGCACCGCGAAATGGTGGGTTGCGTCAAGCGCCAGGTGGAGGCCGCGGTGAAGAGCCTGCTGGACCAGAACGTGGCGGAACTGGCCCTGGCCGACGCCCGGGCCATGGGCGAAGCCTCCCGCCGGGAACGGCGGGTCTGCTGGACCCGGCTCTGCCACCTTCTCGACCTGCCCGTCTCCACCACGCTCCGCGTCCGGACGGAGAAGGACCCACTCCGCCTGGCGCCCCGCGCCCTCGACCCCACCGCCCTGGCGCGGAAAGCCGCCGCCGACCGACCGGAGCTGGCCGCCGCCCAGGCCCGGCTGCGCCAGTCCGAAACCAACCTGGACATCCGGAAGAACGAACGCTACCCCTGGTTCAGCTTCCTGCAGGTGGACCGCCGCTTCCGGGACCACGGCGAAGCCGATTCATGGGGAGTCCGCGCAGGCATCCGCCTGCCGCTCTTCTCACGCCGGGCGCACCCGGAACGCCCCCTGGCCGCGGCCGTCGACCAGGCCCAGGCCGACCTCGCCGCCGAAAAGCACAAGGTCCGCTCGGAAGTGGAAAATGCCGCCGAGGAACTGCGCAACCTCTACGAGCAGGCGGAGCAGTTGCGCTCCCTGGTCGGCGCCGAACTGGAGCGGGGCGTCGAACTGGCCCGCCAGTGCGTGGAAACGGCCCAGGGAGACGAATTGCTCCTGCTGGCGGCCCGGGCCCGGAAGCTGCAGGGCCAGCAGCGCCTGTGCGCCGCTTTGCTGGAATGCCGCCTCCGGGAAATCGAACTCGACCACCTCTCCGGCTCCGTCCTGCCGCCTTTCGATCCGGGTCCGGCGAGAGGGGAAGCGGCGCCGCCGCCGACGAAAGATCCCCGCTGAAGAACAAACGCGAAAGGAGAACCACCATGAGAGCAATGCTCGCCACCGCGATCCTGGCCTTCGCCCTGGCCGGAGGCGCCCCCGGCGCCGAGGACGAGGCGGCTTCCTTCTTCGACGACTCCACCGTGAAGGAAATCCGCCTGTATTTCAACGATTCCAACTGGTACAACACCCTGTACCAGTCCCACCTCAACGACGCCAGCGACCCCTACTTCCCGGCCCGGTTCCAGTACGGCGACACGGAGCTGGCCCAGATCGGCGTCCGCTTCAAGGGGAACTCCTCCTTCCGCAACGTTTCCACCGTAAAGAAATCTTTCAAATTGGATTTCAACG
>CAYTBK010000066.1:0-22206 GCA_964436005.1 uncultured Acidobacteriota bacterium
CGCGGAAACGGCCGGGATGAACTTGCCGACGGAGCGCTGTCCGTCCTTGCCGGGCAGGTGGCTGGCCACGCGCAGCATGTCGCCTCTTTCGTTGATGCGCTGGAAGACGGTGCCCTCGCACCCGAAATCGTCGAACAGTTCGTCGATCAGCGGCGTACGGACGCGGAAATCGCGGTTCTGCCCCAGCCAGGTGCTGCCCGCATTCATCTGTGGCAGGTTGACGGTGATCTTCTCCCCGGTTTCCTGGTTGACGGCTTCCCACGTCGCCGTCTTGGTGGAGAGTGAAATGCCGTTGTATTTTTTGATCAAAGCATGGAACGTCCGCATGGACTGGGCGATGCGAAGCTCTGTCTGCTCTTCGGTGATTCGGCAGAGCGTGTAGACGTCCCGGGCGATCTGCTGCACGTTTTTCGCGGCGAGGACGTTCATCTCCGCTTCCAGGTTGTCGGAGAGGTTCCCCCCGCCCCACACCACCAGCACGAACATGCAGGCGACCGGGAGAAAGGCGGAGAAAACGGCGAACCCGATGATCTTTCGCCGCAGCGTGAGCTTCACCCGTTTTCTCCTTTGCGGATGCGCACGACGTTGGCGTCGTCCTCCCGTTCCCACGTCAGTTCGTCGACCACCTGCTTGGCCAGGAAGACCCCTAGCCCGCCGATGGGGCGGAGGGCGATGTCGGACTGCAGGTCGGGTTCCGGCGCGTCGAGGATGTTGAAGGAGGGGCCCCAGTCGACGATCTCCACATCGATTTCCCCGGCTTTCCGGCTCGAGCACGAGATGCGCATGAGACCCGGCACGTCCTTGTAGGCGTGGTGGACGACGTTCACCACGATTTCCTCGCAGGCCAGCTCGAGTTGGTGGACGGCTGGCGCGGAGAGGCCAGCCGCCTCGGCCTGCTCGGTGATGAAGTCCATGGTGTCGGCCAGGTTGCTGACGGACGCGGCGATCTTCAGCTCCTTGGTAAAAAAGGCCATCAAGCGACTCCGCGGTCTTACTGGTGGACGGGAAGCAGGATCTCCACCACCAGGCCCGGCCCGTCTTCCCGGTTGTGAACGGTGCAAGTGCCCTTCGCCTCCCAGATCACCGAGGCCACCAGTGCCAGGCCGAGGCCCATGCCTTCCGCCATGCCGCTGTTGCTCCGGTCGCCCTGGTAGTAGGGGATGAACGCCTTGGACAGCATGTCGGGCGTCAGGGCCCGTCCGTCGTCCCGGACGCCGATCACCGCCCAGTTCTCCGCCTTGCTTTCCACAAACACCTCGACCAGCGGGCTGTGGGTGGGGTGGTACTTCAGGGAGTTCTCGAACAGCTCCCGCAGCGCCCAGGCCAGCCCCCGGCTGGAGATGTCGAGCCGCCGCGACGCCAGGTCGCCGGCCGGCGGGGTGAACTGCACCTTGACCTTGAGTTCCTCCGAGAGGGAAGAGATCATTTCGGGCAGCTCGTCGAAGGCCATCTTCTCCCCGAACCGGGACAGGGCGGGAAGGCGCATGAACTGGAGGATGTCGGTCAGTTCGTTGCTGAGGGTCTGGGCGGCCTGATGGATCGTGCCCGAAAGCGTCGCCACCTCCTGGGCCGAAAGCTTGCCGGCGCTTTCCGCCAGTTCGCCGGCCAGGCCGACGATCCCGTTGAGGGGGGTCCGCAGCTTGTGGGAAATCCGGGAATGGAACCCCCACATTTCACGCTGGGCGAGCACCTGGGAGCTGACGTTCTGGATGCGGAGCAGCTTCTCGCCGGCGGCGCCGGTGGGGCAGTCGAAGGGGGTCACTTCCAGCCACAGGACGCCGCTGCCGGACGTGGGGGGGCGGATGAGGAACAGCGGGGTGTCGGGGGGGGCCGACTTGCCGGCCAGCACTTCCGCCCAGGCCTTTTCGGGCTGCAGCTGGTGCTGGGCTTTCACCCGCTCCGTGAAGACGCCCAGGCCGCCCTTTTCGTGGTCTTCCTTGAGCCCCAGGTACAGCTTGGCCGCCGTGTTGGCGTACCGGATCACGTCGTCGTCGCCCACGGTGATGTAGCCGTCTTCGGAGCGCTCGATCACCCATTCGAACTTCGAGCGCTCCTGGTGGAGGCGGCGGTAGCGGTTCAACCGCGTGATGGTGCGGACCCTGGCCCGGAGTTCGGCGCCGTCGAAAGGCTTGGAGATGAAGTCGTCGGCGCCGGCCTCGATGCCTTCGAGACGGGATTCCGAGTCGTCCAGGGCGGTGATCATGATGACCGGAACTTCTGCCAGGCGAGGATTTTTGCGCAGGATCTGGCAGACTTCGAAGCCGTTCATGTCCGGCATCATGACATCGAGCAGAACCAGATCCGGGACGACCTTGGCCGCCTCTTCCAGGGCTTCGGTCCCGTTGCAGGCGAAATGAAGGTCGTAGGCCGGAGAGAACAGCAATTCTTCCAGGGTTTCCCGCCCCGCACGCGTGTCGTCCACGATCAGGATCTTGCTTTTCTGCATGTCTATCTTCCCCCAGACAGATTTCCTGCCATTGTGCATCCGGCAGGTTGCCGCGATCAAGTGAAATTCGGAACGCTTTCCTCAAGGTTTCGGCATGTATTTTTCAATCAACCGAAGAAGTTCCCTCAGTTTCACGGGTTTGCTGAGGTAGTCGCTCACGCCGGCGTTCAGGCAGCGTTCCCGGTCGCCGGCCATGGCCAACGAAGTGACGGCGATGATGGGAATCCCGGCCGTCTGCGGATCGGAGCGGAGCTGGCGGGTTGTTTCGAGGCCGTCCATGACGGGCATGTGGACGTCCATCAGGATGACGTCGGGTTTGTTCTGGCTCACGGCTTCGAGGATTTCGCGGCCGTTGTGGGCCACCTTCACGGTGCAGCCCTTTTCCGTGAGGTACTCTTCCAGGGTCTGGATGTTCGCCTCGTTGTCCTCGCCCAGCAGGATGGATACCGGGACGGGGAACGTGAAGCCGGCCGCCCCGTCCGGGCGGCTCAAGGGCGAGGTCTCTTCCTTGAAATCCGGAGAGCCGCCTCCGGGCGCCGCGCCAGGCGCCAGGGGACGCTCGGCGGGTGGGCGCAGGCCGTTGGCGGGGGCGGCATCCTCCTGTTCGGGGGCCTTGGTGCGTTTCCAGGGCAGGTTGACGATGAAGCGGCTTCCTTTCCCCACTTCGCTTTCCACCGTGACAAAACCGCCGTGGAGCTCGACGAGGCTGGAAACGAGGGCCAGCCCGAGGCCGGTTCCCTCGTAGCGTCGGGAAAGGCTGCTGTCGATCTGGACGAAAGGCTTGAAAAGATCGTTGATCCGTTCTTCCGGGATGCCGATGCCGGTGTCCGACACGGTGAGGATGAGCCGGTCGTTCTCGTTGTCCAGGCGCACCGAAAGCCCGACGGTGCCGTTTTCCGGGGTGAACTTCACCGCGTTGATCAGCAGGTTCACGAGGATCTGCTTCATCCGTCGGTCGTCGGCCTGCATGGTCACCGCCTCCGGGTCCATGTGGAAGTCGACCCGGATCCTCTTCTTGGAGGCGGGCTGGCGGATCAGGCGAAGGCTGGCCTGGCAGATGGCCTCGGTCATGATGGTTTGCGGCGTGAACTCCATCTTGCCCGCTTCGATCTTCGACAGGTCGAGGATGTCGTTGATGAGCGAAAGCAGGTGCCGGCCGCTTTCCTCGATGGTGCGCAGGGAGTGCAGCTGGCGCTCGTTCAGGGGGCCGCGGGTCTGTTCCTGGAGCGCTTCCGCCAGCCCCAGGATGGCGTTCAGGGGCGTCCGCAGCTCGTGGCTCATGTTGGCCAGGAACTGGTCCTTCATCCGGGAGGCCCGGGCCAGTTCGACGTTGGCGGTGCTGAGCTCGGCTGTCCGCTCGGCGACCCGCCGGGCCAGCAGGGCGCGCTCCTCGCGCAGGGCTTCCGCCGATTTCTCGCGTTCCAGCGCGTTGATGATGATTTCGCCGGCCATGCGGATCAGCGCCAGGTCCTCCTCCTTCCAGTCCCGGTTGCGGTCGGTGAACTCGTAGGCGAGGAAACCGAGGGTCTTGCCCTGGCAGACCAGGGAGACCACCACGATGGACCTGGCCTGGGGGCCCGGGAAGATCGCCTCCTTCCGGGACTCGTCGACGGGGACATCCGAAAAGTCCCGCAGGACGACGTAGGGGGCGGAGGCCAGGCGGGCCTGCCACCAGGAGGCCAGGGGGGGCGGGACCGCCAGGAAGCCCTCTTCGGCGGGAGTTTCGCCGGTGTCCCAGGTGTGCGTCCGCTCGAGCCTCTCCCCGTCCGGTGTGAAGAGGTAGACGCTTCCCCGCAGCGCCTTGGAAAAGCTGCCCAGCGTCTTCAGCGACCGGTTGATCTCATAGTCCATCCGGTCGAGCGTCAGGTTCATGAAGCGCCCCGACATGCCGATGAGCAGGCGCTCCATTTCCATCCGGTACTTGAGGGCGGCCTCCACGTTCTTCCGGTCGGTGATGTCCTCGAAAATGTGCAGTCGGCCGAAATAATTGAAGTGTTCGTCACGGATCTGCCCCGAGAAGTAGCGCAGCGCCCGCCCGTCGACGGTGGCGAACTCCTCGTCCAGCACGGTCCGGTCGTTCACGTCCTGGAGCGAATTCCAGATGCTCCGGAAGTGCGCCGCGTCGGTGGTGGCCGGAAAGCACAGGGCCATGACGTCGTTGCTCGAGACCTCCCCGCGTTTCATCTGCCCGGTCATGTGGGAAATCCGCCAGATGTCGGTGAAGCGCCGGTTGAAGTAGAGGATGGCGTCGGTGCGGTTGTCCACCACGTAGAAGGCGAGCGGCGAGGCCGAGGTCATGGCTCGCAGCAGGGCTTCCTTCCACCGGATCTCGTCCTCGGCGAGGCGGCGTTCCGAGATGTCGCGGGCCACGCCGAGCAGGGCGGGGGCGCCCAGGTAATCCACCGGGCGCAGGTGGATCTCCACGGGCACGGAAGAGCCGTCCTGCCGTCGGAAGACGGACTCGAAAATGGTCCGGTCCAGGCGGAAGGTTTCCGTCAGCATGTCCTGGAACCGCCGCTGGTTTTCGGGGGACACGAAGTCGGCCATGCTGCGTTCCAGGATGTTGGCGCCGCTCTGCCGCAGCTGGTCGCCCGCGGCCCGGTTGAGGTTGAGTATCCGGCCGTCGGGCGAGAAGATGAAAACGCCGTCGTTGATCCCGTCGAACAGGTCCCGGTAGCTTTCCTCGGAGCGCTTCAGCCGGTCGAACAGCAGCGCCACCTCCATGTTGGCGGCGGCCGGGGACGCCAGCGCCATGAGCATCTTGAGGTCCTCGGCCGTGTAGTTGTAGGGAATCCGGCTGAAAACGATGATGCTGCCGAACACGCGGTCCTTGATCTTGAGGGGCGCCAGCATGAGCGAGCTCACGGCGCCGCGCAGGCCTTCGAAGCGCGGGTCGGAAACGGAGGTGTTGACGATTTCGGCCTTGCTCCAGATCTCGTTCAGCAACGGGGCCAGCCGAGGGTCGGCGTCCAGGGGGTCTTCCCCGCCGGGAGGCAGGACCCGTTCCACCTCGTGGGAAGGTTCGGTGCGGATGGTGACGACGACGGAGTCGGCGAAAATCAGCCGGCGCGATTCCTCCGAGACGAGCTTGACGATCTCCCGCGGGTCGAGGCAGGTGCCCACTTTCTCGGAAAAATCGTACAGGAGGGTGACTTCCTTGTACTTCTCCAGGGCGTGCTGGGCGATGGCCTTGGACTGGGCCTCTCTCTCCAGGATGAAGCTGATGAACGCGGCCAGGACCGAAGCCTCGTGGCCGCCCCGGATGTAGCCCACGGCTTCCCCGTCGCAGAGCAGGGAATGCCTCTCGCCGCCGGGGGTTTCCTGCCCCAGCACGACCGACCCGTCCGGCCCGTATATGCCGATGGATTCTTCCGCCCCGTCGATGATGGAAACGATGATCGGAAGGATTTCTTTCCTCAAGATGGTCTTGTTCAAAAGACTTTTGCGCATTTCGGAGCCTTGTGGCGAACAGTTTCCAGCATCTTATCCCAATGTGGGCGTGCGGTCAACAGAGGCATTGCGGGCGAAAACGGGGGGTGTTACACTCCTTCTGCTCTACGCGAACGGCAGGAGGCGAACATGAAGAACCGTTTCATCCTGTGCGCGAAGTTGGCTCTCGTTTCGATCATGGCTCTCGCCGGCCGGACCTTGGCCGAAAGCGAGTTCAAATGCATGTATCCCGATGTCGAGAACATCGGGAAAAGGGAGATCAATGGGCGCATCTACCTCATTTTCCCCAATTTCATCTCTTTTGACCGGGAAATCCAGATCGGCGCGCAGTTGGCCGCCCAGATGGACCAGAGTGCCAAGCTGTTCAAAGACCCCGATGTGAACCAGTACCTGGACGGGATCGTCCAGAACATCGTCCGGAACAGCGACGCCAAGGTCCCCTTCCGGGTGAAGCTGCTGGACAGCGACGAGGTCAACGCCTTCGCGCTGCCCGGGGGGTTCCTCTACGTCAACAAGGGCCTGCTGCAGGCCACCGAAACCGAGGACCAACTGGTCGGCGTCCTGGCCCACGAGATCGCCCACGTGGCCGCCCGCCACGCCACGGAGATGATGACCAAGGCCCAGATCCTCAACTATGCGTCGATCCCCACCATCTTCGTCGGCGGGGTGGTGGGCATGATGGTACAGAACGGGCTGGGGCTGGCCATGGACCTGAAGATCCTCGGCGTGTCGCGCGGCTCCGAGCGGGAGGCGGACGCCCTGGGCTGCCAGTACGCCTGGCGCGCGGGCTACGATCCCGAGGGCTTCATCTCCTTCTTCGAGAAGATGCAGGCCCAGGAGAAAAAGCAGCCGGGGAAGCTGGCTTCGTGGTTCCGAACCCACCCCTCCACCCCGGACCGGCTGAAGCTCATCCGGAACACGATTTCCCAGTGCCTCCCGCCCAAGGACAGCTACCTCGTCTCCTCTTCCGCCTACGACGAGACCAAGCTCCGCCTGACGGAGTTCGACAACGTGGCCCTGGGCGAAAAGAAGCCCGGCAAGGGCGAGGGGAAGAAGGGCGACAAGCCGACGCTCAAGCGGCGTACCGACACTGATGTCGAGGGCGACGACCGGGAATCGGCGAAGCAGGGCAAAGACAAGGACAATAAGGACAAGTCGAAGGACAAGAAGGACTCTTCCGGCGACGACAACAAGCCGGTGCTCAAGCGCGCCGACGGCTAGACGGCGCCGCGTCTTCTCCCGGCGGATCGCCAGGTCCGCACCGCTCCGGGCTCACCGCCCTTCCCAAAGCCCGTCCAGCCGGTTCAGCCCCGCGTTTCGGGCGGACTGTACGGCCTGGGCATACTCTTCGGCGGTGATGCGCCGGTTCAGCAGCGGGTCGAGGCAGGCCAGGCCGCAGGGGCGGTACTGGGCCATGACGTTCACGTACGTTTCCGGGGAAAGCTCCCGGGCGAGGAACCCCATGATTTCCGGCGTGTCCGCCGTCCCGTGGGGCATGACGAGGTGACGGACGAGCAGAGCAGGTTGCACCCGCCGAAGAAGATGGTGCCGGAACCGCCGGAGCCGACCAGGGGCAATTCCTCGCCGAAGTGGGGGCCGAACGAGGCGACGCGGGCGAGCCGCCCGACCCCGCAGCGGCCGGTTTCCCCCTTCCGCCGCTCTGCGCCGCAACGCCGCGGGCAGAGCCGGCAGGGGGAGGCCAGCGCTTGCAGGGCGGGCAGGCGCTCCCGGACCAGCGCCGCCTTGGCGGCGGGGTCGTGCCACGTCCTCGAACGGTGGAACGGGTTCGGCGCGGATGGTCGGCGCAAGTTGCCCCTCCCTTTTTTTCGGCGGGCGCGGCCGCCCGCCGGCCAGTTTGTCCCGGGTGCACCGGGGGCAGAAGTAGGAACGGCAGCGCTCGCACTGGATGCCCTGGCAGACCGGGTCGGGGCCGGTCGGCATGACCGCGGAGACCACCGCGCAGGCATCTTCCTCCCCGCAGATTTCCTTCCCGCAGTCGGTGCAGGAGCAAACGCAGTCGCTCGAATCGGGCGGCATGGCGATTTCCCCTCCCCCGGTTGCGAATGGCGGCCGGTCGTGCATCGATTCTGCCGGAAACAGGGAAGCGACGCCCATCCATTCCGTTTTCGGGGGCTTCGCTCCCCGGCCGGTCCGGAGGAGACGTTACTTCCAGCTGCAATAAGGACTTTTGAGCAGGTTGGAATTGAAGTAGCGGGGGTCGCCCGACACTTCCTCGCCGACCCAGGACGGCTTGTCGAAAGCCTGGCCCTCGGCGGAGAGCTCCACTTCGGCCACCACGAGCCCCGCGTTGTCCCCGTGGAACTCGTCCACTTCCCATACCAGGCCGGCGAAGGGGACCTTGTAGCGGGTCTTCTCGATGAGGGGGCGCTCGCAGATGTCGTCCAGCAGCGCATTGGCCTCGTCGAACGGGATTTCGTACTCGAACTCGGCGCGGGTCACCCCCACGGAGACGCCCTTGATGGTGAGGAAGCCCTTGGTCCCCGCCGTGCGGACGCGCACCACGCGTTCCTTGACGGAGGAGAGGTACCCCTGCCGGTAGGGTGTTCCCGGCACGCAGCGATAGCCCTCACCGCAGACCAGGAACTTGCGCTCGATTTCCTTGCCCATGGTGCACCTCTCAGGATGGGAGTCGGCCGAAACCGGCATGATGTTTCAGCGCGCGGACGTAGTTGATGTTTTCGTACCCGTTCAGCCCCAGTTCGCGGACGGTGGCCATGACCCGCTGCGGGTCGGCCATCTCCACGGCGACCGTGTGGATGGGCGTGCCGTCGAACTTCAGGTAGGCGATTTCCACGATGCAGTCGTTGATGGTGAAGCCGTGGCGCTCCTTGCACACGTCCACCGCCTTCAGGTCGGGGTGCCTGCCCACGATTTCGGAGAGGAACTGTTCGCAGGAATATTCTTCGCGCTCCTGCCGGGGCAGGGTCACGTTCCAGGACCGGCAGATGTCCGCCAGCACCGCGCGGGTCAGGGGGAACTGCGCCTTCATCACCGGGAACCACTGCTCGAGCCCGTCGGCGTTGACCTGCCGCAGTTCCTTGATGTCCATCAGCATGTCGCGGATCTTGGTGTTCTGGTCGGCGCAACGGGAGAGAATGTAGACTTCCGCGCTTTCCCGCACGGCGCCGGCGGGGTGCTTGCGGATAGCTGCCTCCGCTGCGGGCAGTGAGATTTTAAAGGTCCTCCATTCCCAGCGGGCAATGACCTGTTCCATCGTGGTACTCCTCGTGATGTGTCGCCCAGGCGTCGGGAGAAGCCCGGAAAACGAAAGCGGAAAACAGGCTACAGGTTGGTCAAATTCATTTCGGGGTAGAGTTTGCGGGCGCATTCGGGGCAGAAGCCGTGGGTGAACTCCGCTTCCGAATGTTCCTGGATGTACGTTTCGATCTGGGCCCAGTAGCCCGCGTCGTTCCGGACCTTCTTGCAGTGGCAGCAGATGGGGATGAATCCCTTCAACGTCTTGACCTCGCCGAGGGCTTTCTCCAGTTCGGCCGTGCGGGTGGCCACCATTTGCTCGAGATTGTCCTGGTAGTTCTTCAGTTCCGCCGTCTGTTCCACGACCTTCCGGCGCAGGATCCGGTTCCAGGCGAAAACGCCGGCCAGGATCAGGGCCAGCGTGCCCAGGCCGGCCAGGCCGGCCAGCCAGATCCGCCGGTCCCGGTAGATGGGCACAAAGCGGAGATTGAACCAGCGGTCGCGGATTTCCTCCCGTTCGGCCAGGGAGATGCGGTTCATGCCCTTGTCCAGTATGCTCTGCAGGATGGGCAGGCCGCGACGGGTGGCCAGGCACAGGAGGAAGGGGTAGTCGGTCTGCCCGGCGAAACGCAAATTGGTGAAACCCTTCTCCTGGATCAGGTAGGTGGCGGTGTCCAGTTCCATCACCGTGGCGTCCACTTCCCCGGCGGAAACTTTCTCCAGGGCCGTCATTTCGGCGTCCACCGGAACGATGGTCACCGCCGGATAATCGCGGTGGATCCAGTTCTCCAGGATGTAGCCCTGCACGATGGCCGTCCGCCAACCGGTCATGTCACCCAGGGTGAGCGACCCGGGGCGGTCTTTCCGCACGACGATGATGTTGGCCGAGACGTGGTAGGGGAACGTGAAGTTCAGGAAGGCCCTTCGTTCCGGGGTGTTCACGATGGAGGTGACGGCGTCGAACTCCCCGTTCCGGGCCCGCCGGACCATCTCGTCCCAGCTGGCGGTCTGGACGATCTGGAAGCGGAACCCGAACATCTCCTCGATGCGGTGGATGTACTCCGCCGTGATGCCACAGTAGCGTCCGCTCCCGTCGAAAAAATCCTTGGGCGGGTACTCGGGCGCCGGGGCCAGCCGGATTTTTCCGCTGTGGGCCGCCAGCCAGGCCTTCTCTTCCGGTGCCAGTTCCAGGGAAAGGGGGTTGACGACGGAAGGACGGAACAGCTGGAAGGCCAGCCAGCCGACCAGGCCGGCTAGGGCGAGGCTGGCCAGAATCCAGCGGAATTTTCGGGGATGCCGGCCCGCCATGGCCTTCAGCAGCGCTCGATGCGGGCGCCGAGGGCGCGCAGTTTTTCGTCGATGCGCTCGTAGCCGCGGTCGATCTGGGCGATGTTGCGGATGATGGACTCGCCGTCCGCCGCCAGGGCGGCCAGGACGAGCGCCATGCCGGCCCGGATGTCGGGGCTGTCGATCTTCTCGCCGCGCAGCCGGCGCGGCCCCTGCACGATGCAGCGGTGCGGATCGCACAGAACGATGTGCGCCCCCATGGCCACCAGTTTGTCGATGAAGAACATCCGGCTGGGGTACATCCAGTCGTGGAAGAGGATGTTCCCGCGGCACTGGGTGGCCGTGACGATGGCGATGCTCATGAGATCGGTGGGAAAGGCCGGCCAGGGCATGACGCACACTTCCGGGATGGTTCCCACGAATTCCGTCTCGACGGTCAGGGACTGCCCCGAGGGGAGGTACAGGTCGTCGCCCTCAGTTTCCCACCGCACGCCCAGGCGGGCGAAAACCATGCGGATCATGTCCAGGAAACGTGCTCCCGCGTTGTGGATGCGGATGCTGCCCCCGGTCACGGCCGCGGCGCCGATGAAGCTGACCACCTCGAGATAGTCGGTGCTCACGGTGAACTCGCCGCCGTGCAGGCGCTCCACCCCGTCGATGGTGAGGGTGTTGGAGCCGATGCCCTCGATCCGGGCGCCGAGGGTGTTCAGGAAGTGGCAGAGCTCCTGGACGTGCGGCTCGGAGGCGGCGTTCCGCAGGATAGTCCGGCCCTGGGCCCGGGAGGCGGCCATGATGGCGTTTTCAGTGGCCGTCACGCTGGCCTCGTCGAGGAGGATGTCGGCCCCGCGCAGGCGGTCGGCCTGGAAGACGAAGACGTTGCTGGAGCGGTCGTAGGCGGCGCCGGCCCCGAGCATCCGGAGGGCCAGGATGTGCGTGTCCACCCGTCGGCGCCCGATGACGTCCCCGCCCGGCGGGGGGAGCCGCAGCCCGCCGCAGCGCGCTGTCATGGGCCCGGCCAGCAGGATGGACCCGCGGATCTTGCGGCACAGCTCGGGTTCGAGGTCGGATGGCGAGATGCGGTCGGCCTGGATGCGCCAGGTGTGGGCGTCTTCGGCCTGGATGGAAACACCGAGGCTTTCCAGCAGGGCCCGCATGGACCGGACGTCCTGGATGTCCGGCAGGTTGCGCAGCACGACGGGCTCGTCGGTGAGCAGGCAGGCCGCCAGGAGGGGCAGGGCGGCATTCTTGTTGCCGGAGGGCGTCACCTCTCCGTGCAGCGGTGTTCCGCCGTGAATGATGAACTGATCCATAAGGCCTCCTTGATTCGCTCCGGCCTGGGCGCCGCTCGTGCTTCCCCGAGCGCCGGACCGGATTGTTCGCGTGGCGGAAAGGGCGGTGGCGCATCGGGATTGGCGGCATTGTACCATGGCGGGCGCCGGATTTGGCAAGCACTGCGTCAGGGGAGGAGAAAAGCGGGGAAAGCGGCGAAAATCAGGCCGTGCGGAAACCGTCCCGATGGCTTATAATGCCCGGACCCGTTAGAAGGTGCCGCCGGGGCGAGGCGGACAACTCCCGTGCAGAGGTCAGCATGAGCTTGTTCAAAAAAGGCGCTTCCGCCAACGAGATGCAACCTGTTCCCGATATGCGCCTGGCAGCCGGTCCGGAGACGGCGCCGGCGAAAAACCACGTTCCGGCGACGCCGGGCGCTTCCCACCTGGGCAAGAGCGTGAAGATCGTCGGCACCATCGCGGGGGAGGAGGACCTTTCCCTGGACTGCCGCGTCGAGGGGAACGTTTCGGCCTCCCGCGCGGTGCTCATCGGCGCCAACGGCATCATCCAGGGCGAAGTCGCGGGCGACTCCGTCACCGTGCTGGGCCACGTCATCGGCAACATCACCGCCAAGCAGAAGGTGATCCTCAAGCCGAGCGCCAAGGTGGAGGGCAACATTTACTGCGTGAGCTTCGTGGTCAACGAGGGCGCCTCCTTCGAGGGGAACATCCAGATGCGCGCCCCCGGTTCGGACGCGTAAAAAGAAGGCGCGGTCCGTTCCGCGCCCCCTTCGTCCGCCATGAAAACGCCGCGGCGGTTCCGCCGCGGTGCTGCCGTGATTGCCCTCAGAACGTGACTTCCCCCACCTTGAACGTATCCTTGGCGCCTTTCAGCCGCAGCGTCAAGGACTTGCGCTTTTCCGTGGGCCGGCCGTAGTCGGTGTAGACGTCCACCTGGAGCGTCACCGGCCCCTGCAGCGTCTGGGCCCGCTCCCCGTAGTAGTTCACTTCAATGGCATAGGCTCCGTGCACGGCCCGGTGGAGGCAGTACTCCTCGGGGCCGTAGCCCTGGGTGAAGTCCCGGGAAACCAGCCCCCCGATTTCCGTCCGGTTGTTGTTGTACATGGCTTTTTCGCCGGACGGCTCGGTCACCCAGAGATCCATGTCGGTCAGGTCGGCGTCCCAGGTCAGGACGATGCGCACGTCGAGGTCGAGCAGCTTCACCAGGCGGGCGTCCAGCGGGATTTCCGTCACGCCGGCGGCCTTCGCCCTGGGGATCATGGCGTTGAGTTCCATGAGGGCGATCACCTCGATCTCGTCGAAGCGGTCCCACTTGTTCATGACGACGTGGGCCAGGAGTTCCATGGCCCGGGCCCAAACGCCGGTGCGGCCGAGGACCAGGGCCAGGTCGCGCCAGGACTGGGGTTCCTCCGGGCGGAGGCGCAGGACTTCCTCGAAGCAGGCCGCCGCCGCCGCCAGGCGCTCCGCCTGGGCCAACCGGTGGGCCATGACCCGCAGCAGGGCGGGGTTCTCCAGGTCGAGCTCGGCCACGTTGGAGAGGATCCTGACCGCCAGGTCGTTTTCCTGGCGGGAGAAGAAGAACTCGGCGCAGTCCAGGAAGAAGGCGGGCGTTCCCTTGTTGGCCTTCCGCTCCTGGAGGTAGGCGGTGTAGGCCTCGGCCGGCGGGGCGGTCTTGAGGGCTTTCAGGTACGGGGTGTCGGGATCCCAGAAGCCCACGGCGATGGTGGGCTCGGGCCGGGATTTGTCGGCGGAGACCGACTTGGTCTTTTCGTCCGCGGCACTTTCTCCCTGCACCATCCCGTCCGTATCCGCCCGGGCGTCGGTGGCCACGGCCTCCGGCATCGCTTCCTCGGCGGCCTGCGCCGGCGCCGGGCTGGGGCGCGCCGTGGGCGGGGGCGGGGGAGCCGCCGTCCCGCTCCCGGCGGCCGTCTCGCGGGCGGCGGCCCGCTTTTTGGACGATTTGCCCCAGCCGGACGGCGGCGCCTTGAACTCGGTGTTCCACCACTCCACCCGGCTCCGCCAAAGGGAGCGGACGTGATCGATCTTGGCCTCGCGCTCTCGGCCCGCGGCCGCTTGCCGCTCCTCGACCCGCCGTTCGAATTCGGCGCGCATGTCCGGCAGGGAACGGGGGGGGGCGATGCCGTGCTCCAGGTACTGCTCGAGGTTCTCCAGCACGAGGAGGGACGTGCCCGGCGTGGCCAGGCCGTATTTCTTGCCGGTTTCCACGATGGCGCGCTCGTTCTTCCGGGCGAACACGGAGAGTTCCTCCACCTTCTTCTGGGCCCACCAGACCATCAGCAGGTCGCCTTCCGGCGCGTCGCTCCTCCGGACGGTGAACGTCTCGCGTTTCTGTACTTTTCCGCCGCGGCCGTAGGAAAGGGTCACCCGGGCGGAATCCCCTTCCAGCCGGCCGACCAGGTTGAACCGGCCATGCACGGGCGCGGAGCACGAGGGGTAGGTCGCCGAAACGGTCCCCTCGGCCGTGGCGGCGATGAACTGGAAGGCCTCCTTCTCCAGGCCGCCGAGGATTTCGGGGTCGGACAGCTTCTTCAGGTTGAAGTAGTCCCCGCCCGTCTTCACGGCCAGCCAGCGGAGGAAGGCGTGGTCGGCCCTGGCGTCGTCGGTGAAGGCCAGCAGCGGGGCGTTGAATTCCGAGGGGGCTTCCTGACCGAAGTTGGAGAGCCCGTCGCTGAACAGGAAGTATGCGTCGGGTTTGTTCGCCTCGGGGAGGGGGACCAGGGCGCCTATGCCGGTGCCGCCGTCGTACGTGCAGTTCCGGAGGGCGTCCAGGAGTTCCCGGGCATCGCCGTTGCGGACGGTGAACAGCTTCGGCGCCTGGGGGGCGTCGCGGAAGAACACGAGTTCCACCTCGACGGGCGAGGACGCCCGGCTTCGGAAGAAAGCCTCCAGCAGGGCCAGTTCCCGCCGGTGATCTCCGTCTCTCGAGCCGGAGGCGTCCCAGTACAGCCCCAGCCGGCGGAGGGGCGTCCGGGCGCCGGTGGCCGGGGGGGTCGGGAAATCGTTGATGGAGAAGTAGGTGTACCCGTCGGACCCTTTCATCGTCTGTACCCGGCGGGCTTCCTGCCCGGGCAGCTCGATCTCCAGGTCTTCGGCCAGGGTGGCGTCGGCGAGTTTTGTCTCCGCGGTGAAGCCTTCCCGCCAGGGAGCGAAGGCGAGGGCGCCCATTTTTCCCCGGACGACCCGGGGGGCGACGTCCGTCTTCATGACCTCCAGGCGCAGGGAGAATTCCTTGAGCGAGCGGGGAAAGCGCAACGGCAGGAAGAAGAGGGTTTTCCCCTCTCGGGTCGCCACCTCGGAGAGCACGCTCACGCGGACCGTTCGCGTCCCCTTCGGCGGAACGGGGTAGACCCGGGTGCGGAAGTTGTTCCCCCGGGTCATTTCCACCAACCCCGGGTCGACCCCCTTGCGGACTTCCTTCTCGAAGACCACCCGGGCCTTTTCCTTTTCCACGGCCACGCCGTCCACCAGGACGCCGTTCACGTCCAGGGCGTAGCCGCTCACCAGGGCCCCCTCGGGCAGCGGGAACTGGAGGTCGCCTTCCAGCACGCGGTTGTGCGGGTTGTAGAAGACCATGGTCATCCGGGTTTCGGCCACGAAACCGTGGATGAGTGTTTCCACCTTCAGGCTCTGCACGGAGATCGTTTCGGTCGCCCCGTCCACCTTGACCAGGAGGACCGGCTCCTCCGCCTGGGCGAGGGCCGAACCGCCGAACAGGAACCATAACGACAGGCAGCACGTGATGACTTTGATCATGGCGCGTCTCCTTGTGGTTGTGCAGGCATTGTATCCTGCCGCGATCCAATTTCAACGACGAATGCGGCCGCAGGAACTTGCGGGAATAATGGCGCCGGGAGCGTCCGGCCGTCGGCGCCCCGTTCCGGGCCTTCGCCGGGCAGGCCCGGCAACACGCTTGACCTGTTGTTCATTCAGCATATAATGAACAACAGAGAAAACAGCTCCTGGCGATGAGCCGGGCAGGTTCGTGAATACGGCAACAGGAGGGCGGAACGATGGCTTTCATGGTGTGGAAAGAAGAGTACAGCGTCGGCGTGCCCAGCCTGGACAACCAGCACAAGAAGCTGGTCGCCCTCATCGAGGAAACGCACGAAGCCATGATCCAGGGAAAAGCGAGCGCCGCCCTGCGGGGCATCATCGACAAGATGGTCCGCTACGCCGGCGAGCATTTCGAGACGGAGGAGAAGCTGTTCGCCAAACACTCCTACCCGGGGGCCATGTCGCACAAGCTGAAGCACGAGGCATTCCGCAAAGAAGTGGCGGCTTTCCAGGAAAAGCTGGCCGGCGGCGCGGTGACTGTCTCCCTCAGCGTGATGAAATTCCTGAAAAACTGGCTCGTCGAACACATCATGGGAGAAGACAAGAAATACGGGCCCTTCCTGGCCGCCAGGGGGGAAAAATAGGCCGGCAACAGCTGCGGAGCGCTTATGGAAAAGGAAGTCAACGATCTGATCCAGGAACTCAGCCGACTGCTCAACCACGCCGTGTTTGAAAGCGAGGAGGCACGTTCGCTGATTCGGGCCATCCATTCGCTGGGCTACAACATCCAGATCAATTTCAACGCGGCCGAGAGGGAGCGGGGCGCCGTGAGTTGCACCCGGCGCGAAACCGCGGAGGACGGCGACGAACTTCCGCTTTCCCACGAGGACCATCTTTTCCTCAAATCCATCCGGATCACCGCTGAGGAATGACGAAAAACCCACTCTGGCGGGACGTGAACTCCTTCTTCCGCGACGCGTTTGGCGGGAAGGCCTGGAAAGTCCTGGTGGATACGGGGCTGGCCTGCCCCCACCGGAACAGAACCGGCGGTTGCGTGTTCTGCAACGAGGAAACCCTTCTGCCGGACCTGTCCGGCCATTCCCGGGACATTGCCGACCAGGTCGATCTGGGGCGGGCGGCGCTCTGCCGCAAGTATGGCCGAGTGGACCGGATGGTGGTGTATTTTCAGCGCGGCACGGCGCTGGCCGCCCCGCGCGAAACACTCGACCACTGGCTGCGGGCGGCCTTTTCTTCCCCGGGGGTGGTGGCGGCCGCGCTCAGCGCCCGCCCGGAGAACGTGACGCCGGAAGCGCTGGCGGCACTCCGCCCCTGGGCCGAGAAGGGGCCGCTGTTCATCGACATGGGCCTGCAGTCTTCGTCCGACGCCACCCTGGCCAGGATCGGCCGCGGGCACGGCGCCGGCGAATTCGCCAGGGCCGCCCGGGGGTTGGCGTCCGTTCCCGGCCTCCTGTGCATCGCCCACCTCGTCGTCGGGCTTCCGGGCGAGGATGACGGCCGAATCCGGGAATCGTTCCGCTTCCTGTCCGGACTGCCGCTTCACGGCGTCAAGATCCATCACCTGCAGGTGCTGCGCGGTTCCGCGCTCGGGCGGGAGTACGAGGAGAGGCCCTTCCCGCTGCAGACCCCGGAGACATTCGTCCGCCGCCTGGCCGATGGATTGGAGGTTCTGCCGCCGGACCTGGTCATCCACCGTCTGCAGGGTGACCAGGCCGTCCGCTGGGTCCTGGCGCCCGCCTGGCATCTGCGCAAGGATGCCCTGGTTGCCCTGCTGGAAAACGAGTTCCGTGCACGGGGAACCCGGCAGGGCTCCCGTTTCCGGCCGCCGGAGGACTGACGGGCCCGGGGCGGGCGGATGGTTTCCCCGCATGGATCAGTGGTTGACGATGCGGCGGGTCTCGGGTAAGCTGACCCCATATTATTCGACAGGGCCCCGCGCGGGCAGGAGGGGGCGGGCCGGCAGCGCCGGAGTGGGATTGATTCCGCCATGGAGCGTGATCCGATGGACTACGCCAACATGATCATGGGCGCGATGTTTTTTGCCGTGGCGGCCAACCTGTGGCCCTTGCGCAAGGAAACTCCCCTTTTCCGCTGGAAGTGGTTCATCGCCTTCGCCGTTTTCGGGTTCTTCAACCGGCTGTTCCTGGTGGCGAGCCAGAGCCTGCCCGGCCTCCCGTGGCTCCAGCCGGCCGGCTTCCTGGCCATCCTGGGCGCATTCGCCTGCCTGCTGGAATTCGGCCGGCGCGAAACGGATCGGCCGTTCTTGCGCCTGGCGGGTCTGGCGCTGACGACGGCGGGAGTGGCGGCCGGTTTCGGGGCGGTGGCCGGGGTCGTCCCCCTGCCGTTGACCACGGTGTCCTGCGCCTTCTGCTTCGTCGCCTCCGGCAGCGCCGCGGCGGCGCTCTTCACGCGCCACCGCGACGAGGTCCCCTCGCGGGGCGGGCTGGACCTGCTCGGCGCCGGGTGCATCGCCCTGGCGGTGGTCGTCGCCCTGGAGCCACAGACGCAGCACTTCGCCGAAAACCACCCGTTCGGCGAAGAGATGACCTGGTGGCAAGTTCTCGTCTATACCCTTCAGACGATGCCGATCATCGCGCTCGCCCTGGCCTCCCGCAAGCATCATCGAACGATGCTGAGCCGAGGCGGGAGCGAACCCTTCCGGCGGAGGCTGTACGGCTCGGACTCCGCCCTGATCGCCATCGCGCTTCTCTCCGCCGTGATCTCCTGGACCGTGGTGGAAAGAATCGGCGCGGACGAAGCCGAGAAAAGGCGCGGGGGGCTGGCCATGATCACCTCCGTCGCCGGCCGGACCGTCCAGCCGGAACTGGCGTCCAGGCTTTCCTGGTCGGAGGCGGACCTGGCCAAGGCGGAGTACCGGTCGTTGAAGGCCTGGCTGCACGTGTTGCACGAGGCGGTGGCCGGTTCTCGCTTCGCCTGCCTGATGGGGTGGCGCGATGGCAAGTCCTATGTCCTGGTGGATTCCGAGCCGCCGGATTCGCCCGACTGCTCCCCGCCCGGCCAGTATTACACCGAAGCGGACCCGCGGTTTCTCCGCTGCCTGGAAGCGCACCGGCCCTTCATCGTGGGGCCCCTGCACGACCGGTGGGGGATCTGGATCACCGGGGGCTACCCCCTCCTGGACCTGGGCCGCGCCGGCAAGGTTTCCTTCACCCTGGATTTCGACGCCGCCTCCTGGCAGCAGCTGATCTCCCGCGCCCGCCTGCCATCGCTGGTGATCGCCCTGCTGTTCTTCATGCTCGTTCATTTTTTCTTCACCTTCTGGCAGCGGACCATGCGGCTGTCCGACCTGCAGGCCCAGGAGCTCGAGCGGGTCAGCCGCCAGGAGGCCGCCATCGCGGTCATGGCTTCCTCGGCGGATTTCCTGCGCGGCGATTTCTCCGTTTCGGCGGCTTCCCTCTGCCGGTTGGCCGCCGACGCGGCGGGGGCCGACCGGGTGGGGATATGGCTGGCCGACGGACCGGACGCGGAAATGAAGGGGATATGCCTGTACGATGAGAACAGCCGTGACGTTTCGGTCCCTCCGCCGATGGGGCGGGACGGCCCGGCGGACGGGGAGGGGAGCGTTTCGGCTCCCTTTGCCGCGAACAATCCGGGCACAGCCGGGCAGAACGCCCGGGAAGCCTCCGCCAGACCGTTGCAGGTTCCAGTTTTCATGGAGGGCAAGGCGGCCGGCTGGCTGGTGTTCGAAAGCGACCGGCCCCTGCGGGCCTGGAAAAGCGACGAAGTGCGCTTCGCCGGCGAAGTGGCGGGCCAGGTGGCCAACGTCGCCCTGCGGGTGCGACGGGAACAGGCGGAGAAAGCCCTGCTCGACAGCGAGCGGCAGTACCGGGCCATTTTCGAGACGACGGGGACGGCCATGGTGATCCTCGATCCGGATTCGCGCATCACCCTGGCCAACGACGAGTTCGCCCGCTTGATCGAAATGCCCCGCGAAGAAATCGAAAACCGCGTTCTTTGGAACGACGTGGTGCAGTTCGAGCATTCCGGCCGGGCCCCGAAAAGATCCATCGCCTGTTCGGCCAACGGGGAAGAGAGCGTCCGGTCCGAGCTTCGCCTGCGGACCCGCCAGGGGGGAATCCGCCATGTGCTGCTGACCATGGGGGCCATTCCCGCGACTCCCCGGCGGGTGGCCTCGCTGGTGGACATCACGCAGCGGAGGCAGTCGGAGGAGGCCCTCGTGAAACGTCTGCGCTACGAGGCCGGCACGGTCCGCTGCTCCAAGACGCTTTTCAGCGGGGGCCTGGAATCGGGCAAGGTGGAGAGGGCCTTGCGCTTCCTGCTCGAGGCGGCGAGCGCGGGGCGCGTCTACATCTTCCGGAATCGCCACGACCCGGTGGCCGGGGTGACGGCGGACATGATTTACGAGGTCTGCGCTCCCGGCGTTCTGCCCAGCATCGACAACCCCCGGATGCAGAACCTCGAGGTGGAAAAGTTGTTTCCCCGTTGGGTGAGGCTCCTTTCGGAGGGCAAGGCCGTCTATGGCCCGGTGAACGAATTGCCCCCCGACGAGCAGGCCTTTTTCGAGCACCTGGCCGTCTCTTCCCTGGCGGCGCTGCCGATTTTCGTCAACGGCGAGTGGTTCGGCGTCGTCTGCTTCGACGACGTTTACGGGCAACGGGTCTGGGGCAAGGAGGAAGTCCGCCTGCTGCGCTTCGCCGCGGAACTGCTGGGGAATTATCAGGCCCTCATCGCCGCGCGGGAAGAGATCCTGGCCGCCCGGGCCGAGCTGGAAGTCCGCGTCGAGGCGCGGACCGCGGAACTCGCCGAGGCCAACGAGAAGCTGCGGGCCGAGATCGACGAGCGCTGGGCCACGGAGAACGCTTTACAGGAGAGCGAGAAAAAGTACCGGGAACTGGTCCAGACTCTCCCCCAGATCGTCTATGAACTCGATGCCCGGGGCAACGTCACCTTCATCAACCCGGCCGGTTTCCAGGTGGCGGGGTACGTCGAAAGCGACGTCCTGGCCGGGATGCACATCCTGGACATCGTGCATCCCGACTGCCACGAAAACATCCGGAACAATTTCGCCATCCTCATGTCCGGCGGGAGGGTGGAGGGGCAGGAGTACCGGATCCTGCGCAAGGACCGCACCACGTTCCCGGCCATCGCCTATTCCCGCATGGTCGTCAGCAACGGGCAGCCGGCGGGCGTGCGCGGGTTCCTCGTGGACATCAGCGAAAGGAAGCACGCGGAAGAAGAATTGCGCCGGGCCTACGACGACCTGGAAACCCGGGTGGCGGAACGGACCTCCGAACTGGCCCAGAGCAACGCCATCATGAAACACCTGCTGGAAAAGCAGGAAGTCAGCATCGAGCTGGCCCAGCACCTCCTGGGCATGGTGGACGGCATCCCCAACCGCCACACCGCCCTGCACGACGGGTGGAGCCTCTTCACCACCGTCCTCCACATCCCCTGCTATGCGGCGGGGGGGGACCATTTCTTTCTCCGGACCATCTCCCGGCCGGGGGCTTCCCCGTGCTCGGTCCTCAGCCTGAAGGACCAGTCCGGCCACGATGTCGGTTGCATCCTGCGCTCCATCGTCACGGACCTGATCCACAACGCGCTCCTCCATTCCCCGGACCCGCTGTGCCTCGAGGACGTCATCGGCCGGATCAACCGGGAAATCTGCGCGTCGCCGCTTTTCCTGGAAGAGGACTTCATGACTTCCATCACCCTGGAAGTCGATCACGACTCGCTGGAAGCCTCCTACGTCTCCACGGGGCACCCGCCCGCTTTCCTGGTGCGGGGGAGGGAGATCCTCATGTTCCCCGAAGGCGGCGGGCCCGGCGCCAATCTGCCGGTCGGCCTCTCGGAGTCCCAGGTCTTTTCCGCCGCCCACATCCGGCTGGAAAGAGGGGACAAGATCATCTTCTACACCGACGGCCTGCTGGAGATTCCCAAGTCGCGGAACAAGGCCCCGCTGACCGCGGCCGACGTCAAGGTGCTGCTGCAGAACGCGGTGGACACGCTGGGGGATTGCCGCGTGAGCGACGTGGTCGGGGAACTGGTGGAGGCCCTGTTCGGCCAGCGGGACGTGTCGGCGATCCACGGTCCGTTCCCCGACGATGTCGCCCTGCTGGGCCTGGAGGTGGAGCCTCGGGGCGAGATGCTCGAAGACACGCTGCTCCCCGCCGGGGAGGAGGACCTGGCGGGCCAGATGTCCCGGCTGTATGACCGGATCGAGGGCGAATGGGCGGCCAACGGGTTTTTGACCCCGGAGATCCGGCTGCGCGTCGTGTTCGACGAGGCGGTGCTCAACGCGTGGAAACATGCGTACCAGCGCCAGCCGGGGAGGCCGATCCGGGTCCGGAGATGGTACGGCAACGATGCCGCGCTGCAGGTAGAGGACGAGGGGCCCGGGTTCGCATACCGGGAAGTCGCCGACCCCCGCTCCTTCGAGAACATCCTCAAGCCCTCCGGGCGGGGCATATTCCTGATCAAGTTGTACTCCGACGACGTGAAATGGTCGGAGAGCGGAAGGACGATCACCGTCTATTTCGCGAAAAACCAGAGCACGAAGAAACTTGCCCGTTCGAAAAATTCCCGGTATTGGATGAACCTGTGGAAAATCGATGTCTGACGGCCGCGGCAAACAGGAGGTGTGCGAAATGGAAATCAAGGTGATGAGGGAACCGGAGAAAGTGACGGTCCAGATCGTGGGCGACATCGACGAGCAAGGCGCCG
>CAYTBK010000067.1:0-21876 GCA_964436005.1 uncultured Acidobacteriota bacterium
CGCAGCGGGGGCAGAGGAAGGCGAAGAGCAGGCCGTCCTTCTCGAAGCGGATCTCCCGCTCCAGGCGCCTCTTCATGGCCGGGAACCTGCGCGGGTCCACGCCGCAGAGGAAGACGCTCTTCTGCAGGGGGCGGCCCCAGCGGTGCAGGAGCTTGAAGACGCGGCGCCGGCGGCGGTTGGCGGCGATGTCGTAGGCGACCAGCAGTTGTTCCATCCTTGCCTCCGGCGGGGGAATGGGGGAATTCGCCGGGCCGTCCGGGGAAGGGGGGGAGTTGACCACCGAGACACGAATTCACAGACCCGTGAGAGAAACCAGCGGGCACGGACACCGCGGACAAGAGGGATGGGCGGCCTGCTTGCGTCTTTGCGCCCTGGCGCCTTGGCGTCAAATTGTCAGTCAGATTTCAACGCAAAGGCGCAAAGTCGCCAGGGCGCAAGGAGGGAGGAAAAACGTTCTGGACTTGGGAATCTTTCTTCAAAACCCGATCCCGGCCCGATGGATGACGTTTTGGACCACCCTTTCCCCTCCGATCGATTTTGTTTTCGGGAATCGGAAAGAAGCCCCGTCGATGCGGCCCGGGACGCCCGCAAGCTTGTCAGGGACACTGGACCGGGTTGTGGACACCCAACCAACGCCCCCGGTCGGTGTTTGATGTCGGCAGCGTATTATGTGGTTTTACATGGATATACGGGATGTATTGGATGTGGTGCGGTGTCCCCGTCCTGGCTATCCATTGGATCCATGTTCCGGTTCCGGCCGGCTCGCTTTCCCTCTTGTTCTCCGGATGGGCTTCCGAGCCCCCGTGAGAGCCGTCCCCGGCTTCCGGCAGAGCGGCGGTCCGAGCGATTTCGGAGGGTGTCCGCAATCGGACTGCCCGCTTGTCGTCATCAGTAAGTATCCCGGATCGTGGTTTCTTTCGGCGGCACGGGCCCGACGGCACCAAACCGGAGAGATTAAGCACGGCCTGCACGAATCGATGGTCCCGCCATATTCTGCGCGGACGTCATTTCTGGCAGGTTGAAATTTCCCCTTTTCATGGTACAAGAGGAGGGCCAGGACAGCTTTTCTGCGGCCGAATTCGGAGAGCGAGGGGGCAGGGCGGCATGAGCGACGTGGTCACGATTCCCATGAAGGAGTTCCGCTTCGACCTGGAGGCGCGGGACCCCGTGTCGCTGCCCGAGTACGCCGGTTCCACCCTCCGCGGGGCCTTCGGGCACGCCTTCCGGGAGCGGGCCTGCCTGTTCCCCGGCCAGTCCTGCCGGACCTGCGTGCTGGCCCAGACCTGCGCCTGCTCCTACGTGTTCGAGACCCCCACGCCGCCCGGCTTCGCCCTGGCCAACGCCGGCGGGTCGCACGTGCCCCACCCCTTCGTCCTGGGCCCGCCCTGGGAGGGCGCCATGGACCTGCCCCCCGGCGCCCCCTTCTCCTTCCGGATGGCCCTGGTGGGGAAGGGCATCGACTATTTCCCCTACTTCGTCCTGGCGGTGGAGGAGATGGGCCGGCGGGGCCTGGGCCGGGGGCGGGGCCGCTTCCGCCTGGCGGAGGTGTGGGACGTGCGCCCGGAAGGCAGCCGCTCCGTCTGGCGGGGGGGCACTCTGCGCCCCGAGGCCTCGGCTGACCCGCTGGTCTGGCGCTCCGACGATTTCCGCCACCCGGACCCGGGCGAACTCGTGCTCCAGTTCGTCACGCCCCTCCGCCTTTCGGGCCGGGGCGGCCTGGACGCGGACCTGGACTTCCCGGCCTTCCTGCGGGCGCTGCTGCGCCGGGTCAAGCTCCTGGCCGCCTGCCACTGCGGCAACGGGGCCGACTGGGACTACCGTCCGCTGCTGGCCCACGGGGACGCGGTGCAAACCCTGGAGCGGGACTGCCGCCCCCTTGGCTGGCTGCGCTGGTCGGAGCGGCAGGGGCGGAAGATGCTGCTGGACGGCGTCACCGGCTTCCTGCGCATCGCCGGCGACCTGAAGCCCCTGCTGCCCTTCCTGGCCATCGGGCAGGTGATCCACGCGGGCAAGGCCACCGCCTTCGGCTTCGGCCGCTACCAGCTCAACCCCGACTTCACCCGCTGACGCTTCGCCGGGATCGCCCCGCCCGGATCGATGCAGCATCCGGCAGCTCCGGGGAGCGGTTCTCCCGGAGAACGGGTTTCACCTTCCCCCCCCTTTGCAGGAATTTTCCGGACGAGAAACCGGATTCGCTCATCCCCTGTTCCGGGTAGATTGGTGAAGGGGTCTCGTGTTCAACGGGTGCGTCCGTTGCCGGAGGCCCGCCGGAATTTTGATTAAACTGGAACATTGCTGTTTTCGGAAGACAGAATAAAGTATATATAAACATAATTTTAATTATTGATTTGTTCGGGAGCCATGTGGTAAACAACACTTTCATCTTTTGACATCTCGTCGGCGTCCGGATGGGCCCGGCGACCGGCCACGTCGCTCCGAACGGAGGCGGTATGAGTGCCACGACCGACAATCAAGGGAAGGATCAGCGGCGGAATTCCGTTTTTTTCGACCGCGTCCTCTTCCACGAGGCGCTCTGGAACATGGCGAAGCGGAGCCACGGAGCGCTGAAGCGCCTGCAGGCCATCATCCGGCGCATCGAGCTTTTCCATGCGCAGAGTTCGCCCCTGCCCCGCATGCGCAACCTGGGCAAGGAACCCGGGGGGCGGACGGTGTACAACGGGCATGACCGATCGGGACGCCCCCGATACTTTGTTCAAGTGAGGGAAACATGAGCCATTGCGACACGTTCCGGTTTTACTATGTCATGGCCGCGAAGGGGATACAGGATTTCATCCTTCGCGGCGACAAGTTGCGCCTGATGATCGGCGGCAGCGAACTGATCGAGGAATTGCCTGGCCACTTCCTCGAAGGCTTGTTGACAAGCTTGAATTTGGTTGCGGGTAAGGACTACCAGTTTCTTTCCCGGGCCGCCGGCGGAGCGCGGATCCTGTTCCGTGAGGAATCGTCTGCCCGGGAACTGGCCCGCATCCTCCCCCTGGAGCTTTCCCGCTACGCCCCGGGCCTGGATGTGGTGCAGGCGGTGGTGGAAATCCAAAGCAGCCTGGCCAAGGCCATGAACGAGGCGGAGCACAACCTCCAGAAACGGCGCAATCTCTTGTACCCGGTTTTCCCCGTGCCCGGGCCCCTCGTCGAGCGCTGCCCACGTTCGGGGCTCCCCGCCGAAGGCTGGATCCAGGTCAAAGAGGAAGGCGAACCGGCCGACTCTTCTATGCTGGCGAAGGAGAGGGCCGTCAAGGGGGCCCGGAAAGGCCTCCTGGAAAAAGTCCTTTCCCAGGAAACCGCTCAGGAAGTAGCCAAGTCGAACCTTTGTTTGCCCGAAAACCTCGAGGAACTTGCTCCGGGGGAAAAAAGCGGCATCGGCCTGGTCCACATCGATGGAAACGGCCTGGGGTCTACTGTGATCCGGCTTCTGGAAGAACTGGATGTGCTGCCCTTTGACCGCGCCAAGGAAACCTATTCACAGTTTTCCGGGGCCATCGAGGAGGCCACCCGAGAATCCATCCGGGAAGCCCTGGCCCCCATCATCGAGGAGCAGAAGGAAAATGGGGGGAAAGTTCTGCCCTTTCGCCCACTGGTCTGCGCCGGCGACGATGTGACCATGATCCTGGGTGCCGCCTACGCTCTCGGTTTCGTGGAGCGGTTCCTGCCCGCTTTCGAGCGTTGGACGGGGGAGAAACTGGCGGGTCTCGGGGTCAAGAGCGTGACGGGCCCTCTCACCGCCTGTGCGGGGATCGCCTACGTGCATCGGAGTTCCCCCTTCGCCCAGGCCCACGAACTGGCGGAGTCTCTCTGCAAGTACGCCAAGGACAAGACCGGTCGGAAATGCTCGGCGGTGGCTTTCTGGCGCTTGACCACCACGATGTCCGACGATTTCAAGGATATCGAGAAGAACGAGTTGACTGTTGCCGAAGGCTTCCTGACCATGATGCCCTATGTCGTGGGAGATGGTGCCGGAAGTGCCGGGCATCCGACCCTGCAGGCCCTCCGGGCACTGCAGGAGGCGGTGGGGCGAATGCCGCGGGGCAGCCTCCGGGGCGTGCTCGGCGAACTCTACCTTGGTAGGGCGAAAGCGCTTCAAAGCTTCCAGCGCATCTGTGACGTGGCGGGGGGGCGCCAGTCCCGAGGCAGGGGCTCGGCGAGCCATCTGGAAGGTCTGCTGAAGGCCCTGGCCGAACTCACCGGCAACCCGCCCGGGCCGTCCGCCCTGTTCACGAGTCCGGGGGAAAGGGAAACCCTGGCTGCCACACCCCTGCACGACGCCATCGAACTGATCGCGGCTGAACGCCAATGAAAGCGAGGTGAACCATGAACGAAACGAAAATGAGGCTGAAAATAAGCATCCTGTCCTACTGGCACGCAGGATCGGGCTTCGGCCGGGGCGCCGATGCCGACGCCCTGGTGCTGAAGGACCGCCAGGGGCTTCCCTACTTGCCCGGCCGAAGCGTCAAGGGGCTTCTGCGCGAAGGCATGCAGACGTGCGAGGACTCCGGGATCGTCCCGGCGGGCCGAACCGGCGCGCTCTTCGGCTTCGCCGCGCAGGAAGGAAACCCGGCGGCGTCCGTTCCCGGCCTGTTGGCCGTCAGCGATGCCCAGCTGCCGCGGGCGGAACGCGAATGGCTCTCGTCGGGGCAAGGGAAAGGAGACAGGCAGGCGATGTACGACGTCCTGGCCTCAACCAGCCTGGACGACCAGGGCCTGGCGCGCGACCGGACCCTGCGGACCATCGAGGTCTGCGTTCCCCTGGAACTGACGGCGGAAGTCACCGGCCCTGCCGGCGGTTGGAAAGACGACCTGTACAAGGCCTGCACTGTGATCCGCGGCCTGGGCTGCCACCGCAACCGCGGGCTCGGGCGCTGCCGGTTCAGCCTGCAGGAAGAAGGAGTTTCCCATGCATGAACAAGAGTACACCGTAACCCTGCTTTCCGACGTGGTCGTGACCGCCAACGCCGCCACCGTGGGTGGGCACGAGGGCCTGGACTACCTGCCCGGATCTCTCTTCCTGGGAGCGGCCGCGGGCTGCGCCTTGCGGTCCGGGGAAGGGTTCGACCCAAGCTTTTTCCTTTCCGGCCGCATCCGCTTCCTGGACGCCTGCCCGGAACTGGGCGGCGAAGCCACCTTCCCGTTCCCCCTCTCTTTCCACCAGATCAAGGGGGAAAATAAGTGGGCCGGCCAGAAACCTCTCAACCTGCTCACGGAAGCCCCCCCGAAAAGCGGGACGCAGGCCGAGCAGTGCCGCCGGGACTACCTTCGCCCGGACGGAAAGGTCTTCAAGCTGAAAAAGGAAAGCCGGATGAAGACCGCCATAGACCGGGCGAACCGCCGCAGCGCCGAGGGCCTGCTGTTCGGCTACCAGTCGATCCCCGCAGGCGCCGCCTACCGCCTCAAGGTGCAGGCGGACGACGAGGGCGATCTCCGGAAGGTGGACGCCTGGTTCCGGAACCGAACGCTTCGGCTGGGACGTTCCCGCTCGGCGGAGTACGGTTCCGTGAAGCTGGTCCCGGCCAAGACGGCGGGGCGGAAAACAGAGCAAAAAGCCATGGGAAACCTGGTCTTCATCTACTTGCAGACGGACCTCGCCCTGTTCCGCCAGGGGATGCCGGTCCTGTTGCCCGCGGGAGAGGACTTCTTCCTCCCGGGCGCCGGGTTGATCGCGGAAAAGACATTCCTGCGCACCCGGCGCTATTCGCCCTGGAATGCCTACTTCAACTGCCGCATGCCGGAACGCCAGGTCCTGTGCCGGGGAAGCGTGATCGCCTTCGACGCCGGCGCATCCACTGACGCCGCGGCCCTGCAGGCGCGCCTGGCGGGTGGAATCGGGCTGCACCGCGAGGAGGGCCTGGGGCAGGTGCTGGTCAACCCGTCCTGGCTGATGGAAGCCCCCGCGCTGAACGAAACGGGGAACGAATGCGAAAAGGATGCGGATTGCCCGGACACACTGCTGACATGCTACCTGAGGGACAAGACCCGGATGCGGGAAGAATCCGCGTCCGCCTTCCGGGAAGGCCTGGCCTGGGCCGCGGAGTGGGCGAAACTGTCCCGGAGAATCGAGAAAGACGGCCAGAAGGTTCCCGGCAAAACCCAGTGGGCCAACATCCGCGAACTCGCGGTGCGGTTCCGGGGCCAGTCGGACCGGTTCCGGCATGAACTCCAGGCGTTTTGCGGGGAGGACCTGCGCCGGAAGCTCTGGGTGGAAGCTTCCGTCTTCGTCCAGGGCAAACGCGCCTGTCTGCTCGAGGCGATTCAGGATAAACTGCGAGACCCTCTCAATTCCCGGACCTTGTTGGCGGTGTACCACGCCGCTGTCGAAATGGGGCGATCCCTCGCCCGGAGCAAGGGAAATCATGGAGAACAAAGATCATGAACACACCATTTACACACCGATACGTCTTGCGGGCCGTCATCGAATTCACCACCCCCTTCCTGATCGGGGCCGGGCGGGAAGGAGATGTGGCCGACGTGGTCTTCGTGGCGGACGCCAACGGCCTGCCCGCCATCCCGGGTTCCAGCCTGGCGGGCGTACTGCGCGCCGCTTACCGGGAGAGCGGCGGCGACGCCGACCGTCTCTTCGGTTTCCAGCGGGCCAAGGAAGGGGCGGGTTCTCGGCTGGCGGTCTCGTGGGGGTGCCTCCACGACTCCGCAGATATGCCCGTGGAAGGCCTGCAATCCCCCAAACGGCTGGACGATCCGGTCCTGGCGAAGGCTATGTCGCCGGTGATCCGGGACCACGTCCGCATCAACCACCGGGGCGCCTCGGACGCCGAGGAGCGCGGCAAGTTCGACGAGCAGGCCGTCTGTGCCGGACACCGCTTCACTTTCGAACTGGAAATGGTGGGATCCCAAGAAGACAAGACGCTGTGGAAAGATCTGCTCGACGTCCTGGCTTGCCCGACCCTGCGGTTGGGCGGGAAAACACGGCGGGGCTACGGCGCATTCTGCTTTGTCTCCCTGAAGAATAAAATCTTCGACCTGCAGTCCGATTTTGAAGTGTACCGGCGGCACCCCGTGTCCCTGGCCGAGCCTTCGCCGATGCTGTCCGACCTTCCGCCCAGTCCTCCTTCGGAGAGCAACGCGGAAACAGTGGAAATCCGCCTTTCGCCCTCCGGCTACTGGATGTTCGGCGGTGGGTACGACCTGCCCGGGGACGCCGGCGAGGCGGACATGGCGCCAGTGCGGGACTGCCGTATCGTTTGGTCCGGCGACCGCGGAAGAGTCGTGGAAAACGTGCTGGTGATCCCGGCCGCTGGTGTCAAGGGCGCCCTTTCCCACCGGGTGGCCTTCCACTACAACGCCCTGACGGGACGGTTCGCCGGTTCCCAGGACGCCCAGGACCCGCATGCCGTGACCGGCGAGAACAACAGGGCCGTGCGCCAGCTCTTCGGCTATTGCAAGGAAAGCCCCCCGAACAAGGGGAAAAGGCGGGATGAAAGCGAAACCGACGGGGCCGGGCAGCGCGGCCGGGTCATCCTGGACGACCTGTACCTGGAAGACGACGCGGCGCCGGATTCGCAGTTGGTCCACCATGTGGGGATCGACCGGTTCACCGGCGGGGCGCGCGACCAGGTGCTGTTTTGCGAGCGGCCCCGTTGGAAGGGGGAACTGCCGAAACTGTTCCTGCGCATCCAGGACCCGGGGGGGCTCGATGCGGAAGTCCTGCAGGCCCTGAAAAGGGCCGTGGAAGACCTTGCGGCCGGCCGGCTGCAGATCGGGGCCGGTTCCGGCCGCGGACTCGGCTACTTCACGGGCGTGTGCGCATGGCCCGAATCGCTCAACAAGTGACGGAGGACGATCATCATGAGCAATGCAGATAACATCAAGGCCGGAACGGCCACCGTTTCCGCTTCCGCCGCGAGGGGACGGCTTGTTCCCGCTATCGAACACGTACCCGAAGCAGGGCCGGCCCTGGAAAAGTTCCTGGCTTTCGGGGGAGAAGGCTGGCTGTGCGCCACCGATTCGCCGGACATCCGCCGGTTTTCCCACGGCGCCCGCCCGGCCGTGGCCCAAGGGGCATTCCCCCTCTGCGGCGAGGCGGTAAACGGCCAGGCCAGCCTCCACCTGCAGAAGGCCTCCAGCGGGTGGGACCTGGTCTGCCTGCGGCGGGAAGCCGCCGAAGCCGAAGGCCAAATCATCCTGGAATCCAGGCTGCTGGCCGGCGACGGTGCCGGCGACCTGCGCTACGAGACCGCCTGGCAGGCGGCCGACGCGGCCGGGCTCGCCGAGTCCAGGCCGTATGCGTACCGATTCGCGGGCTTTGCGCCCCGCTCCAAGGAGGTGTGACCATGCCGATACCTTCCCCCTACAATTTCGTCCCCCTGTCCGACAAAGTGTTCTTTCCGGAATGGGCCGACCAGGTTTCCATGGACATACCGTTCCGCGACGGGATCAGCGGAACCTTGAAGGTCCGGGTCGTGGCCCGCACGCCGATCTATATCCGGGCCGGCGGGGCGCACGCCGACCGGAATTCCCCGGAGTATTGGGACTTCTTCCGGGCGGCCGGCCCGGGCGGCCCGTACGCCATCCCGGGCACGTCACTGAAGGGGATGCTGCGCAGCGTGGTGGAAATCGCTTCCTTCGGCAAGATGGTGGGCACGCGCACGCCGACGGGCCGTGTGTCGGACCACCGCTACGCCGTGCGAGACCTGCAGAATCCCAACCTGTACACGAGCCACATAACGGAAACGACCGCCCAGGGCTACCGGCCCAAGGTGCGTGCTGCCTGGCTCGCCCAGGACGGCGATGGCGGATGGTCGCTCCGGTTCTGCCAACTCGCCCGCGTGGAGCAGGCCGAACTGGAGGCACACTTCCGAAGGCCGGGCGCCCTTGCCCCGCGCCAGGCCGCAGAAGGAAAATATGCACAGATCCCCATAGGGACTTTGATTCGGTTCGATTGCGGACCGGAACAGCCCCACAACCACTCGAACGGGAAGAGACTCGTGTACCGCAGGGCCACGAACCTGGGCAACGGCGGCACGGAGGGAACGATCGTGCTGACGGGGCAGCCTGTCCCCCGCAACGGGCAGCCTGGCCGCAAGCACATGGAGTTCATTTTCTTCCAGCCCGACAACGGGACGGTTCCCGTCCCCGAGACCGTAAAAAAGGACTTCATCTTTGCCCATTCGGAACTCGGCGAAAACCGGGCGCCCAACAGGGAGTGGCGCTTCTGGAAAGAGCGCCTTGAACATGGGAGACAGGTCCCCGTCTTTGTCCTGATGGACGAACAGAATCCGAACACCATCTCCTCCATGGGCCTGGCCATGATGTTCCGCCTGCCGTACCGGAACTCCATCCACCAGACCATCGGGCACACGTCCGTCGACCACTTCGACGGGGCCCGGCGCGACCTGGCCGAGCTCCTTTTCGGCCACGTCGAGGAAACCGAGGGCCTGCGTGGCCGCGTGGCGGTGGAAACCCTCCTGGCTGAGGGGGATCCTCTAACCCGTCCGAAGGTAGAAACGGTTTTGAGCGGACCGAAACCGACGTACTATCCCAATTACATCAGGCAGGAAGCTGCCGCCAACGACGACGAGGGGAAGATGGGAAACGCGAGCTATCGGACCTTCATGGATGAAAAAGCGGAAATCCGGGGGTGGAAGCGTTTCATCCGCCCGCCGGACGGTTTTACACCGGATCCGCCTCCCCCGCCCTCCGAACCGGTGGCGACCCGGTTCAAACCCCTTCCAGCCGGAACCGCTTTCGCCGGGACCATCCACGTGCACAACCTCCAGCCCGCCGAACTGGGCGCGCTGGTCTGGGCCGTCACCTGGGGCGGGGACAGGAACCTGCGCCACCAATTGGGGATGGGGAAGCCGTACGGTTTCGGTTCCGTGACCGTGGAGGTGGAAGAAGCGAACCTGGGCTGGTGCGACCCCAACCGCCCGGAACCGATCGACCTCCTCTCTCTCCGCCGGCAGTTCGAGGGTCTCATGGGCGATTGGTGGAAGGAGTGCAGCGACGGGAAACCGTGGTCCCTTTCCCCACAGATTCGTGCCCTGAAAACCATAGCGAACCCGGAAGCCGACTGGCCCCAGGAACGCCGATACCCGAGCTTGGGAGACCATCCAAGGAACAATGAGTTCGTCCAGAACAAAAGGCCGGAAAATCGGTGCGCCCTGGTCAACCCGCTGAAAGTCGAAACTCAGGGCAATCGACCGCAGCCCCCACCCCCGCCGCCGGCGAAGACCGAACCGGCTAAGCCGGCCTGCCCCGCGGATAAATTCCTGGCCGAACTGGACAACCTGGGCGCGAACAAAATCCAGCAACGGTTGAAGGCTCTGGAACTGACCCCGGAGTCGGTGACGCCCGACAAACGGCTGCTCATCTACCAGCGAATGAAGAAAAAACCGGGCGTGGCGACGAACTACAGCCTGAAATCCCTGCTGGAAGAGTGGAAACCTTCCTAGCCGCCCCTGGCCCGGCGGCCGGGCGGAGGATTCGGTACGCAGGCCGACCAAGCCGGGGCACTCGGCGCCCCTTCCCGGGGCCCCGGCTTTTGGCCAGACTTAATTCCTTGTAGATCAATCATCTGTCTGCATGGGAATGGAAGATGCCATTGTTGAATTTGTTTTGAATTGGATTCCTTGAGGAGGAAACATGCCCGACCCGAGACTGATCGTCACGTCCTGCGGGACCAGTCTGCTCACGAACAGGGCGCCTGCGGAACTGCAGGAGAAGCTGAACCGGTCGGCCAACGCGCGCGGGTCGGATCTGCCCCCGGACCTGAAACGGGAGTTCGAAGCCCACAAGCAGTCGCGCCGGGATGCTCTCATGGCCGCCGACCTGGCCGGGGTCCGCAAGATGAGCGCCGAACTGAACGGCATCCTGGGCGTGTACGGCGGCGCCCTGCCCGCCCACCGGAGCGGGAGCAAGCCGGACCACCACATCCTCGTGCACACCGATACGTACCTGGGGGAGGCGACGGCCGGCGTGATCCGGGACTGGATGAAGGCGAACCATTTCGTCACGGAAACCGTCAAGCTGTCCGATTTCCGGACTTCCTCGCTGCAGGAGATCCGGTACGGAGCGGTCTCGCTGGTCCACTGGTGCGAAGAGGTCCTGCCCCGATACCGGCAGGAGCACTACCGGGTGATTTTCAACCTGACGGGAGGATTCAAAGTCCTCCAGGGCCTGTTCCAGACGGTGGGTTCGCTCCTGGCCGACGAGGTGGTTTACATCTTCGAGACCAGCGGGGAACTTCTCCACATTCCCAGGTTGCCCATCCGTCTGGATGCGGAAGTGGTTGTGCGGGAACATTTGCCGCTGTTCCGCCGCCTGGCCCGTGGAGACAGTTTGTCCAGCGAAGAATGCCGAGGGATACCAGAACTTTACCTGTTTGAATGCGATGGCCGCGCCATGCTCTCGGAGTGGGGGCAGCTGGTGTGGGGGCAGACCGGAAAGGCGATGATGGCCGACGAAATATTTCCGCCGCTGACAAACAACCTTACCTACTCTAAGCAGTTCGGAAAAGATTGGGGGGACCTGGAACCGCGGCATCGTATAGAAGTCAATCAGACCCTCGAGCAATTTCAAAAGCACCTCGAAGGCGGGGCCCTGCTCAAATCCGACAAGTTCAAACCGTTGCAAGGCAATCCCCGCCCGCCTTCCACCCACGAACTGTACGGTTGGAGCGACGGGGCGGCTGGCAGGATTTTCCTGCACAACGAAGGGGGCGCCTGGGTGGTGGACGGGGTGGGCAAACACCTGTAGCCGACTCTTTCTGCTTCCGGCCGAAACTTTGATTTCAGGAGGAAGAATGGCGCGCGTTCTCGTTTCGTTTCTCGGCAACAACCGTTATTGCCCGTGCAACTACCATTTCCCCGGAATCGACTCCAACGGCACCGTCCAATTCGTTCAGGAAGAGCTGGCAAAGGTAATCTGCCGGGATTGGGGGGAACAGGACCGTGTCCTCATACTCCTGACCAAGGAGGCCGAGGAGGGAAACTGGAGTTGCCCGGGGGAAGGTTTGGAAGCGCGCCTGGCTGAAATCCAGCAAGGGGCGAAGTGGGAACTGCGCCCCCTCAAGGGACTTCCTGCCGGGTTCACCCCCGCCGAATTGTGGACGATCTTCCAGCGCCTGCTGGACACCTTGAACGACGGAGACGAGGTGTGGTTCGACGTGACGCACGGCTTCCGGACCCTGCCCATGGTCGCCCTGCTTTTCTTCGGCTATGCCCGACTCGTGAAAAGGATTCAGCCGAAGGCCATCCTCTACGGCGCCTTCGAGGAGAAGGGGCCTATGACGCCGGCCGAGCGTGAGGGCAGGGCTGTTCGCGACGCCAACGTGTACGATGTCGTTTCCCTGGTCACCCTCATGGAGTGGACGGAAGCCGTGACGGCTTTCTTGCGGTTCGGCTATGCCGACGACATCTCCTCTTTGGCGAAAGCGGAACGGGGAAAATGGTTCCGGCAGGCGCCCAATAGCCCGGATTTCCAGGCAGTGGCCGCCTTGGAGGCCCTGGCCGGCAGTCTGAAACTGTTAACGGAGGACTTGCGCGCGGCGCGCGGGAAGAGACTGCTGGAATTCGACCAGATGGAAGCATTGCAAAAACGTTTGGCCGCCGCCAAGGCGGCCACCCGGCAAATCCCCCCCCTGGGGGCGCTTCTTGACGGGATCGAAAATGTTGTGGGCCGGTTCCGCCCGGACGATTGGCGGAACGGCATCGAGGCCGCGCGCTGGTGCGTGGCGCATGAACTGATCCCCCAGGCGTACACGCTGCTGCAGGAGACGCTGTTTTCCATGGTCCTGAAGAAGGCGGGTTTTCCGTACGATCAAGAGAAATGGCGCGTCGCTGCCGCCTACGCGCTGTTCTCGGCTGGAAAAAAACAGGACGGCTCAGACTTTGACGCCGAGGACGAGGCACACCGCGGGGGGTATATTAAAATCCGGGAAATAGTGGGGACATTGCCTTCCGAATTGATCCAGGCGTGCGCTTCGTTGCGGGACCACCGGAACGACATCAACCATGGAGGCTATCTCTCGGATGCAGCCCAGGCCCAGCGCTTGCTTACCCGAGTGAAAACGTTGCTGGATACGGTCGACGGGTCCTTAGGGCTCCAGTCCGCCGGCTCCCGCCGCATGCCGCTGGTGTTCAGCCACGTGCCGACGTCGGAGCAGGAACGCGAGGCGCGGGAGCGGTGGAGGGTGGAGGGTCTTGTCCCCCTGCCGGCGGACCTGCAGGACCTCTGGTCGCAGGTGGCGCCCGACGAGCCGGCCCCCTGGCCGGCGCTGGACCCCGTGGTGCGGTGGGCGTTGGAGAACTCAGCGCCCGGGGGGCCGGTCCTGGTGCAGGGCGACTTCGGGGCCACCGCCTACGCGGTCCGCCGGCTGCAGGAGGAGGGGCGCGTGCCGGTGTACGCCACCACCCGCCGGGAGGCGGTGGACGAGACGGCCCAGGACGGGTCCGTGCGCACCGTGCACGTCTTCCGCCACGCGGGCTTCCGGGCCTACCCGGAGTGAGCGATGCGCGGGTTGCTGGGCGACTCAGCGGAAGAGAAGCGGCAGTGATCATCCGCTCCCGGAAGACATGGCCGATCGGAAAATGAGAGAATTTCCCTCCAGCGACCCCAAAACGGCGGACGGACTCCCCGATTCCATGGACGGCAAGGTCGTCCTGCTCACCACGCTCGGACTCAGCTGGGCGGTGATCCCGGAATTGCTGGGGTTCACGAACCCGGCGTGCGTGAACCTGTACCAAAAGCACCCGGATGCAGGGCGCATCGAAGCGATGCGCGCGGGGTGCCGAGTCGCCCCCGTCGACGAGGTATGGGCCGTAACGACGTCCCGCTTCGACCCCCTTCCCCTGCAGGCGTGGAGGCAGGCCTGCCCGGACGCGCCGGCTTTGCGGATCTGGCGGCTGACCGGCACCCCGGACCTGTCGGACAGCGACGACTGCCGGGCCATGGCCGACCTGATCCTCCGCGCCGCCCTGATGGCGTCTTCTGCATCCGGAAGGGTTTTCTCGCTGGCGGGCGGACGGAAGACCATGAGCGCCGACATGCAGCGCGCCGCCGACGTTTTCGGCTGCGATCTCCTGATCCACGTCATGGACCGCGGCCTGCCCGTTGAGCTCAGGAATCCGGCCCCCGCCCTTCTGGCCGAACCGCTGCCGGTTTCGCTGGCGGCGACCCTGATGCCCACGGTGGTCGGCACGGCCCTGCCTTCCAACCCGGTGCTGGAAGTGTCGCTGCCGAACCGCCCAGACCTCAGGGCCGGCTCCTTCGCCTTGGAACTGCCTCCCCCCGACGCCACGCCCCTGGACGTCGAAAGGCGGGAAGGCCTTTTGGCGGAACTCGAGCACCGTCTCGGCCGGGCCCGCAACCTGCTCTTCCATTTCGCCCGGGATCTGCGGGCGGAGGAACGGGGATCGGGTTTTTCCGCCCTCTACCATCTGCCCCCGGCCGTGATTCGCCGGTTGCGGGATTTTCGAATCGGCGTTTCGCCGGAAGAAGAAGAGGGCGAGATGGCCATCCTGCGCAGGCTTCCCAAGGCGGAACTGCACTGCCACCTCGGCGGGGCGCTCTCCACGGAAGACCTGGTGGCTTTGGCCGCAAACCACGGGCTTCCGCCGCCGCCGTGGCGGAGCGTGCTGGAATCCGCCGGGCGGGAATGGCGAAGTTGGGTCGCCGGGGGAGACCCGGCTGATATCAAAACCCGACTGGTGCGCCAGCTTTCCGTGGCCGAAGGGTTCAACCCGGGGCGTCCCTTCCGCAACTTGCGGAACCTGCACCCCGAAATCCCGGAACCCTTCGTTTTGTGTTCATTCCTGAACGCCTTCTCCGGACAGGCCGACCTCCTCGACCAGGTCGTCTTCGGGCGGTTCCGAGAGGGCCATGATTTTGTGAATGTTGGAATCGAGGCCTATGAAGCGCTGGGCGACTTCCAGGGGTCCGCCCTCCTGCAGAGCGAAGCCGCCCTGCGTTTCGCCTGCGACCGGCTCGCTTCGACGGCCGAAAACCACCATGTCTACTACCTCGAGGTCCGCTGCTCGCCGGAGAATTACACCCGCGGCGGCCTGTCCTCCGACCGGGTGCTGCAGATCGTCCGGGATTCCTTCGCCCGGAAGGAACACGAGAAACTGGTCGTTTCCCTGCTCCTGATCGCGAGCCGGCACGGCGACGAGCATGCGGCCAGGCGCCAGGCGGAACTGGCCTGCCGCTGGCGGGACGCGAACCCAAGTGACGACGCCCTCGTCGGGTTCGACCTGGCGGGCGACGAGGCGAAACGCTCCGCGGAAAGCATGCGGAAACTGTTTCTTCCGCTCATGGACCGCTGCATGCACCTGACCATCCACGCCGGCGAAACCGCGCCGGCCGACTCGGTCTGGCAGGCGCTCTACCACCTGAGCGCCGAAAGGATCGGCCACGGGCTCACCCTGGAAAAGCGGGCCGAACTGATGCGGAAAGTCGCCGAGCGGAGGGTCGCTCTGGAAATGTGCCCTTCCAGCAACGTTCAAATCGTCGGATTCCGGGATTCATTCCTGCGCCGAACGGACTCGTTGCCGGAGTACCCCCTCCGCAAATACCTGAATGAAGGGCTGCGCGTGGCGATCTGCACCGACAACCCGGGCATTTCCCGAACGGATTTCACCCGGGAATTGCACCGGGCGGCCCGGCTGACCCCCGGCGGGCTCTCGCTGTGGGAAATTTTGGGCCTGGTCCGGACGGCGTTTCGCTCCTCCTTTGCTTCCCGGGAGCGGCGAAGGCATTGTCTGCTCATGGCGGAAGCCGAAATTGTCAGGCTGCTGGAGAACAACGAACTTTTCTGACATCGTCTCGAGGAGCGAAGAAATGAAACAAGAGAGACTTGTTCTGTGCGCCCGCCGGGATTCGCTGCCGAAGCCGTGGACGGGGCGGCGGACCGCCATCCGGCTGGATTGGAACGATGTGCTGCCGGCGCTCGAATCGGCCCGGCCCGAGTTCGTCAGCCGGGCGGCAGCGGAGAAAGACGCTTCCTACAAACAGGTCATCCCCTACCTGTTGGTGAGCGGCCCCGGCCGCACCCTGGCCTGCTACCCTCGCCAGGGCGCAGAGGCCCGCCTGCACGGCCTTTGGTCCTTGGGCGTGGGGGGGCATGTGGACCCTCCCGATGAAGTCCGCCGCCACGGTCGCTTCCTGTGGCGGGCAACCCTGGAACAAGCCGCCCGGCGCGAGTTGGCGGAAGAGTTCCCGGGGGTCGCCCCGCCGTCGGAGTGGGAGTGCCTGGGGGTGATCAACGAAGAGGAAACCGACGTGGGGACGGTGCACTTCGGCGTGGTGCTGCGGGTGGATTGGGACGGTTCGGGAAACCCCTCCCCCACGGAGGAACTGCACGGTCTCCAGTGGGTCGGTGCTGACGATCTCCGATCGGGCCGGGAACCCCGCCGGATGGAGATCTGGTCGGAGCTTGCCCTGTCGCTCATCGGGGCCTGACCGCTGAAAACGCATTTCTACGGCAGGAAAGGGTGGTTTGCCTGCTGCCTTTTTGTTGTTGTGCAATATCATAGTTCCATTGTTGCTTGAGCGACAAGTGTATCGCCGAAACCATGCGCGGGGGAGGGACAATCCAAATGGCCGGATATCACGTGTACATCGACGAGTCGGGGAGCTTTTCGTTCCATTCGCCCTTCAGCCTGGTGGGCGGCTTCGTCTGCCGGGAGGAGAGCGGCCTGGAAATCCGCGGCGTCTTCCAGCGGGTCACGGACCGGCACAACCACCGGGCGCTGGCGGAGTGGAACGATCCGGCCGCCCGGGTGACCTTTCCCGACCACTTCCACTTCATGCCCCTGCACGACCCGGCGATGCGGACCGGCACGGACAAAGGGGCCACGATCCCCCCCGACCGGGTCCCGGAACTGATGGGGGAGCTCTTCCGCGAATTCCGCCCCCTCGCCGCCTGCGCCTTCCGCACCCGCGGCCTGCCACGGATGACCGCCAACGAGCAGTCCACCTACCTGGAACTCCTCCGACAGGCGGTGCTGCAGCTTTTCGAGAAGGAAACGTTCCCCCCGGGGGCGGACGTGGCGGTGACCATCGCCCACCGGCGGGTGTACGAGCTGTACGGCGAGGCCGGGTACGCCGACCAGTCCGCCTACGAGAAGAGGATCCTGAAGGCGCTGGAGCTTTCGCTGCAGGACGCGTTCCCCCGTTCCGGCCACAACGTCAGCTTTTTCTTCGGGGACGCCCGGACCGAGGCCGGGCTGGTGCTGGCCGACCTCGTCTGCGGGGCCTTCCGGTTCCGGGACCGACGGGAGGAACGGCCCGACTACCTGGAGGGGTGGGAGAACGTGCGGAACTTCCCCTACCGGGAAGGGTTCCGCCTGAACCCGAGCGCCCTGGAGGACCGCATCGCCTTCGTCCGGCGGGAAGACCCCTTCGCGGCGGCCTGGCTCTGCCTGGACATCCTCTCCGGCAACCCGGGCTGCGAGCCCGCCCGCCAGGCCCTGCGCAGCATCGCCGGCGGCTGGGCGGGGCTGCAGGGGGAACCTTTCTGGCACGGCGTGGCCGACCGGCTGCGCTTCCTGCTCCGGGAGGACCCGGACCGCTACGGGCGGCTCGACGAGGCCGCGGCGGTAATCCGGGCGGTCCGGCCGCTACTGGGCAAAAACGTGGAGGCCATGACACCGGCCCGGCGCTCGCTGCTGGCGGCGCTCCTGCAGGCGAACGTCGAGCTGGACAGTCACCGCGGTTCCACCTCGCCCGTTTCTTGCCGGGAACTGGTGGATTTCCTGGGCCGCCACGGGGCGACGGTCTTCGGGAGCCCGGCGGCCGCCTTCCTCCAGCGGCTGGAGGCGCACCTGCAGAGCGTGCAGGTTTCCGCCTTCAACCGCTTCCTGTTCCTGGAGGCGGAGCGGGAAATATCGCCCCTGCTGGCGCGCTACCGCCAGCTCCGGGCCGCCCTGGGGGCGGAGGCGGGCCAGCCCGACGATTTTCTGGCCCGGCTGGAGGGCACCCTGGGCCAGGTGTGCGGGTTCCTGGCCGACCTGGAGCCGGGCGGCGGCTGGTCCGACATGGCCGAGGGCAGCCTGCGCGAGGACGCGGCCGCCTGCGTGCCGGGCTCCGCCCACCACGCGCAGGGCCTGGGGTACCTCACGGTCCTGCACTGGAAGCGGGGCGACGTGCCGCAAACGGAAGCGGCCCTGCGGGCGGAGGCGGGGTTCGCCCTGGGGCGGGGCGGGGCCCTGCCCGTGGCCGTCGACCTCTACGACCTGGAGTGGGAGGCGGAGTTGTTTGCGGCCCACCCGTTCCTCCTGCTGCACCGCCTGCAGTTGTGCGCCCTGGCCCGGGCGAAGACGGGGCGGCCGGCGGCGGGGCTGGACGCCGTCGTCCGCAGGATGACGCAGGATCCCAGGCTGCGGGGATACCCGCGCTTCCTCTCCGCCAAGTGGGCGGGCGTCCTGCTCGTCCTGGAAGGCCGCCCGGAAGAGGCCCTGGCAATCGCTTCGTCCGCTCTTCCCGAGGAAGGCGACGATGCCGCCCTCGAGGCGGCCGCCCTGCCCCTGCGCATGCTGGCGTTCTCGCTGTGCGCGCGGCTGGGCCGGCCCACGGGGCCGCCCCCTTCCCGAAACCTGGCGCGCATCCTTGAACGGGAGCCCGAGGTCGGGCGGGTGATGGGCCGGCTGGCCCAACCGTTCCCGGAAACGGACCCGGCCGCCTGGGAGCCCTACGCGGTGGCCGCCCTGGCGCCGTTCTACTTCGCCTGACGGCTTCCCCGAGAATCCCCCCCGGCCCGTCCGGGCGTGAGGCCTGTGGCCGGCGCCATCCCGCTTTCCTGCCCTCCGGAAACCCTCCGGATCGCCCTTTTCGCCAATGCAACAGGGTTCTCTCCGTGAACCCTGTGCCCCGGTGAGAGGCCGGTTCGGGGCAGTGGAGGAAGAACGTTCTCACGGCGGCACGGCGACCACGGAGGAATCAAGGGTCCGTCCGCCGCGGGGATGAAAAAGGAGGAACCGCGGAGGGGCGCAGCGAAGCGCAAAGGGAAACCGAACCATCGGCCGAGTCGAAGATCGGGAACACTGATGGACATGATAAACAGGATGAGGAACCTGCTGGCATCCTCGGCGGCCCACTGCGGAACTCTGCGGTTTCTCCCCTTCGGCCGAGGGCCCGGCCCGCATCGGCCAAGCGTGCTCTATTCTTTATCTCTCTGATTGATGCACTATCCCGGTTTTTTGACTGGATCGATCGGCGGGGACGGTCTGGTCGGATGTTCTCCGTGAACCCTGTGCCCCTGTGAGAGGCAGGTCTGGGACTGTGGAGGAAGAACGCTCTCACAGTGGCACGGAGACTACGGGGGAGTCGGATTGCGGCGCGATCATCGCGCCCCCGCGCCTTGAGAACATCGATGAAAAATGAGGAACCGCGGAGGGCCGCAGCGAACCGCGGAGGGAAACCGAACCGTCGGGCGAGTCGAAGACCGGGAACACTGATGCACATGATAAACAGGATGGGGAACCTGCCGGCGTCTTCGGCGGCCCGCTGCGGAACTCCGCGGTTTCTCCCGTTTGGCCGCGGGCCTGGCCCGCATCGGTTGAACGGGTCCTGTTGACGGGTTCCCCGTAGGGAAGCGATGTCCATCGCACGACGGCAAAACCTGTTCCGGTTCCCCAGCGGGGATCCATGTCGAACGCGTCCCCGACGCTGGCCAGTCCTTGTTGCGGTTGTCGAAGCCTGTCCCCAGATATTGATTTGCTTCCGCCCCGGAAGCAAATCATCGCAATCCCCTCAAAACGGGGCAGTTATTCCGGGGCAGGCTCCGCTAGGCCTTGCGGGTGAAATTCCCGTGTCTCAATCCCCTCAAAACGGGGCAGTTATTCCGGGGATAGGCGTCTAAGACCTGTTGTAAGATTGGGCCTGAGGTCTCAATCCCCTCAAAACGGGGCAGTTATTCCGGGCGTGGGCCTCTTCTTCAAAGGGCTGTGGCGTCCCGGCATGTCTCAATCCCCTCAAAACGGGGCAGTTATTCCGGGTATGCCTAATAAGCCCTCGTTTCAAAACGTGATGGGAAGTCTCAATCCCCTCAAAACGGGGCAGTTATTCCGGGTGGATTCCTGGAAATTGATTATCGTGGAAGATGAACACGTCTCAATCCCCTCAAAACGGGGCAGTTATTCCGGGCGCCAGGCGGCCAGCGGCGGCCGAGCCGGAACCGCTGGGTCTCAATCCCCTCAAAACGGGGCAGTTATTCCGGGCCGCCAAATACTCTTTTCCCCTAGAATTGGCCGGAGAAGTCTCAATCCCCTCAAAACGGGGCAGTTATTCCGGGGTTGAGATCCATTGCGAAGGGCCATGCCCGACTGCGGAGGTCTCAATCCCCTCAAAACGGGGCAGTTATTCCGGGCCAAGAAGTCATGCTTGCCGATTATTTCGCAGTTTCAGGGTCTCAATCCCCTCAAAACGGGGCAGTTATTCCGGGAATGCGCATCCTGTATTGATGGGCACTCGTACTTTTACCGTCTCAATCCCCTCAAAACGGGGCAGTTATTCCGGGAACAATGCATCCTACTTTTTCTGTATTGTTGGCGTAAGCTGTCTCAATCCCCTCAAAACGGGGCAGTTATTCCGGGTTCTACGCGGCCGAGGTTTTGGCACGCCGCGTAGAACTGTCTCAATCCCCTCAAAACGGGGCAGTTATTCCGGGACGCACGAGAAATCTATTTTTATTATTCAACCGACTTTGTCTCAATCCCCTCAAAACGGGGCAGTTATTCCGGGCCTATAAAGCGCTACGCAACGGAGACACGTGGGCGTTGTCTCAATCCCCTCAAAACGGGGCAGTTATTCCGGGTTCGAGGGAGAAGACATCCCGGAAATTGTCTGTGTTCTGTCTCAATCCCCTCAAAACGGGGCAGTTATTCCGGGCCACCTAGTGGCGCTTGAACTTTGGGCCGCATCGATGTGGTCTCAATCCCCTCAAAACGGGGCAGTTATTCCGGGCTCGCCTGTGTTTGGCTCTCTAGACCGATGCTCTTGGTGTCTCAATCCCCTCAAAACGGGGCAGTTATTCCGGGCCGTCCCCGGTTGGGACGGGAAAAAGCTGGCAAAGGTTGTCTCAATCCCCTCAAAACGGGGCAGTTATTCCGGGCGTGGGCTTGGCCGACAAGGCCGAGGCCCACGAGGAGGAGTCTCAATCCCCTCAAAACGGGGCAGTTATTCCGGGTGTCATGGGTAACACTGACATCATTATCCCACTCAGGTCTCAATCCCCTCAAAACGGGGCAGTTATTCCGGGGAAGTGCCGTAGTTGGCATTATTTTCAACTCTCTTGTGTCTCAATCCCCTCAAAACGGGGCAGTTATTCCGGGAACTAGGAAGTGGACGTGAAGACGGTGGTGGCCAAGAAGTCTCAATCCCCTCAAAACGGGGCAGTTATTCCGGGTCCCATGGGCGTTCGCGGCCGCACGTTCATGGAAGTCTCAATCCCCTCAAAACGGGGCAGTTATTCCGGGGTCGGACGCCTCTACTGATGCCTTCCTTCTGGACTTCCTGTCTCAATCCCCTCAAAACGGGGCAGTTATTCCGGGGAAGGCTCGGAAAACCCTGAAGGCAAAGGAGCATCTGGTGAGTCTCAATCCCCTCAAAACGGGGCAGTTATTCCGGGAATTTATACTCTGAAGAATTGAACGAAAGACCGGAATAGTCTCAATCCCCTCAAAACGGGGCAGTTATTCCGGGTTGTCTGAACTTGAAAAAGGTGTGGTTCCTTGGCGTAAAGTCTCAATCCCCTCAAAACGGGGCAGTTATTCCGGGCCGGAATCGGTCAAATGCCCATTATATAAGGGGGGAAGTCTCAATCCCCTCAAAACGGGGCAGTTATTCCGGGGGCGAGTTTTTTGGTTCATCCGGAAACCGTGTAGATAACCAAAACGTCGATATCGCCCTGTAGCT
>CAYTBK010000068.1:0-21756 GCA_964436005.1 uncultured Acidobacteriota bacterium
GCGAGATGACCCACCCCGAACTGGGGTACGAGCTTCTGGCCAAGCTGTGCGAAGACCTGATCGAAAGGGCGGAAATCCAGCAGAGCCCCGAGATGGAGGGCCGGCTGCTGGTCATGCACCTTTCCCCCAAAAAATAGCCGGCGGAAGGCTCTCCTTCCCCTCTGTTGCTTCTTCGGACCGGAGGGCAGCGATCAACCGGCGGACAAGCAAGAGCGCCTGACGGTCAGGCGCTCTTTTCACATTTCCCGCCCTTGTGCCGGAACTTTTTTATCGGCCTGGGGTCTGGTCGGCGAGTGGTCGTACACCGAGGCTTCGCAGATCACCCGGTTCCGGCCCTGGGCCTTGGCCACGTAGAGCATGGCGTCCGCCCGGCGCAGCAGGTCGGCCACCTGGCAATCCTGGGGCCTGATGGGGGCCACCAGGCAAGCGATCCCGATGCTGACGGTGCACATCACCTTAAGATCGTCCTTCTCGGCCGGGAAGGCGGAGAGGATCAGGCGGATCTTCTCACCCACGCGCTTGGCGCCCGCCGGTTCGGTCTGCGGAAGCAGGATGACGAATTCTTCCCCCCCGAAACGGGCCACCGTGTCGATGGCGCGGACCGAGGAGCGCAGGCACCGTGCCAGGTGCTGAAGCACCCAGTCTCCCACTTCGTGCCCGTGCGTGTCGTTCACTTTCTTAAAGTGATCCAGGTCCAGGAGCAGCAGCGCCATTCCCGTCCCCTCCTTGGCCCGGGCCATGCGCAGCAGTTCCTGGTGCAGGGTCTTGGTGAAATACCGGCGGTTGTAGAGGCCGGTCAGTTCGTCGGTCACCGCCAGGTGCTTCAGCAGGGAGTTCTTTTTTTCCAGCTCGTTGGTGGCCCGGCGGACAGCTTCTTCCAACCGCGACTTGTCCCGTTCCATGAGGCGGTAACGCAGACGGAATCCGAAATGCACCACGATGATCACCAGCGCCAGGACCACGCAGTACACGAGGGGGTTCTCCCAGAGCGTCGGCTTGACGACAAAGGTGGACAACCTCGTCTCGACCGGCGGAAACCCGTTCTCCTGCACCCGGACCAGAAAGGAATAGTTGCCCGCGGGCAGATTGGTGTATTCCTTGTAACGCCTGTCCCCGACGTCCACGAAGGAGGAGTCGTACCCTTCCAGCTTGACCTGGATCGAGCGGTGCCGGCTATCCCGGAACAGGAGCACGGCGAAATCGAAGCGCAAGGATTTCACGTTGGAATCGAGTCTCGTGTCCTTGAACTGGGGGAAGACGAGTTCTCTGCCGTCGGACATGACGGCCACCGCCCGTTTCAGCCCGACCAACGGACGGGCGGACGAACCTTGTTTGTCCTGGAAGAACTGGGCGTCCACCGATGACACCCCGCCCACCACCGCGAACCATGTCTTCCCGTCGGGCGTGTGGCAGACGCCGTCCTTGACGTTGAATTCGTTGCCGGGAAGGCCGTGGCGGTGCGTCAACGTCTGCAGGGCCAGTCCCCGCCGGCTGTCGATGAGCACGGCGCCGCCGTCCGTGCCGACCCATATCCGGCCGGGACCGGCGTCGAGGAGCGCGGTGCAGATGACAGACGGCAATCCCTGCGCCAACCCGCAACGCCGGAGCCGCCCCTGCCCGTCCAGCGAGAGGAGGCCTTCGTCGGCCGCCAGCCACAGCAGCCCATCCTTGGCCAGAATGTCGTAAACGCCCCGGATCTCGCTGTTCCACGGCAGGGGGACACGGACGAAGCGCTGCCCGTCGAAACGGACCAGCCCGGCTCCCACGGTGCCCAGCAGCAGGCCCCGCCCATCGGGGACTTCCTGCAGGCAACGCACATAACTGCAGGGAAGGCCCTCCGCCCGGGTCCAGGCGGTGACCCGGCCGTCCGCCACCCGGGCCAACCCCTCCTGACAGGCGACCCAGACGGCTCCCCGGCGATCCTGCAGCAGGTCCGTCACCCGATCGCCGGGAAGCCCGTCGCCCCGGCGCAGGAAACGGACCGCCCCGCCCGGGGAAATCACTCCGATGCCACCGCCTTCCGTCCCCACCCACACGGTGCCGTCTCCGCGGGGCAGAATGGTCCAGACCGTGTATTTCCGAAACGGGTCGCCCGGGGCCGCGAAGGGTACGAATTGCTTTCCCTGCAGAAAATAAAGGCCTTCCGAAGTGCTGGCCCACAATTTTTTCCCCGCCTCGTCCCACTGCACGGCGAGTGCTGAAATGCCGGCCAAACCCGACTGCTCCGTGTAGGTCCGGATGGTGGTGTTGTCCAGTCGACCCAGGCCGTTCATGGTGCCAATCCAGAGGATCCCCTCGCGGTCCGCGTGAAGGGCGGTGACCGGCGTGCCGGGCAAGCCGGAAGCCCGGCCCAGCCACCCGTCCCCGCCGTCCGGGAGCATGCGCAGCCCCTCCGCTCCACCCACCCAGGTCGTCGACCCGTACGGCTTCGCCAGGGCCAGGATCCGGTTGCCGGCGGTACCGCTGGCGGGGCCGGCAACCGGTCCGCCCAAACCATCCAAGGAGTAGAGTCCCCCGTCCGTCGCCGCCTGGCAGCCCGGGTTTTCGGGCCTGGTTCCCAGAGCGTTCACCGGGAAGGCCAAGCGGTAGCGGAAAACCGGCAATTCCGGGCTCAGGGGAAAGGCGTACTGCCAGACCTCGTTCCCGGCCGCGACGTACAGGTAGTTCCCGTTGGAGACCATGGCGGTGAACGGGCCGCTGCCGGCCGGCAGAGAGGAAAAAATCCAGCCGCCGCCGGCGACTAGGCGTCCCAGACGGCCGTCGGCGGTCAGGCAGAACAGGGTTCCGTGGAAAAGTGCCATGGCGGCGACAGGGCTGCCAGTCTCCTTCATGAGCTGGAAGCGCTTCTCCCCGGGCAGGTACAGGGCCGGCCCCTGCAGGGTGCCGACCCAGAGACTGCGGTAGGCGTCCTCCGCCATGGCGTAGACGCTGTTCTGAGGGATTCCCTGTTCCATGCCGAACAGGGCGAAGCCGACCCCGTCGAACCGGGAGAGGCCGCCGGTACATCCGGCCCAAAGGTAGCCTCCGCTGTCCTGGAAGATGCAGAGCACCCGGGACGAGGCCAGCCCCGTTTCCGGGGTGTAGTTCCGGAAGGCCAACCGCTCGGCCAGTACAGGCAGCGACAGGCCGAACAGCAGGGTCACTGTCCAGCAGCAGGCCCGTTTCACCGCGAAGTTGAGATCCATGCCGCTCTTCCCAGAAAGCAGGATAGGGTGATTATATCTCGGCTTCGCTCGAGGCCAATGCGGAAAATGCGGCTTCGGCGGCCAGGGGCAGGCAATAAAAAAGGGCGGCTGGCGCCGCCCTTGGTTTTCCCTTGAAGAGGGAGGAAAACTAGAACCGGTAGATCACGGAGATGATGAACTGGTTGCTCCGGTAGTCGCTTTCCTTGGTGAAATACCTGTTGTTGCCGCCGAAGTAGGAGGCATAGTCCTGCCCCATGGTGCGGACGTAGGCAGCGTCGGCCTGGAAGTTGCCGTAGGTGAAGCCGCCGCCCAGGGTCACGCCGTTGAGGTTGGTCTGCTTGTAGTTCTGGGTATAGGTGTCGAAGAAGTTGCTGGGGGCGATGGTGCGGAAGTAGCCCAGGCGGACGGGCAGGACCCAGCCGCTCTTCAGGGAGAAGAGGTACTCGGCGCCCACGCGCTCGGTGTACACGTCGTGCTGGCGAGCCTGCCAGGCGTTCGGGAAGGCGTAGGTGGAAGCGCCGTCGTACGCGATCTTGCCTTCGCGCCACTGGGTCCAGGAGAAGTCGCCGGCCACCGTCAGCTGCTGCAGCGGGCGGACGGCCACGCCGACGCCAACGCCCTGCGGCCAGGAAACGTCGCCGTGGTAATGGTTGGTGACCTGGGGATTGACGACCGAGGTGATCACTTCGCCGTCCAGGACGCGGGTGAAGTGCTCCGGACCCGTGGTGTAGTCGTTGCTGATGCCGCGCTTGCACTTCGTGTGGTAGACGAAGCCGAAGGAGATCTTTTCATGCGGCTTGTAGAGCAGGCCGAGGTCGGCGGTGAAGCCGGAGAAGGAGTAACGGTCGGCCAGGTCCTGGGAATAGAGGCTCTCGTAGGCGTCGATCCGATTGCCGTTCTCGGAGAAGTACCCATTCTCATAAATGTTCGTGCGGTTGGTGTACTTGCCCTTGAGGTAGTTGACCGAGAGGCCGACGTGGAAGTTCTTGAGCAGTTCGATGGAGAAGGTCCCCGTCCACAGGTCGATGCCGCCGGTGGGGTAGAACTCCAGCACGGACTCGTAGTTTTCCGTGATCCCGGGGGCGAGGTCCTCGGTACGGTCGTAGGACAGGTAGCCCGTCCGGCGGCCCTGGGGCAGCTGGAAGATGCGGTTGTAGCTGACCTGCACGGCGCACTGCCGGTCCTTCCAGATGAAGGGGTAGGTGCCGGAGATGAACTGCAGGGCGTTCAGGGAGAAGTGGTCCTTCCCGGCGTAGGTGTAGGGAATGTAATAGCCCCTCGCCGTGGTCAGCGAACCCTGCCAGTCGGTGTTGCGGTCGTCGCGGATGAAGTTGTAGACCACGGTCATCTGGGGCCGCTTCAGCTGGGAAAGGCCGGCGGGGTTCCAGGTGGCGGCGGTGCCGTCGTCGGCGATGGCGGTGAAGGCGCCGCCCATGCCCATGGCGCGGGCGCCCACGCCGCCGGTGCCCATCGGCAGGGTCGTCGTGAGATCTTGCGTCTGCTGGGCGAAGGCCACGGCGCCGAACAGCGCCAGGGCCAGGGCCAGGATCAGAGTGCGGAACTTCATAAAAAATCCTCCTGTAAATGAGTTTTTATCGCTTTATTGCATGCTTTCCTGGAACAGTTTGGCCACCTTGGGCGAAAAGAAGCGCGGCCCCAGGCTCTCCGGGCGCATGCCGCCCTGGGCGGCGGTGCGGAAGGAGGCCCTGACGCGCTCCAGCATGGCGTTGTCCGTGCCCCCCGCCGCCCAGTAGCGCTGGAGCTCCAGCAGCCCTTTCAGCAGGTGCAGGTAGGGGTGCACCACCTTGAGCGAGTCCATTTCGCCGACCATGGCGCTGGCCTGGTCGAACTTCCCGCCGAAGTAGGCCCGGAAAGCCTGCTGCAGCAGCGAGCGGGCGTCGCGGGTCTGCGTCAGCGTGGTGGAGGCGTTGCGGCCGGCGGCGCCGAAGCGCTCGGCCAGCCTGGCGATGTCGCCCTGCATGGCGGTCACCGAGGCCTCGGCCGTATCCAGCGCCTTCCAGTCCTTGATGTCCTGCTGGATGGCGCGCTGCATGTCGGTCACTTTGGTTCGGACCGCTGTGTATTCCTTGAACACCGCCGGCTTGCGCATGGCCTCCTGCTCCGGCAGGGCGGAGAAGGCCCGCCCGATGGCGTCCGCCTTCAGCCGCAGGGCCCGCACCCGCTCGTAGTCGCGGACGAAGCCGGCGACCAGCTGTTTCTGCCGCTCGAGTTCCTGCCGGGCGGAGGGGATTTCCGTGTCCAACCGCAGGCGGTCGGTGGACGCGCGGAAGGAGCTCACCCCCTGCTTCAGGCGGGTGAAGGCGTTCCGCAGCAGCGAATAGCGCATGTACTCGCCGCCACCGTAACCGGCCACCGACGCCTCGAAGGCCGCCACGTCGCGCTTGAAGCCATCGACGATGGGCGAGACACCGGGGGTGGCCGGCTTGACGGTCGCCGGGGTGGAGGGCAGCACGGGGACGGGCTGCGGCTGCACCGGCGTCGGCTGCACGGGGGTGAAGGGCGTGGGCGTCGGCTGCACGGGCTGGGGCGTGACGGGAACGGGTTGCGGCTGCACCGGCGTCGGCTGCACCGGCGTCGGCTGCGGCCGCACCGGGGTCGGCTGAACCGGCGTGGGCTGCGGCGTTGCCGCACCGGCGCGCTCCCGGGCTTGGGCGTAGTTGGACTGGAACTGCCCGGACAGCTTGGTGCGCTGGATCTTGCCCTCCCGGTTGAGGACTTCGAAGCAGTTCAGGGCCTGCCGGGGCTGGTTGGCGAACAGGTAGGCCGTGCCCAGGTAGAAGTTCGGGTAGTAGTCGTCGAAGAACATGCCGTCGCGGATGCACTTGTCGCAGGAGGCCGGCTTCTCGGCCACGGCCCGGCTGATGAGGCGGATGGCCTCGTTGTAGTTGCCGGACTTGTATTTCTCGACGCCGCGCAGGTAGTCCCCCTGCCAGTCCGGCGCGCCGAAGGTGCCGGACAGGGTCAGCAGGAAAGCCAGCAGGGCGCTACAGAATCTGATTGAGGAATTCGTCATAGACATAGCCCTCGTCGACTTCCACGATGGAGACGGTCTTGCCCTCCTGGATGGTGAAGGAAACGGTCAGCACGTTCGCCGTGTCCGCCACCTTGACGTAGGCCTTGTACGTCCCCACCGGGAGCTCCAGTTTCACAGGGGTCACCGTGTCGGTGACTTCGATTTTCTTGCCGGTCGAATCTTCCAGGGAGACGATGGTGCCCCAGGGCATCACCTGGAGCGCCAGGGTCCCCTTGGCCCCCTTCGGCCAGAGCAGGTAGCCGGCCACCGCCAGGACCACCAGCAGGCCGGCCAGACCTGCCCACAAGCCCCAGCGAGATTTTCCGGGTCGTCCGGCCTCCGGCGCCTGGACAACGGGTGCCACGACGGTGGCATACGAAGACTGGGCCGGGCTCTGGCGCGGCGCCGTCTCGTCCTCGTAGATCAGGCGAGGCTGCTTCGGCGGTGCGGGGCTCATGACGGTCGGCGCGACGGGTTCGCTGGCCGGGGACGACGTCTGCACCGTGCCGGTCTGCACATACACGCCCACTACATTCGTAAAGCCCTTGCCGAGATCCTCGGCTTCGCCGCCCAGCAGGGCCCCGGCGGCGACGGTTTCCGTCGCGTCGTGCACGGAAACCTCTCGGGTTTCCAGGGGGCCCTCCAGCATCGTCCCCTCCAGCTGCCGCTCGAAGGCGGGCGTGTCGAGCCGCGTCGGCGTGTGGTGGTACGCCGGAACGGCCGCCACCACCGTCGCGTCGGCCGGCGAGGGGACCGGCGGGGGGGCGGCGCCGACCGCACCCGATGGCCTGGCGGCCGGGCTGAGGATCGTCTGGGCGGACAGGTCGACGGGCGGCGGGGTGGGCTTCGTCGGCGGTTCGATGACCGAAAACGCCCCGGAAGGGCGTGCGCTGCCCAGGGTACCGAAGAAATGCCCGATGGTTTCCCCGGTCAATGGCGGAAGGTCGAGGGCATTCAGCGCTTCCTCGAAAGACAGGGCGTCGGGGAAGCGCTGGTCCCGGCTGTTGGCCAGGGCCTTGAAAAGGATGTCGTTGAATTCACGAGCGGTTTCGGGGTCGAGGTCCTCGAACGGAAGCGGCTCCAGGTTGGCGGTCATGTGCTGATAGACCAGGCCGTACACCGTGTTGGCCGAATAGGGCACGTTGCCCTGCAGGAGCTCGTAGATGACCAGGCCCAGGGAGTAGAGATCCGACCGCGCGTCCAGGACACCGCCGGGCGGCAGGCTCCCCAGTTGCTCGGGCGAGCAGTACTTGCCCTTGCCGGCCAGCACGTCGGCCGGGGAAACCGGCTTGACCGTACCGGTCGGCGTCAGGAAATCCGGCTGAATTAGCTTGACCCGCGGCGCCCTCTTCTTCGTCAGGTACACCATCACCTTGGACGGGGAGAGAGACCCGTGCAGCATGTGGTGCTGGTGCAGGCAGTGGAGGCCGCGCAGGGCGTCGCACGCCAGGCGCACCACCATGGCGGCCGGCATGGCGCCGCACACCTCCATGATCTGCCGGACGCTCTCGCCTTCGACCAGTTCCGAAACGACGTAGAATTTCCCGTTTTCCAGGGTGCCGGAGCTGAAGACCGTTGCGAGGTTCGGGTGCTGCAGGGAGGTCGCCCGCAGTACCGCCTCGGCCGGGTGGAAGCCAGGCAGGGCCCGTGTGGCCGCGTCGACGGCCACGGCTTTCAGCACCCGCATCTCCCCCGACTGCTTGTCCTGCACCTTGTACAGTTCGGAGGTCTCACTGCACTCGAGGACTTCCTGCACGAGGAAGCGTCTGTCCAGCAGCGTGTGACCGCCCGCACCCCGCAAGGGCGCCCCGCACTCGAAGCAGAACTCGGCCTGGTCACTGTTTTGGTTCCCGCACCGCTCGCACGTCAGCATAGTGTTCCCCACACAAACAGCTTATCATCAAGAGGTTTCAATTCGCTTCCCACGGGACCGGGCACTGACGGAAGCGCTCCGACGAAGCGCCCGGCCTGCGCGTCCTATCTGCATTCGTCTCAACGCGACGATTTTACAGTCCGAACAGTAAGCCTGTCAATTGCAATCTACAATTGCATGTACAGCCAACCGGCCCCGGAAGCCCTACTTCACGGGGGCATCCGAAACGATCCGGAACCCGATGCCCCCGCCCTTGGTGCCCGGGCTCATGAAAGCGCGGAAAGTGGCCCGGCACTCCGTCTCGGAGGTGTCGTACGCCCCCCCGCGGATGATGCGGAACTCTCCGGTGGCCGGCCCTTTCGGGTCCTTCGGAGGGGCTTCGTTGTAGTAGGTTTCGGACTTCCAGTCCTGGCACCACTCCCACACGTTGCCGGACATGTCGAACAAGCCCCATTTATTGGCCTTTTTGGCGCCGACGGGCTGCGCCTTGCCGTCGGAGTTGCCCTGGAACCAGCAGTACGCCTGGTCGAACGCGCTGCCCCAGGGGTAATCGTTCTGGCTCCCGGCCCGAGCGGCATACTCCCACTCGGCCTCCGTCGGCAGGCGGAAGGTCTGCCCCGACTTCTGGTTGAGCATCTGGATGAAGCGCTGGGCATCTTCCCAGGACACCTCTTCGACGGGAAGCGCGTCGCCTCTGGCGTTGGGCAGGGGGTCGCCGGTGACCTGGCGCCACTGGGCCACCGTGACTTCGGTGGCGAGCATGTAGAAGTCCTTGGTCAAGGACACGTTGTGAACAGGCTTTTCATCGTCGTTGCCGTTGTTCGAACCCATCGGGAAAGAACCCGCCGGGATTTTCACGAACTTCATGCCCGCCTTGGCCAACAGGCTCTCGGCGGCCGGAGCCTCGCTCACGGCCGGCTGGGGGGTGGATTCGGTGGCGGGGGCCTTCTTGCCGATAGCAAGGAAGTATACGAGCAGGGCCACGATGATGACGGCGACGACGGCTCCCCCCGCCACGAGGGCGACGGGGAACTTCTTCGCCGGCGCGACGGCGGCGGGCCGGTGTTCCGACGTTCCTGTTTTTCGTCTGGGTTCTTCCGCCGCCACATGCGGCTTTTCCCCGGTCCGACCCGGGGTGGTGGCCTTCGGGTGGGCCGGTTGCGGCGTCGGGGCATGCGACGCCACCGGGCCGGTGGCGGGGGGCCGGGTTGCCATGGGAGCGGCGGGGACAGCGGGTTGCGGTCCGCTCGCCCGCCCCGGAACGGCCTGGCTGCCGGTGGGCGCATGCGTCGGGCCGGTATGCGGCGGGACCGGCGGCATCCCCTTCTGGACCGGAATCCCGGTTTGCGGAGTCTGCCCCCAGGTCTGGGGAGGAGGCGGAGGCGTATGGGGCGCCGGCGTGTGAATCGCCGGCGGTGTGCCGGTCGCCGGCCGCGGTGTGAGCACGACGGGCGGTTGGCCCGGCGGGGGCGGGGGCGGCGGGGGAGTCTGCGGCCGGGAGGGTTGCGGCGCCTGGGGGGCGACCGGTTGGGAAGACGTGCGGGGAACCGGGGCCGGCGTCGGCATGTGGGGACCGGGCACCGAATGGGCGACGACGGGAGGAAGAGGCGCGGCCTGGGGAGACGGCTTCTGGGGTTGCAGCCTGGCCGTGTACTGGACAGGGGAGAACTCGCCGGAAATGGTGCGGTCGATGTCCGACCCGCCATCGGCACAGAATTTGGTCATGCACTCCTGCAGGGAGCGGCAGAACACCCCGCACCCCGCGAAGCGGTCGTTCGGGTTCTTCGACAGCGCCTTCATCACGATGTCGGCCAGGCTCTGCGGCAGTTGGGGATTCAGGGCCGTCGGAGGCAACGGATTCGCCTGGATGTGCTTGAGCATCACCGTGAAGTCGCTCTCCCTCGAGTCGGGATCGTCGAAGGGGGGGCGGCCGGTCAGCATCTCATAGGTCACGCAGGCCATGCTGTATTCGTCAGAACGGTGGTCGATGGCCCGGGGATTGGAAATCTGCTCCGGGCTCATGTAGTGCGGCGTGCCGATGCCCGCGCCACTCTTGGTCTGGCGGGATTCCCCGACCATGAGGGCGATGCCGAAGTCGGTCAGGTACGCCCGCCCGTCCTTGTCCATCAGGATGTTGGAAGGCTTCACGTCCCGGTGGATGACGCCTTTCTGGTGGGCGAAATCCAGCGCTTTCAAGATGTCGATGCCGATCTGGAGGGCGATGGGCAGGAGAAGGGGGCCACGCGATTCGGCGATGAGCTTCTCCAGGGACCGGCCTTGCAGAAGAGTCATGACCAGGTAGTAATGACCGCCATCGGAAAAGAACTCGCGCACGCCGACGATGCGGGGGTGCTCCAGCCTGTCCATGGCCCGGGCTTCCCGCAGGAAGCGCTGCTCGAAGTTCGGGTCCAGGGCGATGTTGTCGGCCATGATCTTGACCGCCACCAGCCTGTCCAGCAAGGCGTGCCTGGCCTGCCAGACCTCACCCATGCCGCCCTGCCCGATCCGTTTCTCGAAAATATAATCGCGAACCCGTGTTCCTGGTACCATCACGGCTCCTTCGGAATCTCTTGGCTCACCCCGAGAACGGCCTGCTGCGGCCAACCGCCGGCCCCGGCCCTCCCCCTCGAACGCGGCCACGGCGTACCTTCGCCTGGCGATGCTAGTTTTGGGGCTCCCGCCGGCAAAGTATAATCGATCCATGGACCGATGACAACTGGAAACGTCAGCCGCGTTTCCGTCTTTGCCATTGTGTTGGCAGGGTTCCGGATGTATTCTGAGCCCGAACTTCCCGCGGGAAACACGCTGACCGGAGGAGCAGGCCATGGCCATCCTGTTTCGACAGACCAAGGACCTTGAACGGCGCATCGACGAGTTCCTCGATTTGATCAGCGAGGCGGTCATCCTGTTCCGCCTGGCCATCCACGATTTCCTGGTCGGGAACGCCGACGAATTCGAAGCCCACCGGGCGGCCATCAACCAGAAGGAGGACGCGGCCGACGGACTCCGGCGGGAGATCGAAAGCCGCCTGTACACGCAGTCGCTCATCCCCGAGCACCGGGGCGATGTGCTGGGGCTGCTGGAACACCTCGACGACGTCATCGACACCGCCAAGGAAACGGTGAACCAGTTTTCCGTGGAGCACCCGGAAATCCCCGCCCGGTTCGACGAAGCCTTCGAAACCCTCGCCCGCACGTGCGCCGAGTGCACGGAAAGCCTGGTGGCCTCCGTCCGGGCCTTCTTCAAGAACATCAACGCCGTGCAGGACCACCTGCACAAGGTCTACTTCTTCGAGAAGGAGGCCGACAACATCAGCGACCGCCTCAAGCGCGAGATTTTCTCCTCCGACCTCGAACTGGCCAGGAAAAACCACCTCCGCTACTTCGCCCACCACGTCGACCAACTGGCCGACTTCTCCGAAAGCGTGGCCGACCGGCTGGCCATCTACACCATCAAGCGAACGGTCTGAGGACCCCGCCCATGGAATGGCTGTTTCTTTCCAGCGGGCTGTTCCTGGGGTGGTCGCTCGGCGCCAACGACGCCGCGAACATCTTCGGAACGGCGGTCGGGACCCGCATGGTGCGCTTCCGGGTGGCCGCGGCCACCTGCACCGTCTTCGTAGCCCTGGGAGCCGTGTTCTCCGGAGCCGGGGCCGCCGGCACGCTGCACACCCTCGGCGCCGTCAACGCCCCCTCGGGTTCCTTCATGGCGGCCATGGCCGCCGGGATGGCCGTGTACCTGCTGCTGCGGCGCTTTCAACTGCCCGTGTCCTCCTCGCAGGCCATCGTCGGGGCCATCGTGGGCTGGTGCTGGTTCTCCGGCACGCTCCCCGACTACACCACCCTGGGCCGCATCGTGGCCGGCTGGGCCATCAGCCCGCTGCTGGCGGGCCTCCTGGCGGCCGGCCTGTACCTGGCCCTGCGCGCTTATCTCGCCTGCTCCCCGGTCCACATGCTGCGGGTGGACATCCTCACCCGCTACGGGCTGATCACGGCGGGCGCCTTCGGCGCCTACAGCCTGGGCGCCAACAACATCGCCAACGTCATGGGGCCCTTCATGGCGAACTCCCCGTTCCAGGACCTGTCCTTTCCCGTCCTGGGCGTCCTGCGCGACACGCAGCAGCTTTTCCTGCTCGGATCCGTGGCGGTGGCAGTCGGGGTGTTCACCTATTCCCGCAAGGTCATGGACCGCCTCGGCACCGGCCTGGCACAGCTGTCGCCCCAGGCCGCCCTCGTCGTCGTCATCGCCGTATCGCTGGTGCTGTTCCTGTTCGCCTCCCAGTCCGTGGAATCGTTCCTCCACAGCGTGGGACTCCCGGCGTTGCCCCTTATTCCCGTCTCGAGTTCCCAGGCGGTCATCGGGGCCATCGTCGGCATCTCCCTGCTGAAGGGGGGGAGGGAGATCAAGTTCAAGGTCCTCGGGCAGATCGCCCTCGGTTGGGTCTGCGCCCCCGTGCTGGCCTGCCTGTTCGCCTTCCTCGGCCTCTTCATCCTGCAGAACGTGTTCCAGATGACGGTGTTCCGGCCTACTATCCACATCGTCAACGCCGATCTGCTGGAGCACCTCCGCCGGGAGGGCCTGCACGACGGCCGCCTGGTATCGCTGGCGGGCAAGCCGTACCGTTCAGCCGCCGCCCTCGACGCGGACATCCAGCGCCTGACCGGTCTGCCGGCCCAAAAAAGGAAAACCATCGTCGACGCCGCCGAGGAAGTCGACCTCGTGGTGAACATCAGGCAGCCCAAAGCCGGGAAATACATGCAGGACCTTTCCCCTCCCCTGCGCGCGGCCCTCGTCGAACTGGACGGGAGATCCTTCACCTACGCGTGGCAGCTGCGGGAGACCCTGTCCGTTCCGCCGTCGGGACTGCGCCCCTGCAGCGCCCTGGAACAGCAGGTGCTGAACCGCCTGATTTCCCTCTTTCAACGGAGGGGGAATCCGGACGTGTTCTGAAAGCCGAAGGACGCCTGCAGCCGGACGGCTTCCCGCAAAATGGTCTCCACCGGGGCATACACGGGCCGGCACTTGGGCAGGGCCCCGAGAAATTCCCGGCCGTAGTGCTTGGTCATGACCCGGTTGTCGCAGATCAGCACCATGCCGAAGTCCTTTTGGGACCGGATCAGCCGCCCGAAACCCTGCTTGAGCCTGAGGACGGCATGGGGCAGCGAGTAGTGCGTGAAGGCGTTCCCCCCTTCCCGCTCGATCTTCTCGATGCGGGCCTCCACCAGCGGGTCGCTGGGCACCTGGAAGGGCAGCTTGACGATGATCACGCTCCGGAGCGCCTCGCCCTTCACGTCCACCCCTTCCCAGAAGCTGTCCACCGCAAAAAGCACCGCTTTGGGGAACTTCTTGAACTCCTCCAGCAGCAGGTGCCTCTCCTGCGCGCCCTGGCGCAGGAGGTGGAAACCGGAGGCCAGCAAGGGCCCCTCCAGGTTCCGGTACATGGTGGAGAGGTGGCTGTAGGAAGTGAAGAGGACGAACGTGCCGCCCCCGGTGGCGTGGACGGCCTGTCGCACCGCCTCGGTGGCCGCGTCCAGGAAACCTCTCGCCGTGGGGTCGGGCAGATCGCTGGGTATGCCCAGGAGAACGCGGTTGCCGTAGTCGAAGGGGGATTCCAACACCATTTCCAGGACGCGTCCGGGTTTCTGGTGGCACACCCCGCTGCGCTCCCGGATGAAGGCGAAAGACCGTCCGACGCTCAAAGTGGCCGACGTCAGGACGACGGAGTCGTACCGGTCCCAGACGGTCTTCGACAGTTTGCGGGCCACGTCCAGGGGGGCCTGTTCGAAGGCGATGTTCAGGTGCTCCCGGCGGCGCCGGACTTCCAGCCAGCGGCACTTGTCCGGTTCGTCCAGCAGGAATTCGCCCAGGTTCTCGGCGACGGCGCGCAGCCGGAGCAGAACCGCCTCGGCATCCAGCAGGGGGCCGCGGATGTGGTCCAGGCTTTCCTCGGTCAGCTTGTAGAGGAGGCGCAGCAGCCGGTCGGCCTTCTCGACGAAGGCCTCCACGCAGGCGATGGCCTCGGCCAGGGCGGGTTCGAGGACGCCGGTCCAGAAGGGTTCGCCCTCGGTAACCCGGGATACCCGGATCTTGAATTCGCTCAGGGAGCCGGGCTGTTCGCGCATGGCGAACACTTCGCGGGCCAGGCGCCCGAACAGCTCGTCGAGACGCTGCCGGCACTCGGCCCGGGCGGTGGTGACCACATCCTCGAGCATGCCGGCGAAGCGGTCGGCCACGGTCCGGTCGCTCCCGCCCAGCGAACCGGTCATGGCGTGCAGCTTGCCCAGGAGGCCCCGGGTGGGGTCCTTGGGGCTCTGCAACCGGGCCAGGTTGCGGGAGAAACCGAAAGGGGTGACCCGAACCCCGAAATAGTGGGCGGCCACATCCTCCACGTGGTGGGCCTCGTCCAGGATCAGTTTCTGGAAATCCGGCAGCACGCCCCCCGTCTTCTGTCCTGCCCCTTCGCGAACGGCCATGTCCGCCATGAGCAGGTGGTGGTTCGTGACGATCAGATCGGCCCGGGCCGCAGCTCGCCTGGCCTGGAAGAAGAAGCACTTGCCGAAGTGAGGGCACCGGGCGAAGAGGCAGGCGTCACCCTCGCTGGCCAACAGGTCCCAGGTTTCCCAGGAGGGCGTCGAGCCCAGGTCGCTGCGGGAGCCGTCGGAGGTGGTCCGGGCCCACTCCGCCAGGGCGGCCAGCTCTTCGGCGTGCTCGGGATCGTAGAAGAGGGCCGGGTCCCGTTGGACGTCCTCCATCTTCCGCAAGCACAAGTAGTTGCTCCGCCCCTTGACCAGCACCGCCTCGAAGGGGAGGCCGAGCCCCCGGCGGAGGAAGGGAATATCCTTGTACAGGATCTGCTCCTGCAGGTTGATGGTGTTGGTGGAAACGACGACGCGCTGCCTGTTCTCCCGGGCCCAGTGCACGGCGGGAACCAGGTAGGCCAGCGACTTGCCCACGCCGGTGGCGGCCTCGATCAGGGCGATTTGGCCCTGGTTGAAGGCGTTCACCACCCCCTCGGCCATCCTTTCCTGCTGCGGCCGGTGCTCATAGCCCTCGAGACTGCCGGCAAGCGACCCGCCCGGGGCGAAGACGCCAACGATGTCCGCCCGGGACAGCTCCCGCGTCTCCCGCTTGCGGATGGGTTCCACCACCACGTTCACGAATTCCACGGCGTTGTCCACGATGCAGGAGGACACGCCGCGGGAGGCGAATTCCGCGGCCAGTTGGACGTCGTTTTCGGAAGGGGTCAGGTTTCCCCCGGGGTGGTTGTGGACGACCATCATGCCGGATCCGGCGGAGTCCAGCACCGCCGGGACGCAGTTCCGGTTGCCCCTGGCCACCACCCGGACGGTGCAGACCTTGAGGGCCTCGTCCAGCGAGCCCACGCAAAAGAGCTCGTGCCCGCCGTTTTCGGCGATGGCCCGGCGGAGCGCTTCCGCCGCTTCCGGAGTGAAATACTCGCCGATGGTCATTGTTCGCGTTCGATGACGATGTCGACGGAAGCTCCGGCGGCGCGAGCGGTGTAGGGGCCGTCCTCGGGAACGGGATTGATCTGGAAGCGGAGGAGGAGGTCGTCGTCGAGAGGGTCCTCGTCCCATATTTCCAGGGTCAGCCGGGATCCGGGGGAAAGGCGTACACGCGCCGCCTCGTTCCAGACGGGGGATTCGCTGGCGTTGAGGGTCCGGGAGCGGTAAACCTGGCGTTCGTTCTGCTTGATCACGAAAAAGGCGTCCGGGGGCGAAGGGACCCCGCCGCGCATGTCCCGGCGCGGCAACCGGGCGGCCGCCACCACCCTGACGTCCGCCGGGCCGTCGTAGCTGCGCAGCTTGTCCGACCAGAACTGCACGCGGCTTTCGGCGTAGCCCTTGCGGAACAGGGTCCGCGCCGACTGGGAAAACGCTCGCCACGCCTCCAGGGCCTCGCAGATCCGGGTGTCGGCGGCCCGGTCGACGGCCTCGGCCCTCGCAAACTCGTTCTTCTCCCACTTCCAGACCCGCAGCAGTGCCTGGGCCTGGACCCGGCTGGAAGGGTCGCTGCACTCGGCGATGAAACCGTCCAGCAGACGGATGCGATCATCGTAAGACCCCGCCGGGGTGCGCTCCAGCGAGCGGATTCGTTCCAGGCGGGTGGCGTAGCCCTCCTCGGGCCACCAAGCCTCGGGGATGGCGGAATCCGAGAGGGCCTCCGAGGGGGCCGGTCCCGGCCCGCCGGCCACCATCGATCCCGCCGCGGTCCCGGCAACGGCTCGGGAGCCGGTGGGCGGGTCCCCGGCGTTTTCCCGCCGACCGGCAGGCTTCCCTTTTTCGGGGGCAGCGGAGGAAGACCACGGCCGGAAGTCCGGCCCACTCCTCTCCGGGCTCGACGGAGCGGTTTCCGCACGAACCGCTTCCCCGCCTGTTTCGGTCGGAACGCCGGAACTGCCGCCGGACGCACCGGCCGGCACCGGGGGCCTTGTCCCTTCCGCGGTTCGTTCCGGCCGGCCGGCTGCCGTCTCCCCCCCGCGCGTCACCGTCGTCTGCCGGGAGGTGTGGGCGGTGGCCGAACCGCCTCCGGCCTGAAAGGACGGCCCCAGCAGGAACCAGAGGGCCGCCCCGACGCCGGCCAGCACCAGGAAAAAACCGAAGGCGGTGAGGCGGAACGTTTTTTTCCGCCGGGGGACCCTTTGGGCGGGCGGGAAGGCCTCCACCGTCCGGGTTCCGGCGGTCTGCGCACGGAACGGGGGCATCTCGGCGACGGTGTCGATGGACCGGTTCGCCCAATCCGGTATGCCCGTGCGCGACCCGGCCAGCGGCAATTCGGTCCGGCCGGACGCCCCCCCCCCCGTCAGGGTGGGCGACGGCCAGAAGGCCGAGTCCTGGCGAGACGCCTCGCCCGGCGCCGGGTGGAGGCAGAGCGGGCAGGCCCCGCTCTCCGGCAGGGTCGCCCCGCACTTCTCGCAGGCCAGGCTTTCGCACCCATCGAGCAGGTCCCGCAGCCGGTCCGCCAGTTCCCGGGCCGACGGGAAGCGGTCCTGAGGGGAATGCGCGACGCAGCGGAGGATGATGGAGCGGATGCCGGCCGGCAGGGGCGAAGTCGCGGCCACCCACTGCCCGGGGCTGCCCAGGATCAGTTTTTTGTAGTCTTCCACGGAAGCGGCGCGAAAAAACGGCTGCCCCACCAGCATCTCGTAGAGCAGTACGCCCATGGCCCAGATGTCGGACGCCAGGACAGGATGGCCGAGGAACTGCTCGGGGGCCATGTAGGCCGGCGAGCCGCATCCGGAGGTGGTGGCGCCGCAGACGCCGAGGCGGCTCGTGCTGAAGTCGGTGATGCGGGTGTGGTCGTCCGGTTCGACGAGGATGTTGGAGGGCTTGAGGTCGAGGTGGGCGACCCCCACCTTCTCGTCGATCCGCAACTCGTGCAAAAACGTCAGGGCGTCGGCGATCTGCAGGGTGATGGCCAGGGCCCGGCTCTCGGGCAAGGCCTTGTGGCTGTGGAGCATTTCCCGCAGCGTCTTCCCCGGCACATACTCCATGACCACGGTGAGCCGGCCCTCCACGTGCCCCACGTAGTACACCTGCACGATGTTGGGGTGGTTGACCTTTCGGAGTAGCGAGGCCCCGCGTTCCTCCATGGCCTCCCCGCTGTCCTCGCGGATCACCTTGAGCGCCACCTGGCGGTTGCCGTGCCGGGGGTCGCGGGCGAGGTACACGTCGGCGAAGGCGCCCGCACCCAGCTTGCGCACGATGGTGTACCCGCCGATGACTTCGCCCGCTTTCCGCTCCATGCCTACCGACTCCCTTCGCCTTCCGCGCAGGGCGGCTCTTGAAGGCTTGGATCACCCTTCGGCCCGGCGAGTTCACCGATTTTCCCGTTTTTCCCGGAAATGCCACCGTCGGAGAGAGGGATCGAGAAGAAGAACGTGCTCCCCTCCCCCTCCTCGCTTTCCAGCCAAATGCGGCCGCCGTGATGCTCCACGATGTGCCGGCAGATGGAAAGGCCCAGCCCGGATCCGGCGGGCTTGTCGGGAAGGGTGTCCCCCACGCAATTGAACTTGTCGAAAACGCGTTCCCGGTCGTTTTCCGGGATACCGATCCCGGTGTCGCGCACGCTGTACACCGCTTCGCGCCCTTCCCGCCGGAGGGCGCAGAGGATGGTCCCCTCCCGCGTGAACTTGACCGCGTTGGAGATCAGGTTGATCATGACCTGGACCAGGCGCTCGCCGGCGGCGAACAGCATCATCTTGTTGTCCTGGATGTCCATGGCGATCTGGAGGCCGTGCTCCTCGACAAGGGCGCGGGTGGTCTCCACGGACCGGGTCAGGACTTCGAAGGCCGGCAGCATCTCCTTCCGCCACTCCAGCTTGCCGGCTTCCAGGCGGGCGATGTCGAGAACGTTGTTGATGAGCGAAGTCAACCGCTCCCCTTCCGCCGAGATGATGTTCAGGTTTTCCTTCATCTTCTGGATGTTCAGAAGGTTGCACCCCGCTTCGGTGGCGTTGACGCAGGGCTCCACCGTGTTGCACTTCCGGTGGAGGATTTTCGCGAAGCCCATGATGGAGGTCAGCGGCGTGCGCAGTTCGTGGGCCACGAAAGACAGGAACTCGGTCTTGGTCCGGTCCATGGCCTTGAGCTTCTCGTTGGAGGCGATGAACTGCTCCTCGACCTTCCTCCGGACCGCCACCTCTTCCTTGAGCGCCTCGACGAGCTTGCTCAGTTCCTCCGTGCGCTTGAGGACCTTCCCCTCCAGCTCCTGGTTGGCCCGCTGCAGGGCTTCCTCCATCGACTTCCGGTCGGTGATGTCGCGGAGGACGTTGAAGGTGGAGGTCACGGCACCCGTCCGGTCCCGCCGTGGCGAGACGGAGATGAGCAGGGTGCGCAGTTCGCCGGAGGGCCGCCGGATGGTCAGCTCGTAGGTCGATTTGACGCCGTCCAGGCGGGTCTGGGTGTTGGCCCGCAGGATGGAGTACTCTTCCTCCCCCACGAAGTCGCGGAACGACCGCCCCGGCAATTCCCCCTCCGGAACGCCGAAGATTCGGTGCGTGGCCGGGTTGGCGAAAAGGAAGGTCTCTTCGGTGTCGACGATGCAGATCCCTTCCTCGGCCGACTCGAAGATGGCCCGGAACAGCTCTTCACTTTCCCGAAGTTTCCGGTCCAGCTCCGCCTCTTCCGTCACGTCTTCCAGGATTCCCTCCACATACTCCAGGTTGCCTTTCGCGTCCAGGCAGGGGTGCCAGGTATTGCGCACCTGGATGACGGACCCGTCGGACTTCCGCAGGCGGCTGACGACCTGGCGGATGCACGGGTTCTGGATGCTTTCGTCCAGCATGCGTTTCCGTTCGGCCACGTCTTCGTGGGCGTCGGGCCAGCTGTGTTCCCGGAGGAAGGTTTCCACGTCCCCGTAGCCGAAGATGTGGGCGGCCGCAGGATTAGCCTCCAGGACCCGGCCCTCGTAGGTGGACCGGTAGATTCCGACGGGCAGCTGCTCGGTCAGGTTCCGGTACTTCGTCTCCTCGGCCCGGTTCTTCAGCATCTGAACGGACATGGACCACAGAAACAGCATGATGGTGACAAGCTGCTTGAGCGTCGACTCCTCGTACTGCATGGCGCCAATCACGTAGTCGAGGGAGAACAGGCAGAGTTCCCGGCGTAGGCAGGCCACCCCGTTGGCCGCGGGAATGCCGCAGTCGCGAATGGCGGCCAGGGCGGCGCCCAGTTCCGGGCTGGGCCGGTCCTGGTTGAAGCGGTAGGTCGAGGCCACTCCCTCGGCGGGAAGAGGCAGCATTGTGAAGAGTTCCGCAAGGGCGGGGAGCTTGCGCTTGGGCGCTTCCGCCGTGTATTGGTACCAGCGCCACTGCCGGTTCCGGCCGATGTAGCCGACGATCACCGAGCGCGGGTGGAAAGGCGAGGCCACGTCCTCGCCGAGCAGGAAATCCACCATGCGGTCGAGGTTGCGCACGAAACTAAACTTTACAGGGTCGAAGGAATTGTACAGGGCTTCGCCGTACTGGGATATCCGGGTGGCCACGTGGTAGGCGTGGGCCAGGCTCTCGTTGAGGCCGCGCATCCGCAGGAGCATGCCGATGCGCGCGAAGAGCTCGTCCTTGTCGAAGGGTTTGATCAGGAAATCGTCGGCGCCGGCCTCGATGCCTTTGATCCGGTCCTCGCGGGAGTTCAGGATGGTCAGCATGATCACGGGGATGTTCCGGGTGGCTTCGTCGTCCTTGATGCGGCGGCAGACTTCATAGCCCGACATGATGGGCATCATGATGTCGAGCAGGACCAGGTCGACGCGAGTGGCGGCGACGATCTGCAACGCCTCCGGACCGCTTTTCGCGTCCAGGACCTCGTACCCCCAGAACAGAAGCAGCGTCTTGAGGAAGCGGGTGTTGCTTTCCTCGTCGTCGACGCATAGAATCTTGGGGGTGTAGGCTTCCATGGCTTCCAGCCTTTTGCGTTTTTACCCATCATATTCTATAGACAAGTCGACTTCCATGCAAAGGAAAACCGGCGACCGCGCAGCCCATCGCCGGCATGCACCAATCGCTTGGATGGCCCGGCGTTCTCGGGTACAATGGGCGGAGAGAGTCCGAGAGCACCAGCAGATTCTGCAGCGGCGGGGCCGGGGGCCCGGCCGATCCGGGCGAAGTCGAGGGCTTCCCCCCGGCCCGGGTGGTGCAGCAGCGAAGGAGCGGCATAGGGAGGCGACATGGCCCTGACCCTGGAGATGATAAAGAAAGCGCGGGAACACCTGGCCGGCGTCGCCCGGCGCACCCCCCTGGTCCCGTCGACCACGCTCACCAACCGGTGCGGCTCCGCCGTCTGGCTCAAGTTGGAGAACCGCCAGAAAACCGGTTCTTTCAAGCTGCGGGGAGCCTACAACAAGATCTGCTCCCTCAGCGAGGAGGAGCGGGCCCGCGGCGTGATCGCGGCCTCGGCCGGCAACCACGCCCAGGGCGTCGCCTACGGCGCCACCGCCAAGGGGATCCGCTCCGTCATCGTCATGCCGGAAACGGCCCCCCAGGCAAAAGTCCAGGCTACGCTGGGCTACGGCGCCCGCGTCGTCCAGCACGGCGAAGTCTACGACGAGTGCTACGCCAAGGCACTGGAACTGCAGCACGAGAGCGGCGCCTCGTTCATCCACCCCTTCGACGACGAGGACGTGATGGCCGGCCAGGGCACCATCGCCCTGGAAATCCTGGAAGACCTGCCCGAAGCCGGGACGCTGCTGATTCCCGTGGGCGGGGGCGGTCTCATCGCCGGCATGGCCGTGGCCGCCCGGGCCATCCGACCCGACATCCGGATCATCGGCGTGCAGGCCGCCGTGGTGGCCTCGACCCGCGCCTCCCTGGAAAAGCGGTGCCTGGTCACTCTCCCGGGGGTCAAGTCGCTGGCCGACGGGATCTCCGTGGCCACGCCCGGCTGCCGCACCTTCCCCTACATGGAGAGCCTGGTGGACGATGTCATCACCGTGACGGAAGAGGAAATCTCCTTCGCCATCTTCACGCTGATGGAGCGGAACAAGGTGGTGGCGGAGGGTGCCGGCGCCGTGGGGACGGCCGCCATTCTCGCCGGGAAGGTCCTCTCCCGGCGCCCGGTGGCCGACCTGATTTCGGGGGGCAACATCGACATCGCCATGGTAGCCAAGATCATCGAGCGGGAACTCATCGTCGTGGGCCGGCGCATCTC
>CAYTBK010000069.1:0-21712 GCA_964436005.1 uncultured Acidobacteriota bacterium
CAGAAGTCGAAGAAGGGGGCGCGGGTGGCGTCGGTCCAGTCGCAGTCCACCTGCACTTCGCGGAAGATGAAGCCCGTGTTCTCGGCCATGGCCCGGGTGAGCTTCCAGACTTTCTGGGCCAGGTCCTTCGGGGCCGGCTCGTGCTGGAAGACGGCGTTGGTCAGGTAGACCACGGGCACGATGTCGACCCCCGCGGGGAGGGGTGCGTCGAAGCGGCAGCGCCCTTCCGGCAGCGGCTTGCCGGAGGCCCGGTTCCAGTCGACGTCGAACAGCCGGACGTACAGCCGGTCGACGTGGTGGCGGGTCAGGAGGGCCTTTTCCTCGCTGGTCGGGGCGAAGACGGTTTTCCAGTGGTAGAAGGCCCGGCGGGGGCCGGTCGCCGGGGAGCAGGCGGTGCAGCCGAGCCAGCCCAGGAGGGCGGCCAGCAGGAGCAGGGGCCATGATGCGGGGGATCGCCAGATCATGGGCGAGATTGTACGGCGAAGGGGCGACTTGTTCAATAGTGTCGTGCGGTTGGCCTGTCGGCCCTCCGTGCGGCGGCGTCTGTTTTCACGGCCCGGCAGCCACCCACCTCGCGAAGGGGGGAACGCGGCGGCCCGGGTCAAGGGACAGGCCCGGGCATCCTTACTGGCACAGGCTTGTGCCGGCACCTGGCGATCCGGAAAAAGCGCTTGATTTCCAGTTGTTTCCCGCCTATTGTTCCCCCATGGCCACCAACCAGCGAACAAAGGGTTTCCTGTTCCTGCATTTCGAAAAAATGTCCAAACCGGTGCAGGTGGGGAGTTGCCTGCTGCTCATGGCGGTAGTCGGTTACCTGAACTTTCTGACCGGCTGGGAACTGGATCTTTCTCTTTTTTATGTTGCGCCGATCATGTTCGCCACGTGGTTTCTCGGTCTCCGGGCCGGCCTCCTGGCCTGTTTGGCCAGCACGGCCGTGTGGTTCCTGGTGGACCTGTCCTGGCTGCATGTGTACACTTCCGAATTCGTGCATTATTGGAATATGTCCATTCGGTTGTCCTTCTTCGTCCTGTACGCTTTCCTCCTTGATTCCATCAAGAATGTGCACGAGCGGGAAAAATCGCTGGCCCGTACGGACGGCCTGACCGGCGCGGCGAACGCGCGCAGCTTTTTTGAATTGCTCGAATTGGAAATTGCCCGTTCGCAGAGGTATCGGCACCCGTTTGCCCTGGCCTACCTCGACCTGGACAATTTCAAGACCGTGAACGATCGGTTCGGGCATGCGGAGGGTGACCGGGCGCTCAGTACAATCGCGGATTATGTGAAAAGGAATCTCCGCACGATGGACGTTCTGGGGCGGTTGGGCGGGGATGAATTCGCCCTGCTGCTTCCCGAGATGGATCCGAATACGGTCCGCACCGTCATTGCCAAGCTGCAAGAAGGATTGCTGCAGACGATGCAGCGGCACAATTGGCCGATCACCTTCAGCATTGGCGTCATGACGTGTGAAACGGTATACCCGGATGCGGATGATTTGATCAAAGCAGCGGATGAGTTGATGTACACGGTAAAGAACTCAGGCAAAAATGCCGTGAAATACGATATTTATCGTGAATTGTAACAGAGGGATGCCGTCGGCGCCCGGAAAGGGCGCCCGATGGATCCGCAGTGGCCTCCCGGCGCCGCTCAGGCGGACCGGCCGTTCGGTTCCCGGGCGGCGCCGTTGGCCGGCCTGGCGTAGAAGAGCGCCAGCAGCACGATGATCACGCCGAAGCCCCACAGCAGGGCCCCCAGGCCGGGATCGCGGGAGACGACGAGCCAGAGTCGGGGCATCGTGGCCGGCGGCTGGTCCGGGCCGACCCGGAACAGGTGCTCTTTGTTGCAGTTGGCGTCCCGCGGGTCGGGGGGCAGGGGTTTGGCGGACAGCTTGTTTTTGGGCTCGCGCTGCAGGTCCAGGTGCAGCGTCAGGCCGCCGAACTCCGCGGGTTCCAGGAACCGCAGCACCACGGGGGCGGAATCCCCGGCGAGCAGGGCCAGGGTGACCCGGGCCTGCCGGATCCGCTGGGCCATGAGGCTGCCGTCGGGGAAGCGTTCGATCCGGACGGAGGAGACCCGAACCGCCGGCAGCCCGGGCACGTTCAGGGTCTGGCCCTCCTGCAGGGGGTAGCGGCGGAACGACTGGGTCGTGAAGGTCAGCAGGTGCCCCGCCAGGATGACGAGGAACACCGCGTGCACCAGGGTCGGGATGGCGGTCTGGAAGAAGCGCCAGGCGCCCATCTGCCGGCGCCGGGGCCAGAGGGCCAGGCAGCGGTTGAGGATGCAGGCCGCGGTGTTGACGCCCAGCAGGAGGAACAGGAGGAAGAGCAGGGGGATCCACCAGGTACGGCCGAGGTGGCGGACGCCGACGGAGAGGAACCATTCGGGGACGCGCCACCCGTTCATCTGGTCGAAGAACTGGTAGTTCAGGGCGGCGTACACGGCGCCGACGGCCATGTCGGCCGCCGCCAGCAGGATGAGCCAGAAGGCCGCGCGCAGGTCGCCGATGCGCTCGAGCAGCTTTTTCAGCATGTCAGCCCCCCATCCGCGGGAACGCGAGTTCGTTGAGCGAGGAGCCGAGGACCACCAGGAAGGTCAGCGCTCCGCCCAGGAGGATCATCTGCCACCGCCGCCGGCTGTCCCAGCCGTTGACGTACTTGTGGTGCAGCACGGCGGCGAAGAAGAGCCAGACCACGGCGGAGAGCAGGTGCCGGGTGCCCCAGCGGAAAGTGGACGCCCAGCCCAGATAGGCCCAGTAGGCCCCCGTCACCTGGGCCACGGTGTACGCGCAGAAGCCTCAGGCCACCGCGGGCGTGGCCCAGTCTTCCCCGGTTTTCCCGCGCAAGCGCAGCCACGCCCAGAGGCCGGCCAGGAGAAAGCAGGCGATCCCTGCGGATTCCGTCAGGAAAAACACGTAGGCCCAGGCCGTGAGCTTGTTGGGGGTGGGGGGGATGAAACCCGGCGGGCAGAGCAGGACGAGGGCGTAGAGCAGGCCGGCCAGGACGAGGGCGGCCCGCCAGGCGGCCCGGCCCCGCTCCCGGCTGCCCACCAGCAGGGCGGCCAGGGACAGGGCCCAGAGGATGAGGTTGGGCGGGTCGAACACGGAACTGGCCAGGAAGAATCCCGGCAGCCAGGCGCGGGCCACCAGGTAGGCGGTCTGGACGGCCAGGCCCAGCATGTGCAGCCCGAGCGCCGCCCGCCGCCGGCCCGCCAGGCCCAGCCCGGCCGCGGCCCAGGTCAGGCCGGCGGCCAGGAACAGCAGAAGGTGGACATGGTTCACCGTACACTCTCCTTTCCGAACATGGGAGGCGCGGCCGTTTCCCGCCGTGCCCTGGCGGCCAGGGGGCGTGGCCCGGAGGCGTTAGCCCGCGATGGCTCGGAGATGCTGGTCATGCGCCTGCCCCCGGAGGGGGAAGCGAATCGCTCTTGTACCTCATTTTTGCGATCCGGTAAAGGGGGGGACATCGGAGTCCGGCGGTCTCGCCTTCGGCCGGGGGGCCGTCCATGCCGCCGGGATGGCGCCCCGCGCGATTCGCGATGGGGGTTATTTTTTTGCAATATCCACACGAAGAGCGGGCCGGCGGGGAGGGAAGGGCGCCCTCCGCCGGAGGGCGCCCCAGGAAGGTGTCTGTCTGTTTATTCGTAGTGCAGGGCGGTCATGGGTTGAATGCGGGCTGCGCGGACCGCCGGGACGAGGCCGGCCAGGAGGCCCACCGCCGCCAGGGCCAGGGGGACGGCGCAGAAGGTCACCGGATCGGTGGCCTCGATGCCGTACAGCTGGCTCTCCAGCAGGCGCACGGCGGCGAAGGCGCCGGCGACGCCGGCCGCGAGGCCGCAGGCCGTCATCCGGAGGGTTTTGCCGAGGATGAGCTTCAGGATGTCGGTGCCGCGCGCGCCCAGGGCCGTGCGGATGCCGATCTCCCGGGTCCGCTGGACCACCGACCCGGCCATCACCCCGTAGATGCCCACGGCCGAGAGGATCAGGGCCAGGAAGGCGAAACAGGAGATGAGAGTCATGCTGAAGCGCCGGGGGGCCACCGCGTCCGAGAGCCGGTCGCCCATCAGGCGCACGTCCGCCAGGGCCATTTCGGGGTCCAGCCGCGCTACGAGTTTGCGGATCTCGGGCAGCAGGGCCAGGGGGTCCTGGTCGGCGTTCACCACAATCCGCTGGGAGCGGAGGAAGTCGCCCACCGGGAATTCGAGGAGCATGTCGCGCTCCTGTTCGTACGGGCTGTAGCTCCGCGGGTTGGGGGCGACGTGCAGGGCCCCGTCGCGGACGTCGGCCACCACCCCCACCACCGTCAGCCAGGGCGCGCCCTCCGCCCAGCGGAGGCGCCGGCCGAGGGGGTCCTGCCCGGGCCAGAGCATGCGGGCCAGGGACTGGCTGACGAGCACCACGGGCAGCTGGCCGGCCCGGTCGGCCGGGGTGAAGGCCCGCCCCTTGAGGAGGGGGATCTGCATGGCCGTGAAATAGTCGCCCTGGACCCAGGTGTGGGTGGCCGTCCGGGAGCCTTCGCCGAGCGGGCGGGGCTGCCCCTCCGCCTCCACCGGGTGGGTTTCGCCGCGTTCCAGCGGCAGGGCGGAGGCCGCCGCCACGCCCTTCACGCCGGGCAGGGCGGCGATGCCGGAGAGGGTCTGGTCGTAGAAGGACCGGATGGACGCCGCCTGGGGATGGCTGTTGTGCGGCAGGGTGAGGGTGAAGGTCAGGGCCCGGCGGGCGCCGAAGCCCGGGTCGGCTTCCAGGAGCCGGGCGAAGCTGCGGATCAGCAGGCCGGCCCCCGTCAGCAGGATCACGGCCAGGGCGATCTGCAGCACCACGAAGGCCTCCTGCAGCCGGCGGCGGCCGCGGGAGGTGCCGCCGCTGCGCCCGTCCTCGGCCAGGACCGCCTGCAGGTGGAGGCGGGAGGCCATGAGGCCGGGGGCCAGGCCGAACACCAGGGTCGTCAGCAGGGTGAGGCCCAGGACGAAGAGGAGGACCGTGCCGTCGATGCCGATCTCGCCGGAGCGCGGGAGATTGGCGGGGAGCCAGGAGAGGAAGAGCGACTGGCCCGCGAAGGCCAGGGCGACGCCCAGCGCTCCCCCCAGGAAGGACAGGACCAGCCCCTCCGACAGCATCTGGCGGACGAGTCGCCCGAAACTGGCCCCCAGGGCTTCCCGGATGGCGATCTCCTTCTGGCGCGCCGCTGCCCGGGCCAGGAGCAGGTTGGCCACGTTGGCGCAGCCGATGAGCACCACCAGGCCCACGGCGCCCAGCAGGACGAGGAGGGGCGTTCTGACGTCCCCCACCACCACCCCGTGCAGGGGTTCGACGCTGACGGCCAGTTCGTTGAACATCTCCCGCAGTTTGGCCGGGTAGGTGTCGGTGATCCGGCGGGCCAGGCTGGCCGCCTCCGCCCGGGCGGCCTCGGGCGTCACGTCTTCCCGGAGACGCCCGATGACGCAGTTGTTGTACATGCTGCCCTGGGCCTCGAGCTCGAGCCTGGTGAAGCCGATGGGGACGAAAAGGTCGGCCGCCTCGCTGTTGTAGGGCAAGCCGGCCAGGGGGAAGGCGAAGCCTTCCGGCATCACCCCCACGATGGTGGAGGCGTTCCGGTTCAGCCGGATGGCCCTCCCGACGACGGACCGGTCGCCGCCGAACCGGCGCATCCAGTAGCCGTGGCTCAGGATGACCACGCCCTCGCCGGGCAGGTCCTCCTCCGACCGGAAGCAGCGCCCCAGCTCGGCTTCCACGCCCAGCAGGCCGAAGAGGTTCGGGGAGACCCGCGCCCCGCGGACGCGTTCGGGCGTCGACACGCCCGTCACGGAATACTCGGAACACTGGAAAGCGGCCAGGTCCTCGCAGGAGGTCTGGTTCTTTTGGAAGACGAGCAGGTCGGGGGCCGAGAAGGGGATCCGCGGGAGGTCGCCCTTGGGGATGCCCTCGTTGATCAGGACGAGGCGGGAAGCGTCCCGGAACGGGAGGGGGCGGAAGAGGACGGCCTGGACGATGCTGAAGATCACGGTGGTGGCCGCGATGGCGAGGGCCATGGTGGCCAGGGCGGCCGCGGCGAACACGCGGTCCTTCCACAGCATCCGGAACCCGAAGCGGAGGTCTTTCATGAAGGTGTTCATCGTTCTGCTCCCCTCGCCGTCAGCTGGGCAGGCGTTCCTCGACGATGCGCCCGTCGAAGAGGTGGACGATCTTGTCCGAAGCGGTCATGTACCGGGGGTCGTGGGTCACCATGCAGATGGTCGTGCCCTGCCGGTTCAGTTCGTGGAGGAGCTGCATGACCACCTCGCCGTTCCGGGAGTCGAGGTTGCCCGTGGGCTCGTCGGCCAGCAGCACGGACGGCTGGCCGGCCAGCGCCCGGGCCACGGCGGCCCGCTGCTGCTGCCCGCCCGACAGCTGGTAGGGGTAGTGCTTCATCCGGTGGGACATCTCCACGCGCTCCAGGGCCTCCTGGACCCGCCGGCGCCGCTCGGAGGCCGGCAGGCCGCGGTAGGTCAGCGGCAGCTCGACGTTCTCGGCGATGGTCATGTCCCCGATGAGGTTGAACGCCTGGAAGATGAAGCCGATCTCGCGGTTGCGCACCCGGGAGCGGGCCGCGGCGCTCAGGCCGGAGACGGGCTGGCCGTTCAGCCGGTACTCGCCGTCGGTGGGGGTGTCCAGCAGCCCGAGGAGGGAGAGCAGGGTAGACTTGCCGCAGCCGGAGGGGCCGGCGATGGAGACGTAGTCCCCCGCCCGGATCTCCAGGTGGATGCCCGACAGGGCGTGCGTTTCGATCTCGTCGGTATAGTAGACCTTGCGGATGTTTTCCAGCTTGATGACCGTTTCCTTGCCTTCGTTCACGGGGCCTCCTTCGCTCGTTCTCATTGTAATCGTTCAGCGCAATTGAATCCGCTCGGCGTCGCCGCAGCGGCTCAGGTCGGACAGGATGACGCGGTCGCCGGGCTGCAGCCCGCGCAGTACCTCGATGACGTTCACGGAGACCCGCCCGAAGCTGACGGGCACCTTCGCGGCCGTGGCGCCGTCCGGGGCGAGCCGGTAGACGGCCGCGGTCCCGTTCTCCTGGGCCAGGGTGGGCCGCCCCACGAAGACGGCGTCCGCCAGGCGCATGATCTCGATGGCGCCGTCGACGCTCAGGTCCGGCCGGGCCCCCTTGGGCAGCTCGCCGGCGAGGGCGATGTCCACGGTGACCGTGCCGTTCCGGACGGAGGGGTCGATGCGGCTGACGGTGCCCCGGATGACGCCGTTGCGGGTGTCCACCACCGCGTTCTGCCCGAGGGCGACGTCGCGGGCCTGGCTCTCCGGGACCCGGATTTCCGCCTTGAGCCGCCCGGGGTTGGCCACGCGGGCCAGGTTGGCGCCCAGGGCCACCTGCTGGCCGGCTTCCACCGAGATCTCCTGCAGCACGCCGTCGAGGCCGGCCCGGACGCGCAGGGCGGCCAGCTGCTCCTCCTTGATCCGGCACTGGGCCCGGCACTGCTCCACGCGGGCCTGCTGCACGTCCAGCCGGGCCGCCGTGGCCGTTTCCCCGATGGCCAGGCGCTGCTTCTCGATGTTGTGGCGTGCTTCCAGTTCTTCCGATCGCAGGCGGGAGAGCTCCACCTCGACGTTGGAGATGAGGCCGTCCTTGGAAAGCTCGCGGTTCACGTCGGCCTGCAGCCGGGCCTGGTGGTAGTCCGAGCGGACGGAGGCCTCCACCGCCTGCTGGGACAGCTGCTGGCTCTCCAGTTGGACGCGCAAATTCTTGAGCTCGGCCTCGGCGGCCCGCAGCTGCATCCGCGCGTCCACGGCCGTCTCTTCCAGCTCGGGGTTGCTCAGTTCCAGGATCTCGGTGTCGGCGGAAACCACCGTCCCCGGGCGCACGAGGATCCGCTTGACCCGGCCCGGCGTCAGCGCCGGCACCCAGGCCACGTCCTCGGTGGCGAGGACGCCCACGCCGCGCACCTGCCGGAGCATGGGGCCCCGCTGCACGGTGTCGATCCAGACGGTGGACTTCTCCACCACCGGCATGGCCGGCCGGATCCGCGGCAGCAGGATCACCGCCGCCGTCGCCAGCCCGGCCAGCACCGCCAGGGCCGCCAACCGGCGCACCCATTTCCCCGTTTTTCCCGATTTCCGTTGAATGTCCATGCTTCACCCCCGCAAGCCGGGATAGCGCAAAGGTTGTGCCAATCACTGCGGCCACGGTCCGAGGCAGGCCCGGCGGGAGGGGTGGGGGCGGCCGCGAGGCCCGTCCCGGGCCGGTTCGGAAGGTTGCGGATCGTTTGGTTTTCGGGGATGGGGCATCCTGCCGGGCGTGACGACGGCCGGATCGCTGTCCGCTTCCGGGACAGGGTGCCCGTGCGTCGTCCCATTATCGGACACCCCCGGGCCGAGGAAGATCCGGTTGCTCGACATGGACAGGCAGGATGGACAGGATGGGAATGGCGGTCTTTTATCCCGTCTATCCTGTCCCTCCGTGCTGAATTCCAGCCGGTCCGGCGGCCGTTCCCGGTGTGTCCGGCGCGATGCTGGTTTCAGGCGGGGGGGCGGGCGGCCGGCAGGCGGAGGATCGCCTCGGCGCCCCGGGCGCCCGGGCGGTTGCGGAGCTCCAGCGTCCCGCCGTGGGCCTCGGCGATCTGGCGCGAGATGGCCAGCCCGATGCCCGAGCCGTTGGGTTTCGTGGTGAAGAAGGGGACGAACAGGTTGTCGGGGTTCTGGATGCCCGGGCCGTCGTCCTCGATGCGCAGGGTGACCGTGCCCCCGTCGCGGGCCCAGCGGGCGCAGACCTCGCCCCCGGCCGGGGCGGCGGCGTCCGCGGCGTTGCGGAGGAGGTTGATGAGCGCCTGTTCCAGTTGGGCGGCGTCGGCCCGGACGAAGACGTCCGGTTCCCCGACCGTGGTCACGGCGAGGCGGGTCTCCAGGGCGGCGACCCGCCGCAACAGGGCGGCCAGGTCGATGTCTTCCGGCTGGGGGGCCGGGAGTTTCGCCAGTCGGGAATACCCCTCCAGGAAGCGATGCAGGTTTTCCGCCCGGTTCTCGATGACGCTCAGGCCGCCTTCCACGTCCTCCCGCCAGTCTTCCGGGAGGGCGGGCTGCCGGAGGATCTTCCGCAGGCTCCCCGAAATGGAGCGCACCGGCGCCAGGGAGTTGTTCAGTTCGTGGCCCAGGACGCGCAGGAGCCGCTTCCAGGCCGTCCGCTCCTCGTCCCGCAGGGCGTGGCTGAGGTCGGTCAGCAGCAGGAGCGTCTGCGGCCGCCCGCCCTCGCGGAAGGGGGTGCGGCGCACCGCCCAGCGGCCGCTGGCGCCGGGGAAGGCGTGCTCGGCCACCCCGGCCGGGTCGCCGGCCAGCAGGGGTTCCATGCCCAGGCCCCGGGCGTCGTGCTGTCCGGGGACCAGGGCGGCCAGGCCCAGCAGGCGCAGGCCGGCCCGGTTGGCGTAGCGGAGGGACAGTCGGTCGTCGAAGGCGAACACCGCCGTTTCGATCTCCTCCCGCACGGCGTCGAGCAGCGCCTGCGTTTCCCGGGAACCGGCGCGCTGCTCCCGCAGCACGTCGCCCAGGGCGTTCACCTCGCCCACCAGTTCGCCCAGGGGGTCGCCCGCTCCCCCGCCGCGGACCCGCAGGGAGCAGTCCCCCTCCCGGATGGCCGCCACGAAGGCGTGCACGGTGCGCAGCCGCCGGTTGAGGCGCTGGCGGCACGCCAGCAGCGGCAGGGCCCACAGCAGGAGCACGGCGGCGGCCCCGGCCCAGCGGCCGGCCGGAGGCCAGGCGGCGGTCCAGGGGGCGGCCAGGGTGAATATGGCGGCGGGGGCGAACCAAGCCAGGGGAAAGGAGGGCCTGGCGGAGGGGGTACGGCCGGAGGGGGCAGCCACGGCGTCACTCCCCGGCCTGGTCGGCAACTTTCAGGCCGTACTTGGCCAGGCGGCGGTAGAGGGCGCTGCGGCTCAGGCCCAGGTCGCGGGCGGCGCGCACCACGTTCCCCTCCCGGCGGGCGAGCACCCGGGCGACGAAGAGCCGCTCCAGATCCTCCAGGCTCATGTCCTCCGCCGGCGTCCCGGTCCCCTGCCGGGGCTGGCAGGAGAGGTCGGCGGGCTGCACCAGCGTTCCCCGGCTGAGCAGGACCGCCCGTTCCACCACGTGCTCGAGCTCCCGAATGTTCCCGGGCCAGGCGTAGCCCAGCAGGGTCTGGGACGCTTCCGGGCCGAAGCCCGTCAGCGGTTTCCGGTACTTGACCCGGTACTTCTCCAGGAAGTGCCCGGCCAGGACGGGGATGTCTTCCGGCCGCTCGCGTAGGGGCGGAATGCGCACCTCGATGGTGTTGAGCCGGAAGAGGAGGTCCTGCCGGAAGCGGCCGGCGGCCACCTCCGCGGGCAGGTCGGCGTTGGTGGCGGAGAGGATGCGCACGTCCACGGCCAGGGTGCGGGACGAACCCACCCGCTCGAACTCCCCGCTCTCCAGGACGCGCAGCAGCTTGGCCTGGAGGGCCGGCGTCAGGTTGGCGATCTCGTCCAGGAAGAGGGTTCCCCCCGCCGCCATTTCGAAGCGGCCCACCCGGTCGGCGTGGGCGTCGGTGAAGGCCCCCTTGACGTGGCCGAACAGCTCCGCCTCGAACAGCCCCTCGGATAGGCCGCCCACGTTCACGGAGACCAGGGGCCTGGCGGAGCGCTCGGACAGGTGGTGGATGAAGCGGGCCAGCAGGCTCTTGCCGGTGCCGTTCTCCCCGGTCAGGAGGATGTTGGCGTCGGAAGGCCCCACCCGCCGGACCAGGTCCAGCACCCCGGCCATGCCCGGGGAGTTGCCGACGATGTCGGGGACTCCCTTGCCGCGCAGGAGCCGGTTCTCCTCCTCCAGGACCTTCTCGTGGGCCCGGGCGTTGCGCAGCTCCATCTGGGTGCGCAGGGCGTGCAACAACCGCTCGTTGTCCCACGGCTTGCCGATGAAGTCCCGCGCGCCCCGCCGCATGGCCTCCACGGCGATGTCCACGGTCCCCCAGGCGGTCATGACCACCACGGGGAGCAGGGCGTCGACTTCCCGCAGGCTGGCCAGGAGGTCGAGGCCCTCCTGCCCCGAGGTGGTGTCGCGGGCGTAGTTCAGGTCGACGAGGGCCGCGCCGTACTCCTGGCGGGCCACGAGGTCCAGCGCCGCGGCCGGCGAAGTGGCCACGTCGGCCCGCAGCCCTTCCGTCTTCAGGAGGAGGCGCAGGGCCTCCAGGATATCGGGCTGGTCGTCGACGACGAGGATTCTCGGCGGGTTCGGGGAAGCCATGTCAGCCCTCCCTGGCGGCGGGACGGCCGCTCACTTCTTGACGATCTCCACCCGGCGGTTCCTGGCCCGCCCCTCTTCCGTGCGGTTGTCGGCCACCGGGATCTCCGGCCCCCAGCCCTTGGCCGTCATCCGGGCCCGGTCGACGCCGCGGGCGGCCAGCGCTTCCACCACCGCCCGGGCGCGCTGCTCGGACAGGGCCTTGTTCGCGGCCGGGTCGCCGGTGTTGTCGGTGTGCCCCTCGATGCCCGCCTTCAGGGCGGGATTCGCCTTCAGGAAGGCGCCCACCTGGTCCACCAGGGGCAGGGACTCGGGCAGGATGGCGGACTGTCCGGTGGCGAAGTGGATGTCCAGGGCGAAGAAGCCGTCCTTGTCCAGGCCCTTCTGGATGTCCGCCATCTTGACGACCTGCTCCATGGCCTGCCGCTCCACGATGGTCAGGTAGTACTCGGGCTCGGAGACCTCGAGGTTGACCCAGGTTTCCACCCCGTTCCTGGTGAACCGGGCGGTGATGAAGCTGTAGGAATTGCCTTTCTCCACCACCTTGGCCACGATCGTCGCCCCGGCCGCCTGGAAGGCGTTCTCGTAGTTCCGGAAGATCTGCAGGGCCGAGGGCTCGGGGGCGCCTTCGTTGAGGCAGTACTTCCGCTCGTAGTATTTCCCCTCCACCGTCTCCCTTTTCCCGTCCTCGTCGGTGGTGTTCTGGAGCCGGAAGGCGAAGGAGTCAAACTCCTTCGTCGCGCAGTCGCAGAGGTGGTGCTGGGGCATCCGGGGCAGGAGCGGGTGGTCCTGGCAGCCTTCCTGGTCCTCGTTCTGGGCGAGCAGGGGCATCGCGGCGAAAAGAGAAAAATACAGCAGCAATGAGGCGGCGGCTTTGGCGCGCATGGCAGACCTCGTCGGGAAGATGGCGGACCCGCGGTCCGCAAAAGGGCGAATGTACGGGAAAAGGGGGGGCAGGTCAAATGGAATTTCCCGGGCCCGCGGGCGGCGGCCGGTCCATTCCCCGGCCGCACCCTCAGTAGATGACCGGGAGCCGGACTTCGATGCCCGTCTTTTCCGCGTCCTTGACCACCCGGCCCACGTTGGCGCGGGCCCGGCTGAACGGGTTCACGTAATGGTAGGGGTAGAAAACCCTCGGTTTGACGACCTTCAGGGCGGCGAGGCAGGAGGGCTCGTCCATGCAGTAGGGCTTCAGTACTGGAAGGAAGGCAACATCCACCGGGCCGAGTTTCTCCATGTCCTTGATCTTCTCCGTGTCTCCGGCCAGGTAGACGTGAAAGCCCTGGAAATCCAACAGGTAGCCGTTCCCCTGGCCGGCCGGGTGGTAGGGGGCGCCCGCGGCGTCGCGGCCCATGAGGTTGTAGGCCGGGATGGCCCGGATGCCTATCCCTTTTACAGTGGTGGATTTGCCATTTTCCAGGACGATGGTTTCGGCGTGCGGCAGACCGCCCACGGCCTGGCTGCCGCCGCGGGGCACGATGAACAGGGTGGCCGGCCCGGCAATCTTGCGGAGGCTGGCGGCGTCGAAGTGGTCCGGATGGAAGTGGGTGAGCAGGATGACGTCCGCCCGCGGGAGGGCCAGCCCTTCCGGCAGGGCGAACGGGTCGACGCAGAGGGTCGTTCCGTTGTACTGGAACAGCACGCCGGCGTGATGGACAGGCGTGACCAGGAGGTCTCCGCCCGCGGTCTTCTCCACCGCCGTGTTGGCGTGGCGGAACTCCGCCGCCGAGGAGGCCGGGGAAAGCAGCGCCCAGAACAGGGTCAGCAGCAGCCAGCGAGTCGTCATGGCCGTCTCCTTCCGAACGAATTTTTCCCTCATACGGGACAAGCGGGGTGGTTTCTTTCGCCAACGGTAAAAAATGAGCCGTCAGGGGTTGATTTCCCCGGTCGTTCCGGCTAGTTTTAAGGCAGGGACGACGAACGCAAGACGTTTTTGTTCGAGTCGGGAGGGCATCGTGGCTTTCTCTCTGCGCCCATGGGCGGCTGGCCTGGCTTTCCTGTTGCTGGCGAGCCTAACTTCCGCCCAGCAGCAGACCGGCGACCTTTCCGGCCTCTCGCTGGAAGACCTGATGAACATGCAGATCACGGGGGTATCCAAGCGGGCCGAGGCCGCCATGGACGCCCCGGGCATCGTCACCGTGATCAGCCGGAAGGAGATCGAGGGCTACGCCGCCAAGAACCTCGGCGACATCCTCAACCGGGCCCCCTCCCTGCTCGTGCTTTCCGCCAACGTCTTCACCGACAACCTGGTCAACGTGCGCGGCCAGGCCTTCACCCCGTACAACAACACCGTTCTCTTCCTGCTGAACGGGCGCCCCGTGCGCGACCCGGTCACCGGCGGCCACAACTCGACCCTGCTGACCGGCTTCCCCGTGGACGCCATCGAGCGGATCGAGGTCATCCGCGGCCCGGGGTCGGTGCTGTACGGGTCCTGCGCCTTCGCCGGCGTCATCAACATCGTCACCCGGACCCTGGCCGAGGAGGGGCGCGAGGTCAAGCTGCGGGCCACGGCGGGCAACCAGGGCATCCTGACCCAGGGGGCAGCCGCGGTGCTCAAGGAGAAGGGCTGGGACTTCCAAGGGGCGTTCTGGCACTACGGGGATGGCGGGCCCCGCTTCGATTTCACCGACTACCTGGGCGTGCACAGCGCCGCCCGCTTCGACCACGAGAACTGGTCCGTGCAGACCGCCCTGTCGTACCGGGATTTTTCCCTCAACTTCCTGTACCTGAAACAGGACGGCTTCGGGCTCGCGGGCGCCGACAACAACTGGGACCCCGGCGACCCGTACGACAACAACAACCACCAGACCTTCATGCTGGACGCCGGCTACCGGTTCCGCTTGTCCCCCCGGGCCACCCTGGCCGCCAACTTCACCTTCAACCGGCACATCTGGACCACCGACGGCGGGGTCGACCTCACGGGCAACGGCCTGACCGGGGAAGCCACCCTGCACTGGGACCTGCACGAGAAGGTCAACCTCCTGGCCGGCGGCACCCTGTCGCGGCACACCTGGCAGGGCGACCTGTACATCCCCGGCGACCAGACCCAGGGGAATTTCTATTTCCAGCTCAACTATCGTCCTGTGCAAGGGTTGCAACTCATCGGCGGGGCCCAGGTCAACAAGATAGCGGGAGTGGGCGCCAACATCTCCCCCCGCTTCGGCCTGATCTACCGCTTCAACGACACGTTCGGCCTGAAAGTGCTCAACTCCAGCGCCTTCCGCAAGGGGTACCCGCAGGAGACGAGCTTCAACATCGTGGCCATCCGCGGCAACATGGCCCTCCGGCCGGAGCTCGTCAACACCACCGAAGTGCAGTTCCTGGTCGGGCGGAGCGACTGGGAACTGGCCCTCACCGGGTTCTACAGCCGGCTGTCGGACATGATCGTCCGCCAGCGCTTCGAGGACCCGGCGGCGCCCCTGGGATGGTACCTGCAGTACGTGAACGGGGGCGAGCACACCTTCCACGGCCTGGAGTTCGAGGGCAAGGCCCGGCTGGCCGGGGATTTCTTCGTGAACGGCTCCCTGACCTGGCAGGCCAACCGCTCGGGGTCGCTCCACCTGGAAAACGCGGCCCTGCACCCCAACACCATGGCCAAGATCGGTTTCCTGTACGAAAACCCGGTCGTCTCCTGCTCGCTCTTCGAGATCCACGTGAGCGAGCCGCACCCCGTGCGCCTGGTCAACCCGGCGGTGGACGAGGTCAACCGGCCGGCCGAGGCCTTCGACCTGCTGTCGGCCAAGGTGTCCGTCGACCTGGTCAAGCTGTTCCGGTGGGAGGCCGGGTGCAAGGTGAGACTGAGCTTCGAGGCCCAGAACCTGCTGGACCGGGATGTGCGCTACCCCGAGTACACGTCCCTCGGCGTCAACACCCTCATCCCCCTGCGCAACGGGGTGGAGTGCTGGGGCGGCCTGAGCGTGGAGTTCTGACGCTTCCGGGCCCGCCGGCCCGTTTGTCGGCGCCGTGCGCCGCCCGGGTAGCCCGCCCCTCGCCGAGGGGCGGGCCCCTCCCGCGCCACTTTCCTGTTTTCTGCTTTTTCCCCGGAGCCGCCTCTCGGCGAGAGGCGGCGTACCGCGCTCCGGAAGCCTGCGCGCCTGGCGAAAGCGGCGCAGCGGCCCCCGGACCGCCGGCATCTTGCCGGCATCCGCACCAGAGAACGCCACTTGGCCTTGGGCCGGCTGGAAGCCGGCGGTCCCCGGGTTGTTTCCCGGCGCTGGAGGCCCGCGGGCTAGCTGCCCGCCCGGGCGATGTCGTCCACGGTGCGCAGGTGCACCCCCGTCCGGGCCGCGACATCAGCCAACTCGCGGGTGAAGCCGCTCCGGCTGAAGAGGGCGAAGGTCTCCTTCCGCCCCGGCCTGCCCCACTGCACCAGGGCGGCTTTCCGCTGCAAGCGGTCCAGGACGTCCACGCCCACCTCGTTGACGCTCCACTTCGCCTCTCCCAGGAGGATGGCGTTGCCGTCGTCGTCGAGGCCGACCACGTCGACCTCCGCCTCCTTCGTCCACCAGCGCCCCACCCGGTTGTACCTCAATCCGTCCAGAAACCCCTTTTTCACGTAAGACCGGCAGACCTCCTCGAAGGTGCGCGAAACGTGGCCTTCGAGGCGGGGCTTCATCTTCCGCTCCACCAGGTAGTCGAGTTCCCGCTCCTCGAGGAAGCTCCGGTTGGGGTGGACGAAACCGAACCAGAAGCGGAAGAAGTCGTCGTCCATGACGTAGATTCCCTTCTTGCTCTTCTCGTAGCTCGTCTCGGTGACAGGCACCTCCCGCCGGACGATCCGGAGTTCCGCCAGGACCGACAGGTACTTCCCCACCAGGCTCTTCTCGAAGCCGGTTTCGTTGATGATCTCCCCCGGGCGGGTTTTCCCCTGGGCGACGGCGCGCAGGATGGCGAAGTAGTTTCGGGGCTCGCGCAGCTCCTCCCGCAGGATGAACTCCGGCTCGCTGAAAAGGTAGGCTTCCGGCTTCAGCATGCGCTCCCGCACATTTTCCCACAGGCCCGCGGCGGGGTCGAACTGCTTCAAGTAGGCCGGCAGCCCGCCCAGGAGCGAGAAAAAGTCCATGGCGGCGGCCGGGCCCAGGCCGGGGAAGAACTTTCGGGCGTGCCAGTAGTCGAGCGGGGCCACCATCATCTGGCCGGTGCGCCGGCCGAAGAGGGGGGAGCGGTAGTCCAGCACTTCGGTTTCCATCATGCCGATGCTCGACCCCTGCAGAACGAGGAACACTCCCGAATCCTTCAGCTCCTCGTCCCAACCTTTCTGAAAGATGGAGGGAATGGCCCGGTTTGACTCGATCAGGCAGGGGAACTCGTCCAGGATGACGACAACCCGCCCCTTCCCCTTGAGGTAGCGGAAAAACTCCTCCCACCGGCCGAAGCCGCGGGAGAGCAGGAACTCGTCCTGGAAAAGGAGGCCGGTCTTTTCCGAAAGCGAGCGCATTTGCTCCTGCTCGGAAGTCTTGTCAGCCAGGAAGTAGACATGGGGCAGGTCCCTGGCGAATTCCCGGACCAGCGTGGTCTTGCCGACGCGACGCTTGCCGTAGAGCACGTAGAACTGCGCCTTATCCTCCCGGTAGGCCCGGTGCAGGACATCCAGCTCTTGTTCCCGGTCGATGAACTCCATGGCCTCTCCTTCGGAAATGTTACTCGCGAGTAATATACTCGCGAGTAACATTATGTCAAGGCGAGGAAGAAAAGGGCTCATCGAGTCGGCGGCTTCTCCCCCAGGGCACGGCGTTCCCTGTAGGCGCCGTGCGCCGCCCGGCGCACCCCCGTTCCGCATGGTGGCGCCGAAGCCGATGGCCAGGAGTGCGGCGCGCAGCCAGGCGGAGCGGCGCGGCGGCCCCCGGACCGCCGGCATCTTGCCGGCATCCGCACCAGAGAACGTCACTTGGCCTTGGGCCGGCTGGAAGCCGGCGGTCCCCGGGTGCGCCTTCCGGCGGAAGGCGCACCCGCGGGACCCACCTCCGTGCCCCCGGAAAAAGAACCCTGTCTTCCGATTCCCTACTTGCGCCCGGGGGCCGCGGGCGCCGGGCAGGGCAACTGCCGGACGGCCCGCAGCAGCTGGGCGTCGCTGCCCACCCGGTACCCTTCCGCCTGGTAGCGGACGGCGAGGCGGCTGTCCACCAGGGCGCAGAGGGGGTAGGAGAAGCGGGGCGTGAAGGCGGCCTGGTCGGCCGGGATGCGCACGACGAGCCGGTTCGGCGGCAGCTTGTCGCCCACCAGGCTGCGCAGGTCGTACTCCTCGCGCCGGTCCTTGATGACCACGATGACGGGGCCGCCCCATTCCTGGAGCTCGCGGCGGATGCGGGAGAGGTCGTCGAGCAGGTGGCGGGAGGGTTCGTGGTTGGGCCGCAGGAAGCAGAGCACGGCCCCCTGCCCGGGGACGAGGCTCTGCATCCCCACCCGGCCGGGCCGGCCGATGCGCTCCACCGGCAGGCCCGGGGGCAGGGTGAGGGAGCCGCGGAACTGCTCCGCCACGGCCCGCAACTTGACGGGGATGTCCCGCTCGCCGTCCGCGGGCAGCGAGAAGACGGCCTGGGCGGTCAGGATGTCGTCGTTGAAGAGGCGCAGGCCGGTCAGCAGCCGGTACGAACCCGGCGGCAGGGCGAGGGGCGAGGCGAGGTCGGAGAGCGGGGTGTCGTCGGGGAAGGCGAGCGTCTCGAAGGCGCCGTCCTGCCACTTCGCCAAGGTGAACTGGCCGCCGTAGCGCAGGGTGGTGGTTTCGGCCGGGTCCGCCTGCAGGCGGAGACGGGCCGTGGGGGCGGCCGGCGGGGGCCACAGGGGCCGCCAGCCCCCGCCGGGGTTCGCTTCCGGCCGGCCGGAGCCGGCGGCGAGCCGCGCCGGGAGGCCCAGGCTGCGGCAGAGGGCCACGGCGAAGATGTCGCGCGAGCGCCGGTCGGCCGCCCGCAGGGCGAGAACGCCGGTGGGCGACAGGGGGGTCCGGCAGTAGTTGTCGTCGTCGTCAAGCAGGCGGATGTTGTCGTCGATCCAGGCGGCCAGGCGCCCGGGGTCCGCCCCGGCTTCCTTCGCCAGGCCCGCCGGCAGGGCCTGCCGGATCTCCTGCCGGTAGGGCCGCAGCCACTCGTTGGCCACGCGCGGGTTGAGGACGCAGGGGAGGAACAGCCCGTCCGGCCGGGCCGGGGGGGGCGCCTTCGCCAGGGCGGCCCGCAGGTGGGCGAGCAGCACGCTCCGCGGCGCGTCCCGCAGGTCCTTCTCGCTGAGGGTGCCGAGCAGCCGGAGGGCCCAGTCGCGCCCGGCCGGGCCGGCTTCCTCCAGAAAAGCACGGATTTCCTTCCCGTTGCCCCGGCTGGCTTTCAGGAAGGCGTACAGGCCGGCGCCGTCCACCCCCCACCGCCGGGCCAGGGCGTCCGACTGTTTCCGGCCGATGAAGGTGCCGACGTAGCGGTTGCGGATCCCGTCCTCCCGGCGCAGGCGGGCCTGGAAGGGGGAATTGTCGTCTGTGGGCCGGTCGGGCGTTTCCCGCTCGGCCGGCGGGGTGAAGTCCAGGTCCAGCGAGTACGAATCCCCCAAGCGGCGGTCCAGGGCGATGGTCACCGAGGCCTGTTCCCCGGCCCGGACCCGGGCGAAGCCGTAGCGGTCGCCCCGGTCCGCCCAGACCAGGAGGTCGCCGAGGCCGGTGCGGAAGGCGGCCTGGCCGGCGGCGTCGCAGACCTGGCGGCTGAGGGTGAAGAACTCCGCGTAGTTGTACAGCTGGAAGCGGACGACGGCGCCCGGGGCCGGTTGGCCGCCGTCATCCACCACCGTCACCGTCAGGGGGGCGGTGCGGGTGTAGCGGGCGAGCAGGTTGAGCTCGGCGAAGCGCTCGCCGCGCCGCAGCACCTCCTCGTCGCCCCGGTAGGGCCCGTAGGCCCTGGTGTGCACCAGCATGGCCCGTTTCACCGGCCCGTCGAACCAGGCCTTGTCCAGCGTTTCCTCCGGCTCGCAGGCGCCGAGGTAGTGCCACTGCCCGTCGACCCAGACCTCCACCCAGGCGTGGTTGTCGTCCACGTGGGCCCAGCGGGGCGTGTAGCACTGCCGGGCCGGGATGCCCGCCGTCCGCAGGGCGGCCACGGTGAAGGTGGATTCCTCGCCGCAGCGGCCGAAGGCGGTGCGGACGGTGTCGAGCGGCGCCGAGGTGCGCTCGTCGGTGCCCTGGTAGACCACCTTCTCGTGGCACCAGTGGTTGATCTCCAGGGCCGCCTCGGCCAGGGCGAGGCCCTGCACCCGCGCCTTGATCTCCTCGTACATGACGGGCCGGAAACGGTCGAGGTTCTCGTTGTTCACCCGCGGCGGCAGGACGAAGTGGCGGAAGATTTCGGCCGGGATGCGGCGGCCCCAGGGCATCTCCCGCCGGGCCCGCAGGGTCGTCTGGACGATTTCGCGGAAGAAGGCCCCGTCGCAGTCGGCCAGGTCGCAGAGGGGGGCGGCGGCCAGGAGGAACTCCAGGGCTTCGCGCTCGTCCGGGGGCATCTCCTGCCGCAGGACCCCGAAGAGGATGTTTCGCCGGTGGCCGGCCCGCTCCTCCTGGCCGGCCAGGAGCCGCCGGATTTCCTGGCGGTAGGCTTCGTCCCCGATGAGGTGGCCTTCCGCCCCGCCGCCGAACAGCGGGGCGGGCAGGACGAACAGCAGGGCGGCCAGAATGGCGATGGGGGCGGGCTTTTTCATGGGGGTCCTCCAAGCGGCCGATGGTACCCGTTCGCCCGCCGGAATTCAAGGGCGTGGCCCGGGCGGGGGCGGAAGAAAGCCGCTCCCGCGTTCCCGACTCGGCGTTCCGGTATGGGAAAACGGGGATTGCTCGTCGGGCGGGGCCGTCTGTCCGGCACGAATGGAGGCAGAAAATGTGCAGCGAGACTTTATTCACAGTTTCTGTGAAAAACCGGGCCTCCCGGCCGTCGCAAACGCCGGGGAGAAGGGGAACCGTCCGGTGTTGCCTCTTCCGTAGGCGATGGGAGAACGGAACGGCTGCACTGAAAATGAAACGAGGCGGCAAAACCTTTTTCGGCAATGGGAAAAACCCGATTGGCGACCGGGCGGACCGATCGGGAGCCGGCCGGGCCGTCTACGCTCAGGCTGCAATCACCCTCCGGCCGCCCTGGCGGTGGCGGTCGGCGGGGCGAGTCCGCGGCCGGACGGCCGACGGCGCCTTTCCGACGAGAAGGCGGCAACGCAGCCAGGCAGCCCGCAAAACCATGTGAAAACTGCCTTCACCGTATCATTGATACGCGGCTTTGTCAATCTTGTTCCCCTTTTTGCGGGCCACCGGCTAGGTGGGGTTTGCCCCCGGACCGGCAGACTGGTAGAATGGCCATATCGGACCAGGGTGCCGGATGAAGAGCGGGGCGGGTCCTAGTATCCCCTCCTGTTCACCGGACGTACGGAACTCGATCCCGGCACCCCCCATTCAACTCCAGGGAGGCTCGTTCAAATGTCTTTCCAGAAAATCATCCTGACCGTTTTGCTCGTTACATTCGGCTCCGTGGCCCTGGCCGCGGAGGGCGCCGCCCCCAAGCCCTACATCTTCTTCGTCCAGCAGGACCTGCGGCCGGTGGCCGACACCTTCGACTTCGCGGGCGGCTTCTCCGCGCTGATGAAGAGCCTCCCGCCCGACCGGCCGGTGCGCTTCGTTTCCTTCGACAGCAACGGCTACCAGGAACTCCTGTCCGCCAAGGCGGCGGAGGTCGCGGCGCCGCCCCCGGCCTACGCCATGACCATGGCCTCCAACCTCTCGGCCCCGTACAAGATCCTCCTGAAGTTCCTCCAGGAGAAGGCCGTCTCCGATGTCACCGTGTATCTCGTCTCCAACGGCAACTCGAAGGACCTGCTCCCCTACGCCGACATCCCCAACCCCAAGACCCTCAAGTCGGGGGGCGGCTCGGACTCCTCCACCGACTTCCTGCCCACGGTCAGCGCGCCCATCCTGCGCGACGTGAAGGAGTACTGCAAGAAGAACCGCGTGCGCCTGGTGGGTTTCCTGGTCCAGAAGGACGCCCCCACGTCCGGCTCGCACCCGCTGGCCATCTACCGCCTGGCCTTCGTCAGCACCGTGAGCGACACCAAGGGCGGGAAGGCCTTCACGGACTTCATGAACTTCGGCAAGGTCTTCCAGTCCGCCTTGAAGAAGTATTTCCAATAGGGCGCGGAAACCGTCAATCGCCCAGCCGGTTCAGGCCCACCAGGTCCACGGCGTTGACGAGGCCGTCGCCGTTCAAGTCGCCGGTGCGGCCGTCGTCGGCCAGGAAAGAAGGAAATGTGCGCAGGACCGCCTCGCCCGCTGGCGGACGGTCCTGTTCCGTAAAGACTGCTGGATGCGGCGGTGGCGGGAGGGGCGCCCCTCAGGGCCGGGCGAGTTCCTCGACCCGGCGGGAGAGCCTCTCTTCCACTTCCCGGATGGGGAAGAGGGAGATCTCGTCGCCCCCGTCGCTGCTGCCGTCGGGGCGGTACTCGAAGGGGTCGTCGATGTCGCGGATGAGGGCCAGCAGGTAGATCAGCATG
>CAYTBK010000070.1:0-21693 GCA_964436005.1 uncultured Acidobacteriota bacterium
GGAAGTCCGTCTTGCGCTTCAGGTCGAGGTGGGTCTGCACCCGGGCCCGGACCACGGGCAGGCTGAACGGTTTGCTGATGTAGTCCACGGCGCCCACTTCGAAGCCCCGGGTCTCGTCCTCCTCGGCATTCTTGGCGGTGATGAAGATGATGGGGATGCTCTGCGTGCGCGGGTTGGACTTGAGGAGCCGGCAGACCTCGAAGCCGTCCATGCCCGGCATCATCACGTCCAGGAGGACAAGGTCCGGCAGGGTTTCCGCCTCGGCGTAGCGGATGGCGTCCGCCCCGCTGGTGGCGACCTGGATCTCGCACTTGTCGCGGAGTTCCTCCACCAGGATGCGTATGCTCGGGGGGGAATCGTCGACGATCAGTACTCTTTGCCGGCTGTTTTTCTTGACTTCCATCACCACTTCAAGCAGACCCCAGATAGTCTCTGGCTGATTTCGGCCAGCGCCTGGCGCGCCTTCTTCATGTCGTACAGGCGCAGGCTTTCGTCCATCGCCAGAAAGTACGACTCCCACCCGGGTCCTGTCAATAGCCGTTTGAGCTTCCCGATGTTTTCTTCCGCCCGGATGTTCCCTTCCGCCAGTAAATTGTCGGTTTCGCTCAGGAGCAGCGCCAGCTTGTCCCGTTCCGTTTCGCCCCCGGGGGCGGTCCCGTCGGCCGGCGGGGCGGTTGGCGGAGCGGCCTGTTCCTGGCGGGACCAGGCCGCCGCCGAAGAGAGCGCCACGCGGAGTTCACCGCCGAATGCCTCGAGCAGGGCGGGGACTTTCCCCTCGTCGCTGCCGAGGGCCGCTTCCAGCTCCCTGGCCGCCCGGTACAGGCCGTCGGCGCCGAGATTCCCCGACATCCCCTTCATGGTGTGGGCCAACCGGACAGCTTCTTTCCGCTCGCCGTCGGCCAACAGTTTGTGCAGCTTTTCGTCCGCGTTGCCAAAATCCAGGGAAAAGTCCTTGAACAGGCGGGCCAGGAGCGACCGGTTCCCGTTGAGCCGGGCCAGCGCCGCCGGGATGTCCAGGCCCGGGAAGGCGCCTTCGCCGGGAGGCCTTTCCTGCCTTTCGGGCGCTCGGGGAGACGGCGTTTCCGCCGGGCCCGTCCGTGCCCCGACGACCCGGCGGGCGAGCGCGGCATACAGCTGGTCGGCGTCGATGGGCTTGGCCAGGTGGTCGTCCATGCCGCATTCCAGGCACATCTCCCGGGCCTGGTTCATGGCGTGGGCCGTCATGGCGATGATGGGCAGCTTCTCTTTCCCGGGCAGCCGGCGGATCTGCCGGGTGGCTTCGTAGCCGTCCATGACGGGCATCTGGAGGTCCATCAGCACGGCGTCGTAGTCGTTGGCCCGGACCGCGTTCACCGCCTCCTGCCCGTTGCCGGCGATGTCGGTCTGCACCTTGGCGTTTCCCAGCACCGCCAGGGCCACCTGCTGGTTCACGGCGTTGTCTTCCACCAGCAGGACCTTGATGCCTCGGATTTTTTCCGTCTCCAGGGCGGCGGTCTGGGTGGCCGAGCGGGCGAGCCGTTCCCGCCTCGTTTCGATGCCGATGGCCTCCATGATGTTTTCCAGCAGGTCAGATTCGTTGACCGGCTTGGCGATGATGCAGTTGATGCCGATTTCGCGCGCCTGCTGGCGGACCTTCTCCGGCCCGAAGCCGGTGATCATGATCACCAGGGGGACGCGGTTGGCGTGTTTCATCTCGCGGATCCGGCGGGCGGTTTCCAGCCCGTCCAGGCCGGGCATCTGCCAGTCCAGGAGCACGATCCGGTACTGCAGCGCAGAAGGGTCGGACGCCAGCACCCGCAAGGCCTCTTCCCCGGAGGAAACCGTCGACGTCTTGAACGACATCGATTTCAGCATCTCCACCAGGATCTCGCGGCTGGTGGCGTTGTCGTCCACGACGAGGATCTCCATGCCCCTCAGCAGTTCCGGCGGCATGAGCAGGTTCGGCTGGACCGTCTCCGGAACCTTGAAGCCGAGGTCCACGGTGAACAGGCACCCGGCCCCCGCCTCGCTCTCCACCCCGATCCGGCCTCCCATCACCTCCACCAGGCCCTTGGAGATGGCCAGCCCGAGGCCAGTGCCCCCGTACTTGCGCGCCGTGCTCTCGTCGCCCTGCAGGAACATGTGGAAAAGCCTGCCCTTTCTCTCCTCGTCGATGCCGATGCCGGTATCCTTCACCGAGAAGCGCAACCGCACGACCCTTTCCTCGTGCGACAGCAGGCTGACCCGGACGAGCACCTCCCCCCTGTCGGTGAACTTGATGGCGTTGCTGGTGAGATTGAGCAGGATCTGCCCCAGCCGGAGGGAGTCGCCCAGCAGGGTCGCCGGGACGTCGCTGCCCACGGACACCAGGAATTCGATGCCCTTCTCCGACGCCCGGGCGGAAAGCATGTCCGCCAGCCCCCGCATCACCCGGTCGAGGCTGAATTCCACTTCCTCCAGCTCGATCTTCCCGGCTTCGATCTTGGAGAAATCGAGGATGTCGTTGATGATTCCGATCAGGGAGCGCGAGGCGTAGCGGACCTTCTCCAGGTAGTCACGCTGCAGGGCGCTCAGCTCGGTCTTCAGCGTCAGGTCCGTCATCCCCACGATGGCGTTCATGGGCGTCCGGATCTCGTGGCTCATGTTGGCCAGGAAGGAGCTCTTGCTGCGGGTGGCCGCCTCGGCGGAATTCTTGGCCAACTCCATTTCCCGGGCCGTCTCGGAAAGCTGCCGGGAATACTCCTCCAGGGAGTCCTTGGCCTGTTTCAGGTCCGCGGCATAGCGCTGCAGTTCCTCGGTCCTTGCGGCCACCTTTTGTTCCAGGTTCTGGCTGTACTCCTCGATCTTGCCGTACGAGGCCTTCAAGTCGCCCGCCATCTCCACGAATGCCGTCGCCAGGATGCCGACCTCCCCGGCCGATCCCGTACCCAGGTCCTTGGCGGCCTCGAAGTTGCCCTTGGCCAGCTCGCGGGCGGAGGCGGTCAGCCGGACCAGGGGGCGCGACAGCCGGGCGGAGATCAGGAAGACCGCCAGGGTGCCGATGACGAGCGTCACCAGGGCGATCAGGATGGACCGGGTCACGGCTGCGTTCACCTGGCCGTGGATGTCCTGCCGGGAGGAAACGATGTCCTTCTCCAGGGCGTCCAGAGAAAAGCCCAGCCGCAACACCCCCCAGGGGTTGATGCTGACCCGGAGGGGCATGATGAACTCCATCACCTGCCGGCCTTCGTAAACGAACTCGGAGGTCAGCGGGGCTTTCTGGTTGACGGCGAAGAGGTCCCGGGGGCCGTTGAGCACTTCCTGCTGCATCTTCGGGCGAAAAGTGTGGACGTAGGCGACCCGGGACTGATCCATGAGGATGGCGTACAGGATCTCGGGGTCATCCTTCACGGCCTTGTTGATGGAATCCGTGACGTTGTAGAAGTTGAACGAGGCGATGCCCTCCTCCACCTGGCGGGCCAGGTTGAAGGCGATGGCGCGGCCTCTCTTGCGGAGGGACTCCTTCACCATGCTGATGCGGCGGTCCAGTTCCTTTTCGAGCGCGGTTTTCTGCGAGGCGATCTGAAAGACCGTGACCACGACGGCCATGGCCACGATCAGGCCGGTCATGGCCGACAGGATCCGCCAGAAAATTCCCATCCGGGCGAAGACTTTCATGGGTCCACCTACTGGATGATCCGGTCGACGGAATCCAGGGCTTCCATGTTCAGGTGGAGGCCGAATTCCGCAACCTTCTTGAGGTTGAGAGTGACGCTGGACCCCGCCGGGTTCTGGATCCGCTCCTCCACCCGCTCCCTGGAAACGAGGCGCCGGGCCAGTCCCGCCGCCTGGCGGCCGATGGTCGGCGCGTCCACCGAGATGATCAGGGCGGGCCCCAGGTCGGCGAACACCTCGTCGTAGGTGATCACGGCCTTTTTCCGGGACGCCGCCAGCTCAAACAACCGGATGACGGCCTGTTGTTCGGACAGGATGACCGGGTCGGCGATGAGCCAGATGGCGTCCACCTCCCCGATGATGGTCTCGAGAGCTTTCTGGGGGTCCTTCTGGACCGTCTTGCCGACGAGGCGGACGCCTACTTCCGAGGCGGCCCTGGCGGCGGAGGCGAACCATTCGCGGTTGTAGGCCTCGCTGTAGAGAACGCCGATTTTCCGGATGTCCGGGAAGAACATCCGGAACAGGGTGAGCTGGGCGCCCGGGGGCATCTCGTTCGACACGCCGAAGGCGCCTTTGTCCAGGCCCAACCGCCGCCAGTTGATGACCGAGGAAAAGACCAGCTTCTTCCCGCTGACCATCGTGCGGGCCAGCTGCAGGGCGCGGGAACCGATGCAGTAGACGATGTCGGGGTTCTCCCGGGCGAGGATTTCCTGCACCTTGCGCTCGTCGAGCGAGCGGTCGCCCAGGTCGATGTCCAGGGTGGGCGCGGCCAGCGCCTCGCAAAAGGCGGCCTGGTTCCGGCTGTATTTCTCGATGGAGTTGTCGGAGTTCAGGATCACCACCTTGGTGCCGGCGGGCCCGGGGCTGGAGAGGGCGAAGAGGGCCGCGGCCGCGGCCAGGCAGGCGATGCGGAGCGCTCGTTTCAAGGCGGAAGCAGGTGTGTTGTTCATTGGCCCAGCATCCTCGTCTCGTTTTCCCCGATCCTCTTCAGCCCGTCCAGGCCCAGCAGCCGCAGCCGCGATTGGCCTTCCGGGCTGCCGCCCATGTCCTTGAGCACGGCCAGGAGCCGGTAGGCGTCGTCGGCGGCGTTCTTCGGCACCAGGACGATGGGCAGGAGAGTCTCCTCCGCGACGGCGAGCCGCCGCAGCAGGCCGTATTGCTTCGGGTTGACGACGGCCAGTCGCAACATGGCGCTCTCGGCCGTCACGGCAGACTCGGCCACGCCGAAGCCGACCGACATGAGTGCGTCGATCTCCTTGGGCACCGTCAGGATTTTGAGCGAGTTCAATATATTGTTGTTGCTTGTGCCGAGCATGTCCCGCAGCACGGTCAGGGTGAAGTCCCGGTTGCCGGCGGAGGCCACCGTGCCTCCGGCCAGGGCCGCGATGCTGGCGACGTCCTTCCGGGCGGCCAGGAGTTTCCGCTGGGTGGACTTTCCCTTGGCCACGCCCACCAGGTAGGGGACCATGTTCCGGGACGAAAGGAATTGCCGATAGTGCCAGCTGGACACCAGGAAAATCCCGCTCCGGCCGCTGGAAAGGAAGTTTTCGAACACCTTGCGGTCGCTGAATGGCTGGAACTGGAAGCTCCCGTAGCGCGCCAGGTAGCTGTCGAACTCCCTTTTCAGGGAGGCGAAATTGTTCACGTTGGTTTCGGGGTTGTAGAAATAGACGGTGCAGACGGGCGACGGAGCGGAGGTGAGCATGAGAAATGCGCTCGAGACGATCGTGACCAGGGCCGTCCGGATGATTCCCCGGCGCAAGGGCGCAGTCGTTCCGATGTTTTTCACCTGCATGGGGCCCCTTCAGAACTCGATTCCGAACTTGGCGAACGCGCTGATGCCGGGGTGCTTGACCCGGGAGTCGGTCACCATGTAGCCGGGATAGTTCCAATCCCGGAACGGGGCGGTGCAGCCGTAGCCCGGATAGTCGAAGCGCTGGTTGAACAGGTTCTTGACGCCGAAGGAGAAGGTGTACGGGCGCAGTCGGCGCCCCGACGAAAGGATCACGTTGACGGGGGCGTACCCCCACTCTTCCCGGTAGGCCCCGGAAAGGTCGTCCATGTGCAGGAAACCGACGTTGCCGTTGACCAGGACGGCCAGGTGGAGGACGTCGGCGACCAGCGGCGTGCGCAGGTTGAACTTGATCATCACCCGGGGCACGTTGAGCATGCGCTCCACGCCCGCCTCCTCCAGCTGCCCGGTGCGGGCGTGCCACCAGGTGACTCCGCCGGACATTTCCACGTCGCCGAAACGGGCGTCGACGTTGGCCTCGATACCGTAGCTCTTGAACGGCGTGCGGCCCTCGGGGGGGAAGAAGTTGTCGTTGATGGCGAGCAGGGTGTAGGGGGCGCGCATGTGGAAGAAGTTGACGTCGGCACTGAAGTGTTTGTGAAAATTGAATTTGTAGTCGAATTCGATGTCGTCGACGTAATCGGGTTGGTGGGCCCAGACGGGGTCGATGAAGTCCCCCAGGATGAACTGGCGGTAGGCCCGGGCCAAAACGAGGCGGACGCGGTGCGCTTCGCCGAGGCGGTAGGAAAGGGACAGCCGGGGGCTCAGCGCGTCGAAGTGGTCGATGACCTTGGCCGCGTTCTGGGCGGGGTCGTGGCTCTCGATGCTGACGTAGTCGTAGCGGAACCCCGCCAGGACGGTCAGGTTGGAGATGCTCTTGTTTTCCCACTGGGCCAGGACGGAGCAGCGCCACTGGTCCAGCGAACGGCCGTCAGGGTCGCCGAGGAAGTCGGCGTTCCGGTTGGCCCGGCTGATCTCGATGGCCGCCAGCACGTTGTTGTGCTCTTGCCGCAGCGGTGTCGCCTGGGCGGAGAGCAGGTATTCGTTCACCTGCGTCAGCCCCCAGGTGGAATTTCCGGGCGGTTGGCCGAAGTCGGCCCACAGGGTCCGGCCCTGCGAATCATGGAAATCGTAATGCTGGTTGAAGTTGAACTTGATCTCCGCATCCAGCGGGCCCGGTTTCCAGGCGACCTCGCAGATCCGCTTCTCGAAGCTGCGCGTCCGCTCGGCGGTGATGTCCCACCACGGGGCGTTGAACTCGGGGTACTGGATGGAGGCCCGGTAGAGAAAAAACTCCAGGTTCCGGAAGTTGAAGCGCACATCCCAGTTGGGGATGCACGAACCGCTCCGTTCCAGGCCATGGTGCCAGGGGCTTTTCCGGTACCAGTCCACCGCGCCCAGGTTGGCGACGCCCGTGTCCCAGCGGCCGTTGATGCTGTAGGGCAGGCTGAGGGAGGCATAGACGCTGCAGTCCCCGCCCCCGTTCCAGCTGCCGCCGAGAAAGAACGAGCCGTCGTTGAGCGGGGTCTCGACGGAAGCGCTGGTCTCGAAGGAGGCGGAGCGCTCCTTCGGGGGGCGCCGGGTGATGATGTGCACGACCCCGGAGAGGGCGTTCAGGCCGTACAGGGCCCCGCCTGGGCCGAGGATGATCTCGATCTGCTCCACGTTGTCCAGGTTGTGGCAGTAGTTGTAGTAGTGGCCGAAGAACGTGGCCTCGTTCAGCCGGATGCCGTCGATCATGAACAGGATGTTCGGCTGGGGCATGCCGGGGGCCAGGGGGCTCATGCCGCGGACCGAATAGAGGGCGTAGTCGCTGTTGAAGCCGCAATAGAACCCGGGGGTGTGCTCCAGGACTTCCTCCAGGGTCTGGAAACCGTTCCGCCGGATCATCTCCCGGGTCCAGACGACCATCTTGGCCGGGGCGTCGTCATATTTCTGCTCGAATTTGCTGGCCGTCACCACCCGGAAAGATTCGGCCCGGAGCCACCGGAGCTCCTCTTTCAGGTTGTCCTGGGCCGGGGCGTCCGGACCGACGGCCTGGCCCGAAAGCGGACCGGCCGCCAGCAGCAGCGCGAGAGACAGCAGTGGGAAGATTCGCATGAAACGCCTCGCCGGGAAAACGATTGCACGGACACCGCCGACCGGAATGTCCTCCTTCACCTGGCCAGGTGGGGGGAAGGAGCCTGTCGAAGAATACTTGGCGCCACAATAGCAAAAATCATGAGTCCTGTCAACAACATCTTCTATTGCCAGAAGATCGGCCCTTTTCCCGGAGGCGTCGCCCCGTCCGCCGTCGTGGCGGTCCGGCCGTCCGGATTGGATTCTTGCCGGGCCCGGCCTTGCCGCCTTCCCGCCAGGCGCAAGGGGCAGGTATTGCTCCAGCCGCGCTGAAAACATTGACATCCGTTGCGTTGTGTTGTAGAAACAGGGGGTCTTGAAGAAGAACGATTCTGGAAGAGGTCCAGGAGGGAATAATGCCCCGACGTTTCCACACTTTTCTCCTGCTGGTGCTCTGCTGTCTGACGGCGGCCTGGCTGCCAGGCGCCCCGGCGGCGGGGACGGCGGCGAAAGGCGGCGAAAGGCCTCTCAAGCACGTCAAGATCCTGGCGATCAACGACCTGCACGGACGGATCGGCAACGAGCCTTCCGGCGAGATCGCCGGACAGGCGGTGGGCGGCGGGCCGTTCCTGGCCGCCCGGCTGCGGGAAGCCATGTCGGGGGCCGAAGACCGCACGGTGATCGTCAGCGCCGGCGACCTCGTCGGTGCTTCGCCGGCCCTCAGCGCATTGCTGGACGAAACGCCGGCCGTGGCCTTCCTGAACCTGCTGGCCAACCGGCACTGCCGCGGGCTCGACCGCAGCGGTCCGCGTTGCAACGTCGTGGCGACGGTGGGCAACCATGAGTTCGATCGGGGGCTGAGCGCGCTTCTCCGCCTGTTGCGCGGCGGGGCCGACGAGAAATTTCCGCCGGTGGAAAAGCCCTGGCGGGGCGCCCGCTTTCCGGTCGTATGCAGCAACGTCGTACAGGAAGCGTCGGGCCGGAGCCTCTTCCGCCCGTACGCCGTGTGCGAAATCGACGGTGTGCCGGTCGCCTTTGTCGGGGCCGTGACCAAGTCCACCCCTATCGAAGTGGTCGGCGGCCGGGTCAAGGGGCTTTCCTTTCTCGATGAGGCGGAATCCGTCAACAAGGTCGTGGCCGATCTGAAGCGCAAAAAGATCCGCTCCGTCGTGGTGCTGCTCCACCAGGGCGGGTCGCAGGCGCCGTACGACGGGCCCACCGACGCCTCCCGGCCGGGGCTGACGGGGGACGATGTCCTGTCCATCGTCAACCGGCTCGACCCGGAAGTGGACGTCGTGGTGTCCGCCCACCTGCACAAGTTCTCAAACGCTCTGGTTCCCAACGCGGGCAAGCGGCCCGTTCTCGTCACCCAGGCCAACAGTTATGGCAAGTCCTTTGCCGAGATAGACCTGGCCATCGACCCGGTGACGCGGGACGTCGCTGCCAAGACGGCGGCGATCAGGCCGGTGCTCGGCGCCGGCCGAGCTGGCGCCGCCTCGGACGGGCCGGCGAACGATCTGGCCAGGAAGGCCGCCGACGCTGTTCGTCCCATGACCTCCCGCCGGGTGGGGCGCCTGGCGGGAAAACCGTTGGCCCGCCAGGCCAGTTGCGCCGGCGTGTCGGCCATCGGTGCCTTCGTGGCGGACGCCCACCGTTTCGTCGGCCGGAGCGAGGTGGCCTTCACCAATCCCACGGGGCTGCGGTCCGATCTCGACCGTCCCGACATCACCTGGGGCGATCTGCTCAACGTGGTCCCCTTCCGCAACGACCTGTTCAACCTCGATCTCACCGGCGACGAAATCCGGCAAGTGCTGCAACTGCAGTGGGGAGGCGCCCGCTGGTGCGAATTCCTGCAAGTGTCCGGTTTGCGGTACACCTGGAAGGACACGCCGCAGGGGAAGCGGATCGACATCCTGGAGATCGCCGGGGCGCCCTTCGACGGCGACCGTCTGTACGTCGTGACGGTGGCAGAATTTCTGGCCCTGGGGGGCAACGGCTTCGACGTTTTCAAGGAGAAGGGGCGCAACCGGAGGCCTGTCGTCGACGGAAACGGGGAGATTGTCAAGGACATCGACTCCCTGGTCGCCTACATCGAAGGCCCCCTCGGCGGCGTCGTGCCGGTGCCCGCCGATTACGAGCGGCGGGCGGTGGCGTCGGGGGCGGACGGGGCGATGCGACACTGACGGGCGGGCTCGCCCCTTTCCGCCGGTCCAGGGCGCTTGGTCCGGCGGCTTCACTGAAAAAATTCTTCATGCGCAAACGCCTCACGGCTACCGTCCGGGAAAAGGGGGGGCGTCGAAAGCCCCGCCTCGCAAATGGATTGTTTTCGCCAGACGGAAATGGTAGTATCACTTCTTTTTGAAACCCACCTTCGGGGGAGGATATATGCGAAAATTCGGAATGAAGCTTTCCATACTGTGCGTTCTGATCTCCGTGACGGCGACCGTGTCCGCCACGCAGTACGCCGTGATAAACCCCAACGACCCACTTTCCCCGGAATCGATCCGGAACCTCAAGGTTTCCTTCCGGCTCAACGATTCGGACGTGATCGCGCCGAACATCCTCTTCTCCGATGACGGGACGCTGGCCTTCGTCAACTACATCGCCAGCGACGACGGAGACGAAGACGACAACAACGATGTGGGCTACGTCCTGGTTTTCCACCCCCGGGAATGGGACCCGGCGAAGCAGTTCGTCAAGGCCATCAAGATGGGGCGGCGGCCTGCCCTGATGTACTACAACCCCACGCACACCGAGATCTGGGTGCTCAATTTCGGCAATTTCGGCACCTACCCGGACACCCAGTGCTCCGTCACCGTCATCGACACCGCGACCCTGGAAGTCAAGACCACCATCGACGCCTCCACGGCCAACTTCGGTTTCGGAAGCAACATCGTGTTCACCTCGGACGGGACCACGGCCTACGTCTCCTCCTCCCTGACCGGTGAAATCCTGAAATTCGACGCGCTCAACCACACCATCACGAACCGGCTGAAGGTGGAGTGCAGCGCCTGCCCATACTACTACACGGCCCAACCCACGGCCATCACCCTCAGCCACGACGAGACGTTCCTCTGCGTGTCGAACGCGCTGAAGGAAACGGTGTCCGTGGTGGATCTGGCCACCTTCACCGAGCGGCACCAGGTTTCCTTCTGGGACCCGGACGCCACTGTCTCCTCGCACACGCCGAACCTCTCCTTCCGGAGCAAGGTGCTGCTTTCCCCGGACGACAAGATCGGTTTCGTGTCTTCTGTGGGATCCTCCTCCGCTTTCGGCATCGTCGACCGGGTGTACCTGTTCGACCCGGCCACGGGCAAGCCTCTCGAGGACGAGGATGAGAACTACATCACCCTGCCGGTTCCCGGCGAGCCGACCACGGTGACTTTCGACCCCACCGGGAAATACATCGTCATCCAGAACGTCTCCTACGACGAGATGGACGACATCGGCACGAACCTCAAGGGGTATGCCTCGTTCTACGTGTACACCTACCCCGACCTGGCCTTCTACAAGTCCATGACCTACTCCGCGCCGGATTACAACATGTGCTCCATGACGGATTTCGCTTTCATCCCCAACGACCAGGGGGAATACGACATCCTCTTCCCCGCCTTCAGCTCCTACAACATGGACTATTACTCCAACTACAAGGACACCGTGGTCCGGGTGCCGATGAACCTGTACAAGCAGACGACGGCCATCACGGTGGTCAACAATACGGAAAACAGGGAGATGCCCGTGACCATGGCCATGATCCCGGGTTCCGGCACGTATCTCGTCGCCGACTACGTGACGGGAAAACTGGTGGAAAGCGCCCCGCCATCCGATTACGTGTTCACGTCCGCCATGGGCGTCAAGATCGCCGACAAGACCGTCTGCTCCTTGGCCCTGCTGAACCCCTACGACGTTCCGGTCTCCTACTGGCTGCAGTCTTTCCAGACCAACGACACGAACACCTCCGACGACGATGCCCGCAACGGCTACCCGTTCTTCTGGGTGGACAGCGACAAGGTCACGCACATCATCGAGCCTTACGAAATCACCCTGCCGCCGGGCCAGCAGCTCATCAGCGACATCAAGAGCCTCATCCCCGACTACGACAAGGTGAGCAACCAGCACGGCTTCATGAAGGCCTCCAACGAGACGCTGCCCCTTCACGGCGTGGTGTTCAACGCCACGCTGAACGACTCGGGCGCCATGATCCGGGGCGACTACTTCCGCATCGGCGGCAACTCTGCCCAGGACATGATCTTCCCTTGCCTGTACAGCAACCCCAACACCACCGACACGACCAAGAACACCATCCCCAACATCCACACCTACCTGCACTACGTGAACCCGTACCTGAACGTGTACTCGGTCAACCGGATCCAGTACCTGTGGGATGGTTCGGACATTTCCAACGGGAGCGTCAACTTCGATGTGAACGGGGCCCACGGCATCGACCAGGCTTTCGGCCAGGTGCTGGTGGCCGGCTTCGTCCGCTGCTTCAACACGGCGAACCTGGAAACCACCGCCTACCAGACGGTGGAGGGCCAGTGCCCGGACGCTTCGTTCCTCTACACGGTTCCCCCGCTCGACCCGCTGCGCGCCACCTCGACCTTCCCCCTCCACGTCCCGTATTTCGCCGTTGGCGCCGGCTTTGACACCACCCTGCACCTCGTGGACGAAAAGGCTCCCTACATCGACGGCGTCGTCGACTCCTCGAACAACCCCATCCGCCAGTACACGCATGTCCGGATCGATTTCTACGACCTGGCGGGGAACCTTTTCCTGACGAAGGAACTGGACATCAAAAACCACTCCGAATACATGATGGCGCTGTCCGACGCTTCCCTGACCGGGCACGGCCGCTATGCCGACGACGTCCTGACGGGTTCCATCGTCATCACCGTGAATCAGGACCAGGTGTGCGGCGCCTATTCGATCAGCTACTCCAACGCCCCCACCGCGACCCTGACCGACCCGTTGACCCTCATCCGGAACATGAGCATGGACAGCATGCGCTTCCGCCCCGACGCCGCCCTGGACATCACTTATCCTTTCGCTGTAAACCTCGCGCCCTACTACACGGCCTACATCCTCAACAACCCGGGCGATGCGGCGTCGACGGTCCACGTGGACATCTACAATCCGGACGGGACGATCGCCGCCCAGTCGCTGGCCGACATCCAGGTCCCGGCCCACGGGCAGTACATGTTCAGCATGACCGACTCCTGGCTGTTCGACCCCATCCCCAACGTCGACAACTTCATGGGCTACCTCAAATTGTCCGTGACCAACGGCCAGCCCATCTTCTCGGTGTCGATGCAGGGAACGTCCGAACTGGTGACCTTCATCCCCTCGCTGTAGCCTGCGGGGTCGTTTGTCCATGCTGCGGGTCCGCCTCGCGAAGAGCGCCGGTTTCTGCTTCGGCGTGAGGAGGGCGATCGAGATCGCCCTGGATGCCGTCAAAGGCCCCGGGCCCGTTTACATGCTGGGCAACATCGTGCACAACGAGTATGTCGTCGAGCAGATCATGGCCACCGGCATCCGCGTGGTCGAGGACTTCGCGGCCATTCCGTCCGGCAGCACCCTGCTGCTGCGGGCGCACGGCACCGCCCCCGACCTCCTGCGCCAGGCGGCGGACCGGGGCTTGCACATCGTGGACGCCACCTGCCCCATGGTTCTGGAGATCCACCGTATCGCCCGTCTCCTCGAGGAACAGGGCTACGAGGTCGTCATCATCGGCGACCAGAACCATGACGAGGTGAAGGGGATCGCCGCCCAGGTCCAGCAGGCCCGGGTCATCTCCAGACCAGAAGACATCGAGGGGATGGAAGGATGGGGCAAGCGCCTGGGCGTGGTGGTCCAGTCCACCCAGAACCGGGAGAACGTGCAGTCGATCATCGGCCGGCTGGTCGGCGTGTGCCGGGAGATCCGGTTCATCGACACGATCTGCAAGCCGACCACTGACCACCAGAACGAAATACGGAGGATGCCCCGGGAAAACACCGTCATGATCGTGGTCGGTTCCTTTTCCAGCGCCAACACCCGGCGCCTGACGGAGTTGAGCGCAGCGGTAAACCCGAGGACCTACCAGGTGCAGACTGCCGACAGCATCCACCCGGAGTGGTTCGCGGGGGCGGCTTCGGTCGGGGTGACCGCGGGAGCGTCGACGCCCGATGTCCTCATCCACGAGGTCCTGGAGCGGATCCGGGCCGTTTGCCCGGACAGCGTGCGGGAGGGGACCGACGGGGAAATGGGGACGACCACTTCCCCAGACCCGTATTTCCACGCGGAGGAAAAGTCGTGAAAGTCGTCGCGGCGGGAAGAAACCTGGACGAAGAACTGCTGGAAGAGTGGCGCGGGCTCGGCCGCCAGGCCCTGGAAGTCGTCCAGACCGGCGGGGGCGGCGAAAACGAGGAGCTGCTGCGGTGCATGGCGGCCTGGGCCCGGCGGGAGGACATGACGCCGGAAACTTTGTCGGCCGCCTACGCCCGCATCAGCCGGGACCCGCGGGACGTGGGGGAGCTGCGCCGCATCGCCCGCCGGGCCGTGGAGCGGGCCCGGCGTTCCAACGAGTCCATCGTGTTCGGGCTCGGGCACGCCTCCGTGGCCGAACACGCCGTCTTCAACGTGGATGTCGAAGGAGCCAGCCGGCTGGCCGCGGAATTCATCGAACACTACCGCCTGGCCTCCTACACCGAGAAATCGCAGCGTTATGTCACCCTGGAAGGAGAGGCACACCTTCCGGCCGAGATCGCCGGGACGCCCCTGGCTGACGAATATCTGGAGAACGCCCGCCGGCAGCGGGAAGCGTATGTCCGCTTCCACGAGACTTTGCGGGAACGCCTGCTGGCCGCCCACCCGGAGGCGACGGATTGCGCGGACCGCGTGCGGGACCTGGACAACCAGGCCAAGGAGGATGCGCGCTACGTCCTGGGCCTGGCCACCGCCACCCAGCTGGGGATGACGATCAACGCACGTTCCGTGGAACGGGTCGCCGGCGATGCGGCCTGCCACCCCCTGGCCGAAGTCAGGGCCTACGGGCGGGCGCTTCTGGAAGCCTTGCAGCCGACCGCCCCCTCGCTCATCAAGTACACGGAGCCCGGTCCCTGCCGGCAGAAGGGGCTGAAGGGGCTGGCTTCCGCCGTCGGGTCTTCGTTCCGGGAAAGCGGCACGCTGGACGGTCGGCCGAAGCCGTTCGGCATCAGCGACCCGTTCCTGTGCCGGCTGGTCCGGGTCCACGGAACCGAGGCAGATGTTTTCGCCGCCCTGGTCCTGGAGGAAACGGGGGAGGACCCGGCGGACTGCCTGCGCTGGGCCTCCGGGCTGGACGAAGAGGCAAAGATGCGCCTGCTCCGGCCCCTGGTGGAGCAGATGCGGCCCTGGGACGCCTTGCCCCGGGCGTTCGAAATGGCCGGCGCCGCGGCCTCCTGCGCCCTCAGCGCTTCGTGCTTCGCGCAGTTCAAGCGGCACCGCCTGGCATCGCAGTTCACGGGGCCGTACGACGTCCGCCTCGGAGTGACCGTGCCCCCGGCCATTGCGGAGGCGGGGCTGGAGGAACCTTTCCGGGAAGTGATGCGGCAGTCCGAGCGGATGGCCGAAAAGCTGGCCGACGTTTCGCCGCACCTTGCTCCCTACGCCCTGACCAACGCCCACCGCCGGCGCTTCGTCTTCTCCGCCAACCTGCGGGAGTGGAACCATGTCCTGCGGCTGCGGCTGGACCCTCACGCCCAGTGGGAGATCCGCTACCTGTGCGCGTCCGTGGCCGACCGGTTGGCGGGCCCATTCCCCGTCATGAGCCGCCTGCTGGCCGGCAAGGACCGCTGGGACCGGAGCCGGGATGCCTTCCTGGCCTGTTGCGAACACGGCGAATGAATCGTATGATGGGCCGACACTCATTTTCGCGGGAGGTTGACATGCGCAGGATCGTCTCAGCCCTCTTCTTCGTCTTCATGGTCGCGGTGGCCGTTCCGGCCCAGACGGAAGCCGATATCCAGAACTACTTCGTGGGGAAGAAAGTCATCGTCAAGCTCGACATGCCCGGCACCCAGGAAGGGGTGCACGTGGACGTCATGTCCAACGGGGTGGGGCGGATGGACTTCTCCAGCTACGCCAAGCGCCTGAAGTCGTGCGGGACGGCTATTTACGACGGCGACTCCTCCATGGTGACCAAGGTCAAGGTGAAAGGGAAGAATGTTGAATTCCAGCTGGACGGGGGCGGTTTCGGCACTTTCGGGGACGACACCAGCACCTCGGTGGGCTGGACGGCCTGCGATAAGTCCCAGCGGGAGAAGGATCTCGAGAAAAAGCTGGACACCGAGACCGACCGTCGCCGCCGCGACCAGATTCAGGACGAGCTGTCCGACCTGCGCTGGCGGCGGGAGCGGGAAGACGACCGCCGGCGCGCCGACGCCAGGGACGCCTCCATCGGCAAGGCCGACGAGGTCATGGCCAACCGCGCCCGGGGCGGTTCCCGCTTCAACATCAACTTCGGCGTGAAGCCCGGCCCGGCCGAACTCCGCCCCGAAGCCGTCATGGCCGCCTTGTCCGAGTACGTCATATTCCCCTGGGTGCAGGACGACGATTCCTCCCGTCAGCGCCAGAACGCCGGCGACGACGGCCCCCGGGACGTGGTGCGGCCCGGCCGGAGCGCCGGCGACTTGGAGAAGGGCATGAGCCGGGAGGACGTGGAAGTGATCCTCGGCGAACCCGTTTCCTCCAAAACCGTTGACGAGGGGTCCCTGCAGGTCGTCATCTGTGTGTACGAGACCAAGCGCGAGAAGATCACCACCCACTTCGTGGACGGCACCCTCGTTCGCTTTTCCAGCGATTCGCGGTGATTCGGGATGAACCGGACCGTGAAGCGCCCCCTTCTGGCCGCGATGGTTCTGCTCCAGGCGGTCGCGTGTTCGGTCTGGCCGGCCGCCTTGCCCGGCCCGGCTCCGTCGGCCGGGGCGGACCAGGAAGCCAAGCCGACGCCGGAGTCGGTGACACGGGACTCCCTGGCCCTTTTCCGCGACCTGGCCCGGGTTCTCGAGGGCGTGCACGGGCGGGCCACGGCCCTGGAGGCCGTGGAGAAGGTTCGGGAAATCGCCGACAGGCTGCAGTCGCTCAAGAAGGCTGCCGAAGAGCTGGCAGCGGGCATCGACGAGAAGGAGAGCGGTTTCTTGAAGGAAAAATACGAAAAAGAAGCCGAGGAGACCTTCCAGCGCCTGGGCAAGGCGATCCAACGGCTGACGGCCGACGGGGCCGCCTGGGCGGAACTTCAGCCCGTCATGAAGGACATCCCGGTGCAGTGAACCCGGGAACTGCTGTGCGTCGGTCACGACCGGGCCGCGCTCGATGCTCTCCTGGCGAACCGGAAACCATAACCCTCCAGCAGCGGGCTGGTTTACGTTCTTGGCGGCTTTGCGTCTTGGCGTGAGGCCGGTTGGTGATTCCTGCGCCGGGATCAGTGCACGAAGCCGAAGTCGGAGGGAGGCCAGTATTTGAAGATGGCCTTGCCGATGATGAGGCTGACGGGTATGGGGCCCCAGTTCCGGCTGTCGTTGCTGCAGGCGCGGTGGTCGCCGAGCACGAAATACTGCTCGGGGCGGATGGTGAACTCGTCTACCGTGACAGGGTCTTCCGTGGAGAAAAGCGCGTACGGTTCCGGAAGGCGGGCGCCGTTGATGAAAACGACCCCGCCGGTAACGCGCACGCGCTCACCCGGCAGGCCGATGACCCGCTTGATGAAAGTCTTGTCCTTGTCCGTGGGGGACTGGAAGACGACCACGTCCCCCCGGTGGATGCTGGCGAAGCGGTAGGACAGCTTGTTGATGAACAGGCGTTCCTGGTCCCTGATGCCGGGCTGCATGCTGTTCCCGTCCACCCGCACCGGCTGCAGGAAGGCGCTCGTCACCAGGTGGAAGAGCGCCACCACGACCAGCAGGTCTCGCAGCGCAAGAAAAACGGTCCTCCAGTGGAATCTCCCCGTTCGAGCGGCAGTCCGGGGTTCAGCAGGGCGGTTTTCGGGCATCGGCTCATTTCACCTTGTACAGCTCGTCCAGGTTCCAGGTCAGCGTCGTGAGGGCATTCCCTTCCATCAGGTTGCGGAGGGCCTTGTGGGCGCCGAAACACATGCGGGGGCGGACGATGGGGATGACGAAGGCGCCCTGCAGGATCGATTTCTGGGCCTGCCGGGCGGCGGCGGCCCGGGCTCCGAAGGAAGAGGCGCAGAACAGGGTGTCGAGCGCGTCGTTGAGGGTCTTTTGCTCCGGGTCCGGCTGCTTGTTGACTTCCGGGGCATAGGGGCGGCCGTAGCTCATGGAGCAGAAGACCTCCCGCAGGAAATACGGGTGGTTGATGGTGTTCAGGGACAGGAGGACGGCGTCGTAGTCGGAGGCGGTGAACTTCTGGGCGATGTCGGCCCAGGACAGTTCGGCGACGGACGCTTCGGCGCCGATGGCCTTGAAGTCGCTGACCACCTGCCTGGCGATCTCCTGGCCGACCGCGTCGCCTTGCAGCAGCAGGATCTGGATTTTGATGGGGTTGTCGTCGGCGTCGGTCAGTTTTCCGCCTTCGGCGCTCACCTTCATCTTGGCCTTCTCGGTGAGGAGGCGGCGGGCTTCGGCCTGGTTGGCCTCAGCCGGCACGGCCGGCTCGGCCCACTCTTCGTACCAGTCGGGCACGAGGCTGAAGGAAGGGAAGGCCCGCCCGCCGAAAGGGGCAGCCGCGGCCGTGCGGTTGATGGCCAGGGAAAAGGCGGCGCGGGCGTCGCGGTTCTTCATCCATTCGCGGTCGGCCCCGCCCTCGCCGGCGGACTTGCTGCTCTGGTTGAACCAGAGCACGTACTGGGACGGCGATTCCACGGCCTTGGTCTCGTCGGAAGGGAAGAGGTTGAATTCACCCGCAATGGCCTTCAGCTTCGCCCACTGGCGGGGGTCCATGCCGTCGACCAGGTCGACCTCGTCCGCTTCCAGCATCTTGTCCAGTTGCGCCAGGCCGCCGGCGTAGGTGACGATCACTTCCTTGGCGTAGGGCAACTGCCGGCCGACGGAGTCCTTGACCCAGTAGTACGGGTTGGGGGCCAGGACCATGCGCTGTTGTTCCAGCGCCTTGGGCACGAAGGGCCCGATGCCGATGAAGGACTCGGGCTTGAAGCCTTTCAGCGAGAGCAGGTTTTCCGGCACCGCCTCGGCCTTGATCATGCTTTCCGAAATGACCGGCAGGCGGGCCAGGACGGGTTCGAAAGCGTAGAAGGCCGTCGGGGCCGTGCAGAGGACCGTGTAGTCGTCGACCTTGGTGAAAGTCAGGTCGCCCTTGTAGAAGGTGAAGTAGGAAGACAGGGGCGAGGAGATCTTGTTGTTCCGGATGTAGCCCACCGTGGCGATGACGTCGGCGGCGGTGAAGGGGGTTTTCCCGTCGCTGAAGACCAGGTTCCGGCGAAGGTGGATGTTGACGCTCTTGCCGTCCGGCAGCCGGTCGAAACGCGTGGCCAGGTTCGGCTCGAACTGCAGGGTCACCGGGTTGAACCGCATCAGGGTGGCCGTGAGCTGCGACGAGATCAGCTGGGAGACCGGATCGGCGGCCAGGACCGGGTTGATGGTCAAGGGGGGGCCGGGTACGCCGATGCGGATGTTCTCCGTCTCTGTGCCGGGATTGCACTCCGCCATCTTGAGCTCGGAAATCTTCAATTCAGATTTCGTTTCCAGTGTTCCGCATCCGAAGAGTGTCAGGGGCACCAGTGCCAAAAGGATGGTTCGCATGGTCCGGGCTACAGTTTCCATCGTGTGCCTCGCAGCGGTAAGATCTGAGACTTCTTATAGCATGATAAAGTCATGTTTCACAAGATATGTTTACGCAAGAAGCGCCAAACAGCGCTTCAGTTCCGCCCAGGCCTCGCGCACATGGCTTTCCCGGGTGCCGGTCTGCCCGACGCAGAAGCGCAGGGTGTGGCGGCCGTCCAGTTTGGTGTGGCTGAGAAAGATCCGGCCGGCGGTGTTGGCAGCCTCCATGATCTTCTGGTTGGTCTCGTCCCCGGCGCGGTGGCGGAAGCAGACCAGGTTGAGGGGGACGGGCGCCGCCACTTCCCAGGCCGGATCGTCCTGCACCAGCGCGGCGAACAGCCGGGCCAGGCGCACGTGCTCGCGGATGTGTGCCCGCAGCCCGTCGGCCCCGTACCAGCGCAGGACGAACCAGAGCTTGAGGGCGCGGAAGCGGCGCCCGAGGGGCAGCTGCCAGTCGCGGTAATCGATGACCGCGCCGGTTTCCGAGGCCTTGTTGCGCAAGTATTCCGGCAGGATGGACAGGGCCTGGATCAAGGGCCGGCGGTCCGCCACCCAGAAGCAGTCGCAGTCGAAGTTCACGAACATCCACTTGTGCGGGTTGAAGCAGTAGCTGTCCGCCAGTTCCAGACCGTCGAACAGGTGGCGGAACTCCGGGCACACCGCCGCGGTGCCTGACATGGCGCCGTCGACGTGCAGCCAGACGTCCTCGCGGTTGGTCGCTTCCGCGACGGCCCGCACGGGATCCATGGCGTTGGACGAAGTGGTGCCGATGGTGGCGGCGACGAAAAAGGGCAGGAAACCATCCTGGCGGTCCCGGGACAGCATCTCGGCGAGCGGGGAAGGGCGCATGGCGCCGGTTTCGTCGCAGGGGACGAAACGCAACCGCTCGTGGCCGATCCCGGCGATGCGGGCGCCCTTTTCCACGGAGGAATGGGTGTGTTCGGAAAGGTAGAGGGTCAGCCGGGGGGCGTTGTCCCGGCCGTGCCGGGCCAGGGCTTTTTCCCGGGCGGCCAGGATGGCGCAGATGGCGGCGCTGGAAGCACTGTCCTGGATGACGCCGCCGCCCGGCCCCGCGGACAGGAATTTTTCCGGCAGGCCGCACAGCCTGGCCATCCAGTCCATGACCCGCGTTTCGAGTTCCGTGCAGGCGGGGGAAGTGGCCCAGGACATGCCCTGGACGCCCAGCCCGGCGGAGAGCATTTCTCCGAGCACGGAGGGCCCGGAGATGTTGCTGGGGAAGTAGGCAAAGAAGTTGGGCGATTGCCAGTGGGTCAACCCCGGCAGGATGATGTTCTCGACGTCCTGCATCACGGCTTCGAAGGGTTCCCCCGTTTCGGGGGCTTCCTCCGGAAGCCGGGCGGCCGTTTCGCCGGGGCGGACGCGGGAAGCCACCGGGAAGGTCTCCACCCGTTCCCAGTAGTCGGCGATGAAATCGACCATCTCCCGCCCCAGCCGGCGGAATTCGTCGGGCGCCATGTGCTGGCCGGGTATGTGCTGGGTCATGTGGTCCTCCCTTGGCTTACTCCCGGGAAATGTCCGGGTTGACGACATAAATACCCCCAGGCACCGGGGTATTCAACCATATTGTTTCTCACGGGTTTTTCTTTCTGCAAATGGATGAAATGCGTTGCCCGGCTCTCCCGTCCGGGAGTATAATCACACGTTTTTTTCGTGGAAAACCGCGAAAAGGAAAATCAATCCAGGAGGAAGATATAATGACCTGTTGCAGCTGCTCCAACGACAAGTTCGTCTACTTCTTCGGCGAAGGCAAGGCCGAAGGCCAGGGAACGATGAAGGACATCCTCGGCGGCAAAGGCGCCGGCCTGGCCGAAATGACCAACGCCGGGCTGCCCGTGCCTCCGGGCTTCACCATTTCCACCGCGGCTTGCACCCACTATTACGATAATGGGAAGAAGCTGTCCCCCTCCATCCTGCAGGAAATCGACGCCGCCCTGGCGCGGCTTGAGAAGTGCCAGAACAAGAAGCTCGGCTCCGTCGAGGCTCCCCTGCTCGTTTCCGTCCGTTCCGGCGCCAAGTTCTCCATGCCCGGCATGATGGACACCGTCCTGAACCTGGGCCTCAACGACCAGACCGTGGTTACCCTGGAAAAGAGCACCGGCAACCCCCGGTTCGCCTGGGACTGCTACCGGCGTTTCATCCAGATGTTCTCCGACGTCGTGCTGGGCGTTTCCAAGAAGGAAATGGAGCACATCATCGACCACATGAAGGAAGAGAAGGGCGTCAAGCAGGATCTCGAGCTGAATGCCGCCGACATGAAGGAACTGGCCGCCCGCTTCCGCAAGCACGTTCTCCAGAAGATCGGCCGCGAGTTCCCGCAGGATACGAAGGAACAGCTGATGCTGGCCATCAACGCCGTGTTCGAATCCTGGAACAACGACCGGGCCATCCACTACCGCTCGATGAACGACATTCCGCACAACATCGGCACCGCCG
>CAYTBK010000071.1:0-8950 GCA_964436005.1 uncultured Acidobacteriota bacterium
AAAGAAAACCCGTCACCCCGGAGAATGACCCCAGAGAGACGGGTTTGTCTTTTGTTAATGGTGGAGGCGGGGGGAATCGAACCCCCGTCCGAGAATCTTCAGCCGCGTGAGAACTACATGCTTATCCTGGTTTCAAATCCCACCTCCGGCGATCTTCCCAGGCAAACTCGCCTTCGGCCCGCCCCCTTTTTCTCACCCGCGCGCCGGAGACACTCGCGCAGACCAGCCCACTAAATGACGGTCAGCCCCTCCCCATGGGCGAGGGCGAGGTGACCGTGGTGCCTAATTAGGCAGCCAGAGCGAGTTCGTTGTTTGCAGCTATGTTTAGCTTCCCCGATTTTTACGGGTCAGGGAACCCGGCATGCCTCACGGACCTCAATTACTCCCGTCGAAACCAGATCGCCCCCAGGCGATTCCAACGCCGGCCGGGTCTCGCTCAACCCCGGCCCGCTTCAAAGAACTTCTCAAACAGCTTCATTATACGGGATTCCGCCGCGGAAGGGAAGCAACTTTTTCTCCCGCCGACGGGCTGGCGGCCTATCCCCGCAGATTCCCGGCCTGGCCGGATCACCGCGGCGAGGCCCGCCCCTCCCCCGGGCGCATCCCGGTCGATGGATGAGCCGATGCCAGCACCCGTGCCGCCACCCCGTCTGCCACATCCACCCAAACGACAAATGGTCGAATTCGCCGGCCCGTCCGGGAAGAACCGGCGGCAAGAGAAAAAATCGCCCCGCAACGGAGCGGCCCCTGGCCGGGGTGCCGTTCCACTTTCCTGCCCGGGCTCGCCGCCAGGGATTGCCCGGACGCAGGGACGTCCGCATGGGAAATGCCCGAGAGAGACGATTTCCCCTTGACCGAAACGAACCGGGCGGCTATGTTGCGACCATGGACAACGAAACCGTTCCCCGCGATCCGCTGACCGTCAAGTGCGTCCACTGCGGCGGCGCCGTCCCCGTGGTGATCAGCCGGCCCGCCCTGCACTGCCCCTCCTGCGGGCACGCCCGCCCGTTCCCGGAGACCCTGGCCGCCGCCGTCGAACGGCTGATGGACAAACTCCGCCGCACGCCGGCCCGCGAGCAGCAACTGGTGGGCCGGCAGGCCCGGCTGGGGCGCTCCTACAGCCCGGCCTTCTTCCTCACCGCCATGGTCATCCTCTGGGTCCTGGTGGGAGGCATCGTCGCCTTGACCATCCCCCTGCCGCAGGACATTTCCCTCGGCAGCTTCCTCTTCCAGCCCCGGACGGCCGCCGGGGACTTCGACACCGCGGTAGCCAAGTGGTGGTCGCTGTGGTCCATCTTCACGGCCATGACCTTTTCCTTCGCCCTGTACGCCCGGGCCGTGCTGAAAATCCGGAAACTGGTGACCTTCGCCCTGCCCCAGACCCCCGCCGCCCCGGGCCGCCCCCCCCGCTGCCGCTGCTGCGGGGCCGACCTCCCCGCCGGCACCGCCGCCCTGCGCCGGTGCGAGTTCTGCGGCGTCGACCATATCCTGCAGGGAAGCCACTACCAGGAAGCCGACGCCCGGCTGGAAGACGCCCTGGCCCGCATGGAAAAGAGCCTGGACGTCACCCTGGCCACCCGGAACCGCCGCGCCCAGCGCGCCGTCGCCCTGGCCGGCATCCTCCCCGTGATCACCGGCGTCCTCATGCCCCTCGGGCTGTTTTGGGGAGCCACCCGGCCGGTGCTGTGGCTCGTGCCGTTCCTGCTGCTGGCTGGCGGCGTCCTGCTCATGGTGTTGGCCTACCGGCACGCGGTGCCGGCCGTCCGGGCCATCGACGACATCGTCCCGGGCGACACCGTCAGCGTAAAGCGCGTCCCTTACCAGGTAGAGGCGGTCTTCAACATCGACCTGAACGCCCCGATCTCGGGCATCCTGGCCATCCTGGCCCCGCAGCCCGACACCCGGGCCCGGTTCGGGCTCCACATCGACCGGGACCTGGAAGACAACCTCACCGCCGCCTTCTTCACCCTGGCGCCGGGCGGGGAACCCCTGCCCGCCGGCCGACGGAAGGAAACCTGCACGTTCTCGCCCTTCCGGCGGAACCCCGCAGCGTGGAACGTCCAGCGGCTCTGGTTCGAAGGCGCCCTGCGCCTGGCCGGCCCCGCGAACGCGCCGCAGGAGATCCGCCTCTGGAACGACCCGCAGCAAGAGGCCGGGACGCCGCCCCTGTGCACCCTCACCCGGACCGAGAGCCTGGCCGACACGCAACTGCTCCTGTTGTCCCAGTAACCGCCCCCGGCGCGAGAAGGCCCCGGTTGGGCAGACAGGTGAGCCGCCAGGCCCGGGATTCTAAACACCGCGAACCGCGGCGGGCTTGCCCGGCCGCGCAGCGCAATAAGGGGAATGATCGGCTAGAGGGTCTCCCCGGGACCGGCCTCGACGCCCATGGCGGCCAGGATAACGGACGTCACCGCCTGTTCCCCCAGGCTCGTGTCGATCATCAACTGGTACAGGGCCGGGTTCAGGCGATCCTCGCGGAAGTACTGGCGAACGTAAGCGGAACGCTTGCGGTCGGTACTCTCCACCAGGCCAGCCGGATCGGGATGCCCGGGCTTCAAGGCCCGGATTCGCTTCACGCGCTCCGCCAGTGCAGCGTACATGTACACATGAAGCACATCGGGGCGGCCGCGCAGGATGCACTGCCCGCCCCGCCCCACGATCACGCAGCTGCCCATGGACGCCGCCTCCTCGATGAGCTTCCCGGCCAGTTCGGCCATGGTTTCCGCGTCGAAGACTTCCCCCTGCGCCGAAGCCGCCACCAGGTCGAAGCCGCCGAAGGAAAAAGCCATCTTGCCCAGGCGATACATCCAGGAATCCACGGTCTCGTCGAAGTGTTCCACGACCTCGGGCCTCACCTTGGCGGCCCCGGCGATGTCGTGGATGATGGACTGGTCCAGCAGCCGCCAGCCCAGCCGGGCGGCCAGCCGCTTGGCGATGTTCCCGCCCCCGCTTCCGTATTCCCTGGAGATGGTCACTACCCTGATCATGGTCCCTCCACAACATTGGTCTGGCCGGGGCAACGCCGGCCGGTCACTGGCTTCGGCGGAAAGACCCCGCGGGGCATGGGGAAAGGCGGACTCTCCGCCGGGCATCTTTTTTCAATATGATTATATCCCGGTCTGACGGGATCGGGCCAGAGAAAACACGGGCCCGTCCGGCGCCGGCGCGGCTCTTTTCCCCTGTGGCGCAGCGCCGCGGAAAAGCGGTATAATGGGCCTGCCAATACGAGGACGAGAGGCGGACATGTTCGAGAGATTCACGGAAAAGGCGTGGCGGTTAATATTTTCCCCCCTGTACGCGGCCAGCCTGGTGGGCAGCGGCGTGCTCGACGTCGAGCACCTCCTGCTGGGGCTGCTGCGGGAAGACAAGCGCCTGTACCGTTTTTTCCCCGCCGGCGAGAGCGCCCTGGAGGCCATCCGCCGGGGGGTGGAGAGTGCTGTCCAGATCCGGGAGCGGGTGCCGGCCTCCATCGAGATCCCCATGTCGGCCGGCGCCAAGCGCGTGCTGCGGGCGGCTTTGGAGGAATCCGAGCAACTGGGCCACAAGATGGTCGGCGCCGAACACCTGCTGCTCAGCCTGATCCGGGAGCGGAACAGCACGGCCAGCCGGCTGCTGCACGAAAACGGGCTGCGGGTGGTCACGCTGCGCGAGCAGTTCGCGGCGGGCGCACCGCCGGTGGAAGACACGTCGAAGCCATCGAAGAAGAAGAAGGACACGCCCCTCCTGCTCGACTACTCGCGGGACCTCACCGAGCGGGCCGCCCTCGACGAACTCGACCCCCTCATCGGACGGGCCGAGGAACTGGAGCGGCTCATCCAGATCCTCTGCCGGCGGACGCGCAACAACCCCGTCCTCATCGGCGAGCCGGGCGTCGGGAAGACGGCCCTGGTGGAAGGGCTGGCCAAGCGCATCGTGAGCGGGGAGGCGCCCACCTTCCTGAACGGCAAGCGCATCCTGGCCCTCGACCTGTCGCTGGTGGTGGCCGGCACCAAGTACCGCGGCCAGTTCGAGGAGCGGCTCAAGGGCCTCCTCAAGGAACTGACCGACAACCGCGACATCATCGTCTTCATCGACGAGGTGCACACCCTGGTGGGGGCGGGTTCGGCCGAAGGGTCACTGGACGCCGCCAACATCCTGAAGCCGGCCCTCTCCCGCGGCGAGCTGCAGTGCATCGGCTCCACCACGCCGGCCGAGTACCGCCGCACCATCGGCAAGGACCGCTCCCTGGAAAGGCGCTTCCAGCCCGTCCGCATCGAGGCCCCCGACGAGGCCGAGTCGGAGCGCATCCTGATGGGCGTGAAATCGAGATACGAGAGCTTCCATACCCTGACCTACGCGGACGACGCCGTCAAGGCCGCCGTCCGGCTGTCCTCCCGCTACATCGCCGACCGGGCCCTACCGGACAAGGCCCTGGACGTCCTGGACGAGGCCGGCGCCCGCGTCAAGCTGCGCCTGGCGGCCAGCGAGGCCGCCCCGGAGGAAGCGACCGCCAAGAAACTCATGGCCGAGCAGGGCCTGGCCGACAGCGGGGTGCTCTCCGCGCTGCCCAAACCCGCCCGGCGGACGGCGGGGATGGCCGCCGAAGAGCCCCTGCCCGAGGAACGGCCGGTTTTCCCGGTGGTGGAATCGGCGGACGTCGAAGAAGTGGTCGCCCGCTGGACAGGCGTCCCCGTCACCCGGCTCCAAGAAGGGGAGGCCCAGAAGCTGCTCCGCATGGAGAACGAGCTGCACCGCCGCATCGTGGGCCAGAACGAGGCGGTCGATGCGCTGGCCAGGGCCATCCGGCGCAACCGCGTGGGCCTGCGGCACCCCCACCGTCCGGTGGGGTGCTTCCTGTTCCTCGGCCCCACCGGGGTGGGCAAGACCGAAGTCGCCCGCCGCCTGGCGGAGTTCCTCTTCGGGTCGGAACAGGCCCTGCTGCGCGTCGACATGTCGGAGTTCATGGAGAAGCACTCGGTGGCCAAGTGGATCGGCTCGCCCCCCGGGTACGTCGGGCACGAGGACGGCGGGCGCTTCACCGAGCGCGTCAGGCGCAACCCTTACTGCGTCATTCTGCTGGACGAGGTGGAAAAAGCCCATCCGGACGTGTTCAACCTGCTGCTGCAGGTCATGGAGGACGGTCGCCTGACCGACTCCCACGGCGTCGTGGCGGACTTCCGCCACGCCATCGTCATCATGACCTCCAACCTGGGGGCCGAGCACCTCTCCAGGCGTTCCGCGTTGGGCTTCTCCCCGTCCGCGGCCGACGGGTGGAAGCGGAACGAGGAACTGGTGCGCGCCGAGATGCGCAAGGTCTTCCGCCCGGAGTTCCTCAACCGGCTGGACGAGATCATCTTCTTCCAGCCGCTGGAAACGGAGGAACTGAAGAAGATCGTCCTGCTGCTGGTGGAGGACCTGGAGGCGAACCTGGGCCAGCGGGGCATCCGCCTGGCCCTGGCCCCGGAAGCGGCCGACTTCTTCGTGGAGACGACCTGCGCGGACCGCTCCTTCGGCGCCCGCCCGCTGCGCCGGGCCATCCAGAAACACATCGAGGATCCCCTGGCCGAGCGCATCATCCGCGGGGAAATCCCGGACGGGGCCATCGTGGAGGCCTGCCTGGAAGGGGCGGAACTGTCGTTTCGGGTGGTGGACTGCCCCGAACTCACTCTTTGTGGATCAACTCGAGGAAATACTTAGCCTCGTACATGTTGGCGACGAACTTCCGCGGGGGGATGATCTTGGCGGACCCGCCGTCTTCCTTGAGACAGTCCTTGTCGAGCAGGATGTATTCCTTGTTGAGGAAGGAGATCTTCAGCTCCGGGGCCAGGTTGAGGAAGCCGTGCACGTTGGAGCCGGTCACCTGGGCGTTGACCATGTTGATGATCTCCTTGTCGTCCATGATGTTGTGTTCGTTCATGAACGAGCCGATGAACATCTCCATGATGTGCGCGTCGGTGCAGAGGCCCCGGGTGTTGATGACGATGGGATTGTCCAGGATCAGGTAGGTGGCGGATTCGACGGTCTTGCTGTTGTACAGCGTCTGCGCAATGATGTAGTGCCCGCGCAACGAATAGATCTTGCTCCGCTCGAAGGCGACCTCGTCGATGGAAGCCAGGCAGTACTTGCGCAGGTCGACCTTGATGATGTGCTTCTTGAGGTCGGGATCTTCCTTGATGGCGTGGATGGCCTTCTCTTCAGGAATGATGATGTTGTTCAGCTTGTCGTAGATGGTGTACAGCTTCTCGAAGTGGAGGATCTGCATGCCGATGTCGAGGTTCGTGTTGATGCGGTCGGCGAAGCCCGTCTCCCCCGCGGCGGGGTTCTCCCGGATGAACTGGGTGTTGGACACCGTCTTGGACAGGAAGGCGGGGTCCCGCAAGGGCGTCTTCTCCAGGGGGCGGGTCTTGCCCTTGTCGTCGGGGTAGAGAATGTCGTAGAAGAATTCCTCGATGGAGACGAAGGTGTGGATGATCCTGGCCCGGTCGGCCACCAGCATGTCGTAGCGCGTGGGTTTGAGGTAGTTGTAGAAGGAGTTGATGAGGACCTTCATCCCCTTGCGGGCCATGACGTCCTTGATGATCATGCCGCTCATGATCAGGTAGGGCGTCATGAAGGCTGCGTACTTGCGGCTGTCCAGGTTGGAGGGAGGCGGATCGACCCGCTTGGCGAAGAGAGCGATCTTCGTCGCGGGCAACAACTCCAAGTTATGGTTGGAGTTGTCGTAGAAGAGAATGTTGAATTCCCCTTTGTTCTCGGTGTCTGGCATCGCGTTTCACCGCCTCAGCTATTCCGCCGCCCCCCCCTTTCGAGCCACTTCCGGCCACGTAAACCGCATTGCCCGCCCATTGCCAACGGCGACGACTTATTGATGGCATTATACCGGGTTCAGGGTGAAAATCCATGAAATTTTCACTATTCCGGTGCTATCATTCCCGACTCGAGGCCGAACCGATGCGAATCGACAGGAAGTTCATGCAGAAATTCATGGCCAGGCTGCCGGAACCGGCCCTGCCGTCCGTGTACGCGGAAATCCTCTCGCGCGTGCGGGTGCGGCACGTGCCCCTGCCCGGCCGCTCGGGAAAGCTCAGGATCATGAAGACGCTGCTGGGCTACGAGGCACTGGTGGGCACCTGGCGCAAGAGTTGCCCCGACGAGCACACGGCCCGGTTCCTGGGCCTCGTCGGCTCGGTGGGCTGCCGCGTCGCCTACGTCCCCTACAACCCGCTGGACGCCCGGCGGGCGCTGCCGACCCTGGAACGGGCCATGCAGGACGTGGAGGCGTGCATCGACTCGAGCATCGGCCCCCAAGCCACCCCCCAGCGGCGGAAGGTCCTGCGCCGGCGCATCCTGCGCAAGCTCGCGGGATACCTGGAATCCGCGCCCGCCGCCGACGTGGTCGCGGAATCGGCAGGCGGACGTGCGCTGTAAGACCTGCGCCCACGACGGCCGGCCCGGCGGCGAAGGGGCTACCGGCCCCGTCCGCCGGGCCGCGAAGCCCGACCGGCGCGTGGGCATCACCACCACCGTGCCGGTGGAGATCCTCCTGGCCGCGGGCCGGGTGCCCGTGGACCTCAACAACGTCTTCATCACCCACCCCCACCGCGCCGGCTTCGCCCTGGAAGCCGAACGCTCCGGCCTGCCGCGGACGGTCTGCGGGTGGAACAAGGGCGTCCTGGCCGCCGCCTTCCTGCTGGGGCTGCCCAGGGTCGTGGAGGTGACCCAGGGGGACTGCTCCACCACCGAGGCCGTGGGCGCCCTGCTCAAGGCCCGGAAAGTCCGGGTGTACCCCTTCGCCTACCCCTACGGGGCCGACCCCGGCGTTCTGAGGGACGAGATGGAGGCGTTCGCCCGCCTCTTCCGGACGTCGCTGGCGGCGGGGGAGAAAGTCCGCGAATTGCTGGCCCCCATCCGCCGGACCCTCGGGGAAATCGACCGCCTGACCTGGGAAGATGGGCTGGTGTCCGGCTTCGAGAACCACCTCTACCTCGTTTCGGGGTCCGACTTCAACACCGACCCGGCCGCCTTCCAGCGCGATAGCGAACAGTTCCTCGCCCGGGCCCGGGAGCGCGTGCCCTGGAAGGAGGACGTGCGCGTGGGCTACATCGGCGTCCCCAGCATGATCGACAACCTCTACGACCGGGTGGAGAGCTTCGGCGGCCGGGTGGTCTTCAACGAGATGCAGCGCCAGTTCTCCATGAGCGCCCCCTCGCGCGACCTGGTGGACCAGTACGCCCGCTACACCTATCCCTACGCCGTGACCGGGCGGGTGGAAGACATCCGGCGGGAGATCGCGCGCCGGGGCATCCACTGCGTCATCCACTACGTCCAGACCTTCTGCTTCCACCAGGTGGAGGACCCGGTCTTCCGCAAGGAACTCGGCGTGCCCGTCCTGACGCTGGAGGCCGACCGCCCCGGGCCGCTCTCGGCCCGGGATGAAATCCGGCTGGAGAATTTCCTGCGCACCGCAAAACCGGGCCCGCGCCCCAAAGCCCACCCGCCGGCGGCGGAGGCCCTGCGCCTGGGGCTGGACATGGGCAGCCGCTGGGTCAAGGCCGGCATCCTCAAGGGAACACACCTCGTGCACCGGGAGCTTTTCGACCCCATGTCCTTCTACCGGGCCCACCTGCGGGGGGAAAGCGGCGGCCGCTGCCTGGCCCTGGACGAGCTGTGCCGCACCCTGCACGAATCCTCGGGCTTCCGCCTGGCCCCGGAGGGCCTGGACGTCCGGGCCACCGGCTACGGCCGCCACCTGGCGAAAATGGTGCACGCGCAGATCGTGCCCGAACTGCAGGCGCACGTGGTGGGCGCCCTGGTGCAGACCGGCCTGCAGGACTTCACCCTCCTGGACATCGGCGGCCAGGACACCAAGGTCATCCTGGTGCGGGGGGGGCGCATGACCGACTTCGCCATGAACGACCGCTGCGCCGCCGGCAGCGGGCGCTACCTGGAGAACATGGCCCGCATCCTCGGC
>CAYTBK010000071.1:9050-9765 GCA_964436005.1 uncultured Acidobacteriota bacterium
CCGCTGCGCCGCCGGCAGCGGGCGCTACCTGGAGAACATGGCCCGCATCCTCGGCCTCCCCGTGGAGGAGATGGGCGACTACGCCGCCGACCCGGTGGCCCTGGATTCTGTCTGCGCAACGTTCGGGGAGTCGGAGGTCATCGGCAAGATCGTCGAGGGGGTGCCAGAGGAGCGCATCTGCGCGGGGGTCAATTACACCCTCTTCCAGCGCATCCTGCCCGACCTGGAACGCTTCCCCTCCCCCGTCCTGCTCATCGCCGGGGGGGCCGCCCGCAACCGGGCGCTGCGGGAGTACATGGCCGCCGAGAGGCTCTTCCCCGAGATCCGCCCGCTGCCCGACGCCCACTTCAACGGCGTGATCGGCGTGCTGCACCACGGCTGAGCGGCACGCCCCGGGCCGCCGGCATCCTGCCGGCACATACATATGGATACCTTTCGTAGCTGCGGGCCGGCGGGAAGCCGAGGCGAAGGCCCGGCCCCGACGCCCGGGAGTTCGTCGCGCAGACTGAAGTCTGCGCCACTCCCCGGACCGCCGGCATCCTGCCGGCACATACATATGGATACCTTTCGTAGCCGCGGGCCGGCGGGAAGCCGAGGCGAAGGCCCGGCCCCGACGCCCACGGGTTCGTCGCGCAGACTGAAGTCTGCGCCACTGCCGGGCCGCCGGCATCCTGCCGGCACATACATATGGATACCTTTCGTAGCCGCGGGCCGG
>CAYTBK010000071.1:9865-21603 GCA_964436005.1 uncultured Acidobacteriota bacterium
CCGGCCCCGACGCCCACGGGTTCGTCGCGCAGACTGAAGTCTGCGCCACTGCCGGACCGCCGGCATCTTGCCGGCATTTACATGAGGGAATCTTTCGTGAGCATGAGCCGGCTGGAAGCCGGCGGTCCAACATGCCGGCACGCTCGCAGGCTCAGGTCAGCAGGTACCCGCCGTCTACCACCAGCATCTGGCCGGTGATGTGGGAGGCCGCCGCCGAGGCGAGGAAGAGCACCGCCGCCCCGATGTTTTCCGGGGTGGCCAGTTTCTGCAAGGGTGTGCGGGTCTCCACCTTCCGGGCCAAATCCCCAGCATACTGCCGGAGCTCGGCGCTGTCCGTCAGGCCCGGGGCCACGGCGTTGACCCGGACCCCCTGCGGGGCCAGTTCGGCCGCCAGGGAGCGGGTGTAGGCCGCCACGCCGCCCTTGGCCGCGTCGTAGTGGGCGGTCTGGCCGAAGCCGGGGTGCAGCGCGTTGATGCTGGCGATGTTGACGATGGCGCCCCCTTCCGGCAACCGGCGGGCCGCTTCGCGGCAGCAGAGGAAGACGCCGCGCAGCGTCACGGCGAACACTTCGTCCCACCCCTGCTCGCTCAGCTCGGCCTGCGAAGCCAGGGAGAAGATGCCGGCGTTGTTGACGAGCAGGTCGATGCCGCCGAAGACCCGATCCATGGCTTCGAAGCCGTTCCGGACCGAAGCCGCGTCACGCACGTCCAGGGGGATGGTCTCGGCGACCCCGCCCTCGGCACGCATCTTGGCCGCCAACTCCGCGGCGTCCCCCCCGTGGGAGCAGTACGCCACACCCACCCGGGCCCCGGAGCGCACCAGGGCCTTCACAATGCCCCGCCCGATGTGGACGGCGCCGCCGGTGACGAGGGCCCGACAGCCGGCCAGGGAAAACAGTCCGTTCATTTCACCTCCTGTTGGCCTGGACAGCGCCAGGTTTTCAGCAACGGATACCGCCCGGCCAGTTCCGCGGGGCTGCCCGCGGTGAACTCGGCCACGTCGAAGCCCGGCGCCATGGTGGTACCCAACAGGGCGAAGGCGCCGCCCGGGGCCAGGCGCGTGCTCTGCCAGACGCCGCCCGGGACCAGCGCCTGGGGGACGCAGCCGCCCCGCAAGTCGTGCCCGAGCCGCACGAGGCAACTGGACCCGTCGGGCCACAGCTGGACCTGCTCCACCGGGTCGCCCAGGTAGAAGTGCCAGACCTCGTCGCTCTGCAGCTTGTGCAGGGCGGACCCGGACTCGGGCGTCACCAGGTAGTAGATGGCGGTGTAGAGGGAGCGTCCGGCGGCGTAGTCCAGCGGGGGGGCGGATGCCGGCAGCCGCTCGGCAGAACGCAGGGTCTCCCGGTAGTACCCCCCCTCGAAGGGGAGCGGGCTCAGGCCGAGCCTCTCGATGACTTCTTCGGCGGTGACCTTCATTTCCTTACCTTCCCTGGCGCCCGTTTCCCTTACCTGGCGGCAGCCGGCGCCGCGACTTCCACGCTGTCCGACTGAACGGTGACCACCGACACGTACCCCTTGGCGCTCTCCCGCACCTGCTTGCGCATGGCGGCCATCTTCTCGGCGAAAGCCTTGCGGGCCTTCTCCCGCTTCTCCTCATCGGCCAGGTCCAGCTTGCCCTTGCAGCGGGTCTTGTCCACGTGGCAGACCGAGCCTGTCTCCTTCTCGAACGCCTTCTCGAGGCCGTCGATGTAGGCCTCGTCGATGCGCTTTTCGCTGACCAGCCCGGTCACGACGACGCGCTTGTCCTTGAGGGCGGGGTCGTAGCGCTCTTCCGGGCGGGAATTCTCGACGTGGAGAGCCCCCCCGCCGTCGCCTTTCAGCTTCATCTTCTTCCCGTCGATGGGGCAGACGTGCACCACCACCCCCTCCACCGACACGCGGCTGCCGGCGTAGGCGTCGATGCCCGCGATGAGGGCGTCCACGCCGAGCACGGCCAACTTCTCGGTGGGCCTGGTCGGGTCGGGGTTCTTTTGCGGCGCAGTCGGTGTGTCGGCGGCAACGGCGAACGAAAGGCAGGCCACACCGGCCAGCAATCCCGTCAGAACGACAGAGAGGAACTTTCTCATGCCTTCCCCCTTCACGGAAATCAAGGGCACAGTGTTGCCTTTACGAGGAGAAAGCCAGCCGGGTTTCACTCTTCCGCCGGTGAGGGCAGGAAACATGGATGACAGACTGAGCAGAATCCCTTCCCCTTTGTGTACTTCGCGCCTTCGTGTTCAATATTTAATTAATAATTCCACAAAAGTGCCTGCCGGAGTACCCGGGCTCAGGATTCCAGCCGCTGGGACAGGGCCTCCCACTCCTCCAGCAGGAGGTCGAGGCGCTTGCCCGTCTCGGCGTGTTCCTGGCCGAGCCGGGCGAAGGCGTCGGAGGCCATGCCGGCCGAGGGGTCCTGCAAAATGCACTCGATTTCGGACCGCCGGCCCTCCAGGGCGGCGATTTCCTCCTCGAGGGAAACCAGGCGGCTCTCCATGCGGAAGCGCTCGTTCTTCGACAGGGCGTCCCCGTCGCCGCGCGGCGCCTCCGGGCGGGGGCGGGCCTCGGCCTTCGGCGTCGCCTCCCCGGCGGCCGCGTCGGCCGCGGACCGGCGGGCCTCCCGTTCCTCCCAGTCCGTGTAGTTGCCGTCGTGCAGGTCGACGGTGCCGTCGTGGACGTGCAGGATGCGGTTGACGATGCGGTCCAGGAAGTAGCGGTCGTGGGAGATGACCAGCAGGGTGCCGGAGAAGGTCTCCAGCGCCTCCTCGAGCTCCTCGCGGGAGCCGATGTCCAGGTGGTTGGTGGGCTCGTCCAGCACCAGGACGTTGTGCCTGGAGTAGATGAGCCGGGCCAGCAGCAGGCGGTTCTTCTCGCCGCCGCTCAGGGCCGACAGCGGCTTGAAGACGTCGTCCCCGCTGAAGCCGAAGCGGGCCAGGAAGGAGCGCAGGTCGCCCTCCTGGGCCAGGGGGTCCAAGGAGCGCATCTCCTGGATGGGGGTCCCCTGCAGGGTCTCCATCTTCTGGTCGAAGTAGCCGAGGGAGACGTTCCGGCCCCAGTGGAAGGACCCGCCCACGGGGGGCAGCTGCCCGAGGAGGGTGCGGAAGACCGTGGTCTTGCCGGTGCCGTTCTCGCCCAGGATGCCGAGGCGGTCGCCCCGGGTCACGGTGATGGAATGCGGGATTTCGACCAGGGGCGAGCCGTAGCCGACGGCCAGGTTGTCCAGGACCAGGACGGTGTCGGAGCTGCGCGGGGCGCCGGAAAGGTCGAGCCGGATGCGGCGGAGGTCCTCCGTGGGCCGCTCCACCCGGTCCAGCTTCTCCAGCATGCGGCGCCGGCTCTGGGCCTGCTTGGTCTTCTGCCCGTAGATGTTCCGCCGGATGAAGTCCTCGGTCTTCTTCACGTACTCCGTCTGAGCCTCGAACTCCTTGCGCTGCTGCTCCAGGCGCTTGGCGCGGTCGGCCTGGTAGCGGGTGTAGTTGCCGACGAAGGTGTTCACCCGGCGGTTGGCGATCTCCCAGACCCCCCGGCAGACGCGGTCCAGGAAGTAGCGGTCGTGGGAGACCACCACGTAGGCCCGCTCCCACGTCTGCAGGAAGCCCTCCAGCCACTTGACCGCCCGCAGGTCCAGGTGGTTGGTGGGTTCGTCCAGCAGGAGCAGGTCGGCGTCGCCGAGCAGCAGCCGGGCCAGGCCCAGGCGGCTCAGCTGGCCGCCGCTGAGGATGGAGCAGGAATCCTCCAGCTCGGCCCGGGCGAAGCCGATGCCGAGCAAAACGGCCTCGGCGCGGGCGCGGTAGGAGTAGCCGCCCCCGCGCTCGTAGCGTTCCTTGGCCTCGCTGTAGCGGTGCATGAGCCGCGCCGCCTCGTCGGCGTCGCCGGTGTGGGAGATGGCCTCCTCGAGGGCGGCGATCTCCGCCTCCAGGTCCATGAGGGGGCGGAACACCTCCAGCGTCTCGCCGAGCACGGTGCCCGCCGCCTCCACCCGCACTTCCTGGTCCAGCTTGCCGATTTTGAGCCGGGAGCGCAGGTTGACGCGCCCCTCGTCCGGCGCCACGGTGCCGGCCATGATGCCCAGGAGCTGGCTCTTGCCGGCGCCGTTGGGACCCACCAGGCCCAGGCGCTCCCCGTCGTTGACCTGGAGGCAGACCCCCTCGAACAGGTCGACTTCGGGAAAATACTTGGAAATGTTCTCCAGTTGCAGCAGCATGCCGGCCCCCGGCTTGGAATGGATTCCCGTCCCCTGCCCCGCGGGGGGGACGAAGCAGGGCATTCTACGCGCGACCGGCCATCCAATCAAGGTGCAAGGCGGTTGCTTCCGGAAAGCGGCCTCTCCGACCGGCGTGACCCGGCGGCCGGAGCAAAATGGACCGCCTTGTCGCATCCATGGTTTATCCGGCGGGACCATTATGGTAGAGTGCGGGCCAGGCACTGCCTGGCGACGATTGACCGGAAGGCATTGCCTAGCCCGACGAAGCAGGAAGGGAGGCTCCATGCGCACGGACATGCACATCCACACCGTCGTCTCCGACGGTTTCCTCACCCCCCAGGACATCTTTCAGGCCGCCGTCCGCCTGGGCCTGCAGCGGATCTCCATCACCGACCACGACACGGCCGGCGCCTACGCCGCCTTCGGGGAAGACCTGGTGGCCGCCGCCGCGAAGCACGGGCTGGAACTCGTCCCCGGCATCGAGCTGGATGCCATGATGGGGGAGAAGGAGGTGCACATCCTCGGCTACGGCTTCGACACGGCCGACCCGGCCCTCACCGCCCAACTGGAGGAGATCCGCCGCACCCGCGAGGCGCGCACCCGCGACCAGGTGGCCACCATCCGCCGCCTGCTGGGCGAGAAGGCGCTCCTGGACCAGGACATCTTCACCCCCGTCCGCCGGACCTACATGAAGCCCCACCTCCTGCGCCCGCTGGTGTCGGCGCGCCGGTTCAAGAACTACCGGGAGGCGTCCGACTGGTTCCGGGCCAACGTGCGCTCGGAGATCAAGGTCCCCAAGTTCCCCGCCGAGGAGGTGGTCCGGTGGATCACGGCCGCCGGCGGGAAGGCGGTGATGGCCCACCCCGGCTACTACATCGTGGACGGGGGCTTCTCCCTGGAGGAGGCCCTGGACCGGCTGGCCGCCGTGGGGCTCTCCGGGGTGGAGACGGAGTACCGCTACCGCCTGACCTCGCCGGCTTTCCCCGACCTGTCCGCCGAGCAGGCCATGGTGGAGCGCATCCGCTCGGCCGCCCTGGCCCGCGGCCTCGAGCAGACCCGCGGCAGCGACGCCCACACCCTCAAGGACATGGATGATTTCGATGTGTTCCGCTAGGGCCTTTTTCTTCGCGCTGTGCTGGCTGTGGGCGGGCCTGGTCCCGCTCCCGGCGCAGAAACCCGGCCAGGGCGCCCCCGAGAGGCCGGAAGCGGCCACCGGCATCACGGTGCAGACCCCGCTGGTCATGGTCAACGTTGTGGTCACCGACGAGAAGGGCAACCTGGTGCGGGGCCTGGAGAAGGAGCACTTCCGGGTGTTCGACGAAGGGGTGGAGCAGAAAGTCACCAACTTCTTCACGGAGAAGGCCCCCATCAACGTGGTGCTGGCCATGGAGTGCAGCCAGGTCATCACCGGCCTGGAAACCGACTTCTGGGACGCCGTCGACGCCTTCGCCGAGTACCTGCGGCCCGAGGACTACTGCGCGCTGGTGGTCTTCGACAACCGCCCGCGCATCGCCATCGACTTCACCGACAACATCCGGAAGATGGTCAAGGAGGCCAGGAGCCGGGTCTTTTTCAAGGGCTTCCGCGACAGCTGCCTGTCCGACGCCGTCATCTTCGTGCTGGACCGCATGAAGGACGTGCCGGGCCGCAAGGCCGCCATCTTCCTCTCCACGGGCCTGGACACCTTCAGCCGGGCCACCTACCAGAAGGCCCTGGACGCGGCGGGGGCTTCCGACACCGTGCTCTACGCCGTCTCCATGGGGCAGCTTTCCCGGACCCTCAACGACTACCGCTACGCGGACGAGACGCGGGCCGAGTTCAACATGGCCGACCTCCGCCTGAAGTCTTTCGCCAAGCGGACCGGCGGCGAGGCCCTGTTCCCCCGCTTCATCACCGAGTACCCCTCCGTGTTCCGCGGCATCAACCAGCTCATCCGCCACCAGTACACCCTGGCCTTCCAGCCCTCCGACGCCAGACCGGGGAAGAAGCTGCGCAAGATCACCGTGGAAGTCGCCGCCGACATCAACAACGACGGGAAGCCGGAAAAGCTCCGCACCATCTGCCGGGAAGGCTACATGCCCCCCAAACCCTGAACCGGCCGAGGAAGTTCCATGGTCAGCTACACCTCCAGCGGCACGACGCTCCCCCTGCTCTCCCAATCGGTCCCCACCCTGTCGGTGGGGGAGCTCACGGGCCTCATCAAGAAGTCCCTGGAAAGCGGCTTCGGGCGGGTCTGCGTCCGCGGCGAGATCTCCAACTTCGTGGCCCACTCCTCCGGGCACTACTACTTCACCCTCAAGGACAGCCGCTCCCAGATCAAGGCGGCCTGCTTCAAGGGTTCGCAGCGCGGGCTGCAGTGCGCGCCCCGCAACGGGATGGAGGTCCTGGCCACCGGCCGCCTCTCGGTCTACGAACCCCGCGGCGAGTACCAGCTCATCGTGGACGGCCTGGAGGAGTCGGGGCTGGGGCGGCTCATGGCCGCCTTCGAGCGCCTCAAGGAGAAGCTGAAGCAGGAAGGGCTCTTCGACGAGGCCCGCAAGCGGCCGCTGCCGCTCCTGCCCGCCCGCGTGGGCGTGGTGACCTCGCCCACCGGGGCGGCCGTGCGCGACATCCTCCAGGTCCTGGCCCGGCGCAACAGCGCCGTGCGGGTGCAGCTCTGGCCCGCCCGGGTGCAGGGAGAGGGGGCGGCGGCGGCGGTGGCCGAGGGCGTGGAATGGTTCAACCGGGCCGGGAACGTCGACGTGCTCATCGTCGGCCGGGGCGGCGGCAGCCTGGAGGACCTGTGGGCCTTCAACGACGAGGCGCTGGCCCGGGCGGTGGCGGCGAGCCGCATCCCCGTCATCTCGGCCGTGGGGCACGAGATCGACTTCACCATCTGCGACTTCGTGGCCGACCTGCGGGCGCCCACCCCCTCCGCCGCGGCCGAGATCGTGGCCCGGGCCGCCTCCGAGCTGTCGGAGAAGGTGTCTGCCTGCGCCCACCGGCTGCAGTCGTCGGTGCGTCGGGCGCTCTCCGACGCGCGCCACCGGGTGGAGATGCTGGGCGGGGCGCCGGCCCTGGTCAATTTCCCCTACCGGCTGCAATCCCTCCACCAGCGGGTGGACGACCTGGAGTCGCGGCTGCCCATGCTGCAGCGGCGGCGGCTGGAGCAGCTGGCCGGCCGGTTGCAGAAACTGGCCCTGGGGCTGTCCGCGGCCAGCCCCACCCGGCGGCTGGACCGGGTCTCCGCCGCGCTGGACGCCCTGGCGGCCCGGCTGGCCAACGCCGTGCGACGGTCCGCCGAGCGGCGGGGCGAGGCCCTGGGCCGCTGGGAAGGCCGCCTGGAGCCGGCGGTGCGCCTGGCCCTGGAGCGGAAACGGCGGGAACTCGGGCTGGCGGAGTCGCGGCAGGCCAATCTCGACCCCCGGGCGGTGCTCCGCCGGGGCTACGCCATCTGCCTGGACGGGGCGGGCCGCAGCGTGCGCTCCTACCGGCAGGCCGCCCCCGGCGACCCGGTGCAGGTGCTGCTGGCCGAGGGGGACCTCGGCTGCCGGGTGGAGCGCTCCTCCCCCGGCCCCGAAGCGCCGCCGGAGGCACCCGCGAGCTGAGCCGCCGGCGCCTCGCCGCCAAGAGTTTTCTCTCACAGTGGCACAGAGGTTCGGAGTTCGGTCCCTCTTTCTTTCGTGACCTTCATGCCCGTCGTGTTTCATTTTGGCAATCAATTTTCCCGTCCCTCTCCGTGAGCACTGCGCCTCCGTGAGATAAACCCTGTTGGAGAGCCCGTGATCCTCGTCTTCCCGCCCATCGCCAAGGCCTGCGAGCCGCCGCCCGGCCTGGCCGCCCTGGCCGGTGCGCTGCGCGCGGCGGGGGTGCCCGTCGCCGTGTGGGACGCCAACCTGGAGGGCCAGCGGCACCTCCTGCAGGGGCCGTTCCCGGTGTCGACCACGTGGGACCGCCGCGCCGCGGCCCGGAAGGACGACCACCTGGCCGCCCTGCGCCTGGAGGGCACCTACGCCCGCCCCGACCGCTACCGGCGGGCGGTGGCCGACCTCGACCACCTCCTGGGTTCGGCCGGGTGCGGCACCGGCGCCCGGCCCGGGCTGGCCGACTACCGCCATGCGACGTTGTCCCCCCTGCGCAGCGCCGACCTGCTGCGGGCGGCGGAACACCCCGAGGAGTGCCCTTTCCACGACTTTTTCGCCGCCCGGCTGGACGCCCTGCTGGACGAGGCCGGGGAGAGCCGGCCCTGGGTCGGCCTCTCCCTCAACTACCTCAGCCAGGCCCTGCCCGGCTTCGCCCTGGCCGGCCTCCTGCGGCGACGCCACCCCGAGGTGCGCCTCGTGCTGGGCGGCGGCCTGGTCACCTCCTGGATGCGCCGCCCCCTCTGGCGCAACCCCTTCGCCGGGCTGGCCGACCACCTGGTGGCCGGTCCCGGGGAGGGACCGCTGCTGGACCTGCTGGACGCCCCGGCCCGCCCCGGCGGCCCCGTGCCGCCCGACTTCGCCGGGCTGCCCCTGGCGGACTACCTGTCGCCGCGACCCGTGCTGCCCTACGCCGCCGCCTCCGGCTGCTGGTGGGGCCGCTGCGCCTTCTGCCCGGAGCGCGCCGAGGGCATGGCGTACCGCGCCAAGCCCTTCGGCCGGGTGGCCGGCGAGTTGCGCGCGCTGGCGGCGGGGCCGGCGGAGGGGCTCGTCCACTTCCTGGACAACGCCCTGCCCCCCGCCCTGCTCGATCGCCTGGCCGACGAGCCGCCGCCCTGGCCCTGGTACGGCTTCGCCCGCTTCGACCGGCAACTGGCCGACCCGGCCTTCTGCCGGCGGCTGCGCGCGGCCGGCTGCGTCATGCTCAAGCTGGGGCTGGAGTCGGGGGACCAGGGGGTGCTCGACCGGCTGGGCAAGGGCATCGAACTGCCCGCAGCCGCGGCCGCCCTGCACGCGCTGCGCGCCGCCGGCATCGCCGCCTACGTGTACGTCCTCTTCGGCACGCCGCCGGAAGGGGAGGCGCAGGCCCGCCGCACCCTGGACTTTTTGGCCGCCCACCACGAGGCCGTGGGCTTCCTCAACGTGGCGGTGTTCAACCTGCCCCTGGGCGCCCCGGAGGCGGCGGGGCTGGAAACCCGGCCCTTCAGCGAGGGGGACCTCTCGCTGTACACCGACTTCCGCCACCCCCTGGGCTGGGACCGCCTCCAGGTGCGCCGCTTCCTGCGCGGCGAGTTCGGCCGCCACCCGGCCGTCGCCGCCATCCTGCGCCGCGACCCGCCCTTCTTCACCTCCAACCACGCGCCCTTCTTCCCCCCCTCCGGAAGGTAAACACGAAGTCACAAAACCCACGAAAAATCTCTTTCCCCTTTCTTTCTATCAATTAGTGAGATTAGTGGTTGGCCCCCTCCCCAGTCCCCCTTTGTGTTTTTGTGGTTCCCCCACCCGTCGCCTGATCAGCCGACATCTTGACATCATCCCCGATGATGCTATGATGCTGTCATGAGGACCACCATCACCATCGAAGACGACGTGCTGGACAAGGCCAGGGAGCTGGCAGACAAGCTGCGCACCCCCTTCCGCCAGATCGTCAACGAAGCCTTGCGCTCGGGGTTGAAGGAAGTGGAGCAGCACGCCTCCGCGCAGGCCTACCGGACCGACCCCCACGACATGGGGCTGAAAGAGGGCCGGAACCTGGACAACATCCAGGAACTGCTGGCCCAGCTCGACGGGGAGGACGCCCGGTGATCCTCGTCGACGCCAACATCCTCCTGTACGCGGAAGACCGCCGCAGCGACCGGCACGAGCGGGCGAGGGGCTGGTGGGACGAGCAATTGTCGGGCAGTTCGCCCGTCTGCCTCTGCTGGACGGTGTTGAACGCCTTCATCCGGATCGGCACCAACCCGCGCGTTTACGAGCGCCCGCTGTCGCTGGCGCAGGCCGTCTCCCGCGTTCAGAGCTGGCTGGATCAACCCTGCGTCCGCATCGTGAACCCGACGGGGCGTCACTGGGAGGTCTTCCAGGACCTGCTGACCCGGAGCCAGGCCGGCGCGAACCTGGTCACCGACGCCCACCTGGCCGCTCTGGCCATGGAACACGGCTGCGAAATGTGCTCCTCCGACTGCGATTTCTCCCGCTTCCCCGGCCTGCGCTGGAAGAACCCGCTGGCGTGAGGCCTGTGGTTCCCCCTCCCGCCCGCCTCCGTGCCATCCATGTCTGTGGTTCGCCCCCATCCGCCTTTGCGGCCGGCGGACGATAAACACGAATTCACAAAGGCCACGAATTTTTCCTTTCCCTTTTCTATCAATCTATTAGTGAGATTAGTGGTTTGTGGTTTTGTCCCCAGCCCTCATTTTGATGTGTCTTTGTGGTTACCCCCCACCAGCGCGACCGCAAAAATCTCTTGCCACCGCCCCCGATCCTGTTCATCATGCCCTTCCCGGCCGGGGAGGTCCGGTACGATGACGAAGTCCCCCTCAGCGAGCCTTTCCCCATGTTCCGCTCCATCGTCGGCGCCCTGCTGCTGAGCGCCGGGTGGCTGGTGATCCACGGCGCCGCCGTGGAGCTCATCGACGGCCGGCAATCCGATTCCCCGGCCCTCCAGTGGCTCGTTTGCGCCGCCTTTTTGGCCCTGGCCGTCGGCGGCGGCGCCCGCCTCTGCCGGCGCTGGGCCCTGGTCTCCGCCGTCGAACTGCTGGCCCTGGCCCCCTGCTGGGGGCTGTGGGCCCTCCACGCCGCCCTGTGGGGACGGTGGGGGACCGCCGCCGCCTGGTCCCTCCTCGCCCTCGCGGATGTCGTCCTCGGCGTCGTTTTTCTGGTGGCCTTCCGCCGCCCGCGCCAGGCCTTCCGCTGACCCATCGTTCTCTTCCTCAGCGGGACCAGTGGTTTCCCTCCCCAGTCCGCCATTGCGCCCGTCGGAGGATAACCACGAATTTGCAAATCCCACAAAAAGGTGGAACATGGTTCCCGACACCGCCTAAAGCTAGTCCTATCAAGCAAACCTAGCGACTCCACGCGCAAATTGTTTCCCATCGGCCAGTCATAACGCAAGCTACCGAGCCCCGTTCTCATTCGTGGCCTTCGTGCGCCTCGTGTTTAAAACACGTCTCACTGCAAGGGTTGGGCCGGTCGCGGCCCGGCAGGCCGCCCGGGCGATTCCCGGTTCTCCCGCCCCAGGCCTGCGGCCTGGGCTCAGGGATCCGGCGCCGACGGCGCCGCTTTGTGTGTTCGTGGTCATCCATCGCCCGTCGTCCGGAAACAGGGATGGAGAGGATGAGAGGATGGGCCGCGCACCTTGTCATCCGGCCCTTCCGGCACAACGACGGAAACCCGGGAGGCCGCCGCAGCGCCGCTTTCGCCAGGCGCGCAGGCTGCCGGAGCGCCGAACGCGAAGGCGGGACTCCCGCCGGTGAGTCGAGGGTGAATCGGGGGCGGACGCCCGGGAGGGGCGCCGGAACGGTGCGGCCCGGCCTCCGTCGCCTACGGAGCTCTGCCGGAGGCGCCTTCCGCCGGAAGGCGCACCCGGGGGCAGACTGCCGAGCGCACGGCGCTCCTCGCGCAACAGCACGGGACGGGGGTGCGCCGGCCGGCGTCCGGCG
>CAYTBK010000072.1:0-21477 GCA_964436005.1 uncultured Acidobacteriota bacterium
CGCCTACGGAGCTCTGCCGGAGGCGCCTTCCGCCGGAAGGCGCACCCGGGGGCAGACTGCCGAGCGCACGGCGCTCCTCGCGCAACAGCACGGGACGGGGGTGCGCCGGCCGGCGTCCGGCGGCTACGGGCGGGCGGCTACGGGCGGGGCGGAGAGGGGCGGTTCATCAGGGCCGCCGTGAAGCCGGCGCCGAAGCCGTTGTCGATGTTCACCACCACCACGTTGGAAGCGCAGGAGTTGAGCATGGTCAGGAGGGCGGACACGCCCCCGAAGGAGGCGCCGTAGCCGACGCTGGTGGGCACGGCGATGACCGGGCACGGGGCCAGGCCGCCCACCACGCTGGGCAGGGCCCCCTCCATGCCCGCCACGGCCACGATGACCCGCGCCGAGAAGATCTTCTCCCGCACGTCCAGCAGGCGGTGGAGGCCGGCCACGCCCACGTCGGAGACCAGTTCCACCTCGTTGCCCATGATCCGGGCGGTCACGGCCGCCTCCTCCGCCACGGGCAGGTCGGCGGTGCCGGCCGTCACCACCAGGACGGTCCCCTCCCCCCGCCGGGTGAAGTCCGTCTGCCGCGTGACGCACCGGGAGGCCGGGTGGAACTCCACCCCGTCCAGGCGGGCCGCCATGAGCTCGAAAGCCCCCGCCGGCGCGCGGGTCACCAGCAGGTTGGCCGCCTGGGCGGCGATCCGCTCGGCGATGGCGCAGACCTGCTCCGGCGTCTTGCCCCGCCCGAAGACGACCTCGGGGAAACCGGTCCGCAGGGCCCGGTGGTGGTCGATGCGGGCCATGCCCACGTCCTCGTAGGGCAGGTGCCGGAGCCTCTCCAGGGCCTGGTCGGCCCCCAGGGAGCCGGCGGCCACCGCTTCGAGCAGCTGCTTGAGATGCTGGGTGTCCATGTCTGATCCCTCCTCCGCGGCGGGGCGACGGGCGCCCCGGGTTCAGTCCCCGGCCAGCCGGGCCGCCAGGGCGTCCAGGTCGGCGCTCCGCTCCCGGACCAGCTCCCCGGCCAGGGCCTGCACGGCCTGCAGGCTCTCGTCGTGCGAGTTGTCGATCTTCTCCAGGTCGCCGTGCAGGTCCACCTGGAAGCGCCAGTACGACCGGTCGCCACCCCCCGGTCCGCCCAGGAGCTGGCGCAGCTGGTAGTCCACCGTGTCGCCGGCCCCGTCGCAGACGATGCCGAGCAAGGGGCGCGCCCAGGCCGAGGTCCCCCACTCCCGGGCGTACTCCCGGCGCAGGGGCTTGGTGACGCGGCCGGTGCCCAGGGACACCAGCGTCACCCGCTCCGCTTCCGGCCAGAGGCGCCGGGCCTCGGCCCAGGCGCACATGGCCGGGTTGTTGACGAAGACGCTCCCGTCGATCATGGCGCGGGAAGGCCCGCCCCCCACGGGGGCGACGCAGGCCGGCAGAAAGAAGGTCGGCGCCGCGCAGGAGGCCCAGACGACGTCGGTCAGGCGGTAGTCGCAGGCGGGGTCGCGCCGGGCCTGGTGCCGCTTGAAGAAGTGCCCCGCGCGGGCCTCGAGATCGAAGGAGCCGATCAGCACCTCCGCCAGGGCCCCGCTGAGGCGGGCGTCGCCGAAGCCCTTTTGCAGAAAGGCGTTGAAACCGTCCGGCGGGTAGAGCTCCCCCTCTCCGCCGTCCAGCCCGCGGTTGCGGCGGCGGAGGTGGAGGGGGAAGATGGCCTGGGCGGCCCCGGCGTAATACCCGGCCAGGGACGTGGCGCTGTGCCGCGGCGCCCCGTCCGGACCGGGCACCGCCAGGCCCAGGGTGACGATTGCGCCGGCCGAGGTGCCGGCCATGAGGTCGAACAGGCCGGCGCAGGGCCGCCCGGAGCGCTTCTCCAGTTCGGCCAGCAGCAGCGCCGGGATGACGCCCCGCAGGCCGCCCCCGTCCACGGACAAAATGCGCACGCTCTTCATGCGCCCTCCTGCGGATCCTGGCCGTAGGTCATCCGCGGCACCGGGTTCCGCTCGGCCGTGTACTCGCGGACGGTCTTCCCGTCGTCCAGCACGTAGCGGTAGCGGTGCGGCGTCCACATCACCCCCTCGTCCCGCCGGGAGGCCATTACCTGCAGGCGGTGGAGGCGGTCGTGAAAGTCGTAGGGGTGCAGGTCGTCCGGGCAGAAGATAGCCACGGAAACCTCGTACTCCCCGCTCATCAGGAAGCAGTCGTCCAGGATGAAGTCCAGGTAGCCGCCGGGCGGAAGCACGGGCAGGCTCACCCCGTCCTTGGCGGTGGAGGTGCCGTAGGCCAGCACGCCGTCGTTCCGCCAGATGGAAACGCCCATGTTGGGGTTGGGCACGTGCCCATCGGCCTTGAAATGCAGCCTGACTGTCAAAGATTCACCGTGATCGAAAGCCGCCTTGGCCCGGCCGGAAGCGTCCAGGAACTCCACCTTCCAGATTTCCCCTTCCCGGGTGCCCATGCGCGCCGTGGAGCCCTGGTCCGCCGTCCCGTCCGGCATCGGCCCGGCCTCGTCGGGCGACGCCGCGGCTTCCGCCAGCCCGGCGGCCGTCGCTTCCTCCGCCGGCGGGGGAGCCGCCGCTCCGGCGCCGTCCGCCGGGGCGGGAACCGGCGTCTCCGGGCCCGCGGGGGCCGGTTCGCCCAGCCCGGCGCCGGCGTTCTCCTGCAGCACCCGTTCGCCGATGCGCCGGCGCTGGAAGTTGAGGTACAGGTTGGTGACCTCCACGCTGAGGCCGTCCGAGACCACCCGGCCGCCGTCCATCCAGACGGCGCGCCGGCACAGGCCACGCACGGTGTTCAAAGCGTGGGAGACGAACAGGATGGTCTTCCCCCGCTCGCGGAACTCGCGGATCTTGCGGAAGCACTTGCTCTGGAAGTACTCGTCGCCCACGGCCAGGATCTCGTCGATGATGAGGATGTCCGGGTCGGTGAAGATGGCCACGGAAAAACCGAGCCGCATGAACATGCCCGAGGAGTAGGTCCGGATGGGCCGGTCGATGAAGTCGCCCAGCTCGGAGAAGGCGATGATGTCGTCCAGCTTCTCCTCCACCTCCCGGCGGGACATGCCGAGGATGGAGCAGTTCATGTAGATGTTCTCCCGGCCGGTGAACTCGTTGTGGAAACCGGCCCCGAGCTCCATGAGGGCGGAGATCCGGCCCCGCACCGTCAGCTCCCCGCGCGTGGGCCGGGAAATGCCGGTGATGAGCTTGAGCAGGGTGCTCTTGCCGGCGCCGTTGCTGCCCACCAGGCCCACGGTCTCGCCGGGCTGGATGTCCAGGTCGACGTCCCGCAGGGCCCAGAAGTCGCGGTGGCGCTTGATGGCCCCGAGGAGGAACATCTCCTTGAAACGGTCCGTCGGCCGGGCGTAGAGGGGGTATCGTTTCGACACGTTCTTCAGCGAAATCATCGGTTCCATGGGCGACCTTCAACGGAAGACATTGAGCGAGGGGCTGAGGGCCTTGGCCAGGAGGACCCCCTCGGCGGCCAGCACGCCGAACACCGCGTTGTACTCGCGGTTCCGCCAGGCCTGGGAGAGGGAGTACCGCCCCGCGGCGCCCAGGCCGCGCCCCGGCGCCGGAAAAAACAGCGGCACGGCCTGCCGGTAGGGGGGGTACTGCTCCGGGAACAACCCCAACAGTTCCTGCCCCTCCAGCCTCATCACCGGGATGTAGACGGCGAGGAACAGCGGCACGGCGCACAGCGGCAGCCAGGGCAGCCCGCTCTGCAGCCCGAGGCCGATGGCCATGAAGAAACTTCCCAGGTACAGGGGGTTGCGGGTGAAGCGGAACGGCCCGCCCACGGCCAGTTCCCGGTTCTTGCGGATGTGCCCGGCCGCCCAGACGCGCAGGGCCAGCCCGCCCAGGAGGGGGGCGGCCCCGACGGCCAGCCAGCGCAGGTCGGGCCGGGCGAAGACGAAGAACAGGACGGCCGTCAGCGTGCCCAGTGGCACCCGCCACCGCCGGATCCCTCTCTTTCCCGTCACCGCACCCTCCTCGCCGCCCGCCGCTTGAGTCCGCTCACCGGGACCGTTCTCCGGTCAAGACCATGCCGGACAAGGCATTGTAAACGTCCGCGACGGGAATGTCCATACAATGGCCCTTCGGGCAGGAACGGCGGTGGCAGCCGGAACAGGGCGTGTCCAGCGACACGCTGACGCTGCCCGGGCTGAAGGGGCCGTTCCGCCAGGCCCTGGTGGGCCCGAACAGCCCCACGGCGCGGGCGCCGGCGGCGCAGGCGATGTGCAGGGGCCCGGTGTCGCCGGCCACGAAGGCCTCCGCCCGGCGGCTGAGGACGGCCAGCTCCACCAGGCCGGTCTCCAGCACCAGCGCCGCGGGGTCGACGGCCAGGATGGCGTCGGCCAGGCCCCGCTCGCCCGGCCCCGTGGTCACCACCGCCCGCAGCCCGAGCCCGCGGCGCGCCCGCTCGGCCAGTTCGCCGAACCGGCGGGGTTCCCACCGCTTGGTGGGCCACCCCCCGCCGGGGTTGAGCACCACGAAAGGGGCCCCGGACAGGGGCGCCAGCAGTTCGTCCACCCGACCCTCGGCCTCGGGGGGGAACACGTAGGGGAAGCGCCGGGGGACGTCGGTCAGGCCGAAGGCCCGGAGCAGGGCCGAGCACTGGTCGATGACGTGGGCTTCGCCGGAGATTCCGTCCACCCTGCGGTTGTAGAACAGGGCGGCGGCCTTTTCCCGCAGGAAGGGGCGGCTCCAGCCCACCCGCACCGGCGCGCCGGACAGGCGGGCCGTCGCCGCCGACTTGAGCAGCCCCTGGAAGTCGACGGCGGCGTCCGGCCGCAGGGCCCGCAGCCGCTTCAGGAAGGGCAGGAGCCCCCCCTCGCCGCGCAGGCGGCGCGCCTTGCGCCAGGAGCGGGTGTCCATCTCCAGGACGACGTCGACCAGGGGCAGGCAGCGCACCAGGGCGGCGCAGCGCTTCTCCACGCACCAGGCCAGGGTGGCGGCGGGAAAGGCCTCGCGGAGGGCCGCCACCGCCGGCACGGCGTGGACCGTGTCGCCGATGGCGCTCAGCTTCAGCACCACCAGGGATTTCGGCGGTCCTTGGCCCCCGGGGAAGCCGGCCGCTGTCTGGTCATTCCTGTCTGACGGCATCATGTTTGGTCGAAAATCGTGGCCACATCCGGTTGGTGCCTTGGTGTCCCCGTGGTTGAACCTGGTCTGGTCAGGACCGGGCGGCCTGGTCCCGGCGCGCTTCGCGGATGCGGGCGATCAGGTCGCGGGTGGCGTGGTCCTTGGGGTCGCCGGCGATGGCCACCCGCCCGCCGTAGGAGAGCACGACGTCGCGCTCGGGGACGCTCTCCGCGGTGTAGTCGGTGCCCTTGACCTGGATGTCGGGGCGCAGCTCCCGCAGGAGGGCCCGGACGTCGGGCTCGTCGAACAGGACGATGTAGTCCGTCATCTCCAGGGCCTCCAGGATCTCCACCCGCTCGTCCTCCGGCATGAGCGGCCGGTCCGGCCCCTTGAGCCGGCGGACGCTCTCGTCGGCGTTCACCGCCACCACCAGGAGGTCGCCCAGGGCCCGGGCGGCCGCCAGGTAGCGGATGTGGCCGACGTGCAGGAGGTCGAAGCAGCCGTTGGCGAAGACCACCGTCTTCCCCTCGGCCTGGGCCCGCCGGATGATGGGGGCCAACTCTTCCCGGCTCTTCTGTTTCATCGCATTTTTTCCAGCTGGTCCGCCTTGATGGCGCTCAGGAGTTCCTTGGAGGAAACGGTGGCCGTGCCCCGCTTCATGACCACCAGGCCGCCGGCGTAGTTGGCCATGCGCGCCGCCGTCTCGAAGGAGGCGCCGCAGGACAGGGCCAGCGTGTACACGGAGATGACCGTGTCGCCGGCGCCGGTGACGTCGGCCACTTCGTCCGACCCGAAGACCGAGATGTGGACCGGCTTGGCGTCCTTCTTGTACAGCGACATGCCCAGGCGGCCGCGGGTGATGAGCAGGGCGTCGAGCCCGAGCTCCTCCATGGCCTGGGTGGCGGCGGCGTCCATGCGCGCCAGGTTGTCGCCGATGTCCATGTGGTAGGAGGACTCCACCTCGGAGATGTTGGGGGTCATGCTGGAGAACTGGGCGAAGCGCCGCATGTGGAAGCGGCTGTCCACGATCACGGGGATGTTCTTCTTCTTGCGCACCCCGGCCAGGTAGGCGATCACCTCCTCCTGGACGAAGTTGTACCCGTAGTCGGACACGACGATGGCGTCCGCCGAGGGCAGAAAGCTTTCGATCCGCGCGATGATCTCCCGCGCCGCGCAGGCGGGCGGGTCGATCCGCCCCTCGTGGTCGAGCCGCAGCATCTGCTGCATGGAGGAGTGGAAGCTGCCGGCGAGGATGCGGGTCTTGACGGGCGTGACGTACTCCTTCTTCCGGAAGATCCCCGACACGTCGACGCCGCCGTCCCGGAAATAACCCGTCAGCCAGTGGCCGGCCTCGTCCTCGCCCAGCACGCCCACGGGCAGCACCCGCGCGCCGAGGGTGATGAGGTTGTTCACGGCGTTGGCGCCGCCCCCGGGGATCTTGATGGTCTCGTGGTACTTGAGGATCAGCACCGGCGCTTCCCGCGAGATGCGGGAGATCTCGCCGAAGAGGAATTCGTCCAGCACCAGGTCGCCCACGTGCAGAATCGTGGCACGCTTGAACTTTTCAATCAACCGCGCATATTCCTGATAAGTCGGTTTCACTCGTCCTCCCCTCGGGTCAGGATCCACTCCACGGCGCTTTCCCAGGAAAACGCCACATGACTGCCGCCCTCGGCCCACTCGTCGCCCGCGGCGGCGGCAGCCCCCGGCAGCCGCAGCAGGACGGTCCGGCAGCCGGCCCGGCGGCCCGCCTCCACGTCCCGCCCCTGGTCACCGACGAGGAAGGACCGCGCCAGGTCGATCCCCAGTTCGGCGGCGGCCTGCAGCAGGAGCCCGGGCGCGGGCTTCCGGCAGTCGCAGCGGACGGCGTAGGCCGCCACCGGCCCCTCCGGCAGGTGGGGGCAGACGTAGAAGGCGTCAAGGCGCACGCCCTGGCGCCGGAGCAGCTCGTCCACACGCGCGTTGACCGCCTGAACGTCCGCCATGGCGGCCAGCCCCCGGGCCACCGCTGACTGGTTGGTCACCACCACCAGGGCGAAGCCCCGCGCCTGGAGCGCCGCCAGCCCCTCGGCCGCCCCGGGCAGGAGAACGACCCCGCCGGGATCCGCGAGGTAGTTCCTGTCGGCGCAGATGGTTCCGTCCCTGTCCAGGAAGACCGCTCGACGCATGGCCGCACTCCCCTGCCGAAAGGGAACCTTACCAGATTTTCCCGACCCGGGCAAGCGTCGCGGCGGCCGGCGGGAGAATCGCTTTACTCATCCGGCCCACCGGTGGTAAGCTTCAACAGACGACCCTGGCCGACCTTTCCGACGCTGGAGGGAACCGCCGGCGCCCGCCGGACGAAAACGAATCCGCCCCTGGAGAGAGCGCATGAAACCATGGTGCATCGCGGCAACCGCCCTTTTCCTGGCGGCCACCCTGCCCGCCGCCGACAAGGTGGACCTCCCCGTGAAATCCTACCGGCTGGAGAACGGGCTGCAGGTGATCCTGGCGCCCCGGCACGACACGCCCCTCATCCATTCACTGGTCCGCTACCGGGTCGGTTCCGCCAACGAGGGTCCCGGCATCACGGGCATCTCCCACCTGCTCGAGCACATGATGTTCAAGGGTACCAAAGATTTCCAGACATCCAACTACGAGTTGGAACAGGGCCCCATGCAGGAGCAGGACCAGATGTTCGCCGAAATCCTGGACCTCCGCCAGAAGACGCTCATGAACCAGGCCCCGCCGGACGCCCGGGAGAGCATCCGGGAGCTGCAGCTGCGCATCAAGGGCCTCAACACGACCCTGAAGATCGTCACGGTGCAGAACGACGTCGACGTGGCCACCACCCAGGCGGGCTTCTCTCGCCTGAGCGCCGACACCAGCTTCGACCGCACCCACTACATGGAGTACTTCCCGTCCAACTGCCTGGAGGCCTGGGCGTACTTCGAGTCCTCCCGCATGAAGGAGCCGGTGTTCCGGGAGTTCTACTCGGAGCGGGACGTGGTGCTCGAGGAGCGCCGGCAGACCACCGAGACCCAGCCCGAGGGCATCCTGCTCGAGCGATTCCTCCCCCTAACCTTCTCCGCCCACCCCTACCGCTGGGACGTCATCGGGTGGCGCTCGGACCTGGAGAACTGCACCCGCGCCGACGTGGCGGAGTACCACCGCCTCTACTACGCCCCCAACAACGCCATCCTCGTGCTGGTGGGCGACTTCCAGGTGGAGCAGGCCGAGGCGCTGATCCGCCGGTATTTCGGGAAGATCCCGGCCCAGGCCATCGCCCACCCCGTCTGCCTGACCGAGGAACCGCCCCAGCTCGGCGAGAAGCGCATGACCCTCCAGACGGAGGGCACCCCCCGGCTGATGGTCGGCTTCCACCGCCCCGCCGCGACCCACCCTGACTTCCTGGTGCTGGAGTTCATCGACGCCATCCTGGCGGGGGGGCGCAGCAGCATGCTCTACAAGGACCTGACCCTGACCGGGAAGAGCGTGGAGTTCTCCACCGGCCTGCGCGAGATGAGACGCTACCCGGGCCTGTTCACCGTCACCGCCCTGGCCGGGGAAGGCGTTTCCCTCCCCGAGTTGGAGAAGCTTGTGCTGGCCGCCCTCGACCGCCTCCAGGCCGCCCCCGTCTCCCCGCGGGTGCTGGAGACGGCCCGGTCGAGCGTGACCGGCGCCACGCTCCGCGAACTCGTCGCCCGGGACTCGCTGGCCGTGCTGCTGGCGGAGGGGCTGGACTTCTGGGGCGACCCGAAGGCGTTCAACGAACGCCTGAAGCGACTGGAGGCCGTCACCGAGGAAGACATCCAGCGGGTGGCCCGGAAGTACTTCCGGCCGGAGAACCGGACGGTGGTCCTCATGGCGCCCCCGCCCGCGAAACAGGAGGGACGATGATGCCGCGCACCGCCGCCTGCCTGGCCGCGCTGGCCCTGCTGACGGGCCTGGCCGCGGCCCAACAGCCGGACAACGTCAGCCGGGGGTCGAAGAACCTCCTCCGCCTGGCCTCCGCCCCCCTGGAGTGGACTCCCCCGCAGGAGGGCCGCGACTACCGCCGGGTGAAGACGGAAGCCGGCACCACCTTCTACTTCCAGGAAGACCACCTGGTGCCCATGGTCTCGGTCTTCTGCCGGGTGGGCGCCGGGGCCCTCTTCGAAACCGGGCGGGCGCGCCACGTGGCCAAGGTCACCGCGCGCCTGCTGCGGGAGTGCGGCAGCCCGGCCATGCCCCCGGAGGCGCTGGAAGCGACGCTGGACTCCTGCGCCGGCCATCTGGACATCACCTGCGGCCTGGACTGGGTCGACATCGAAGCCTCCATCCCCAGCCGCCACCTGGAGGCGCTGGTGAAGATCCTGGGCGGCCTCCTGGCCGGCCCGGCCTTCTCGGAGGAGAGGCTGGCCTACACCGTCAAGCGGATGCTGGCGGAGGAAGGCGCCCGCTCCGACGACCCCTTCCACGTCGCCCGCAAGACGTTCTTCCGCCTCCTCTACCCCGGCCACCCGTACGGCTCGCTCTACGACTACGACGGGCTGGAGAAGGTCGCCCTGGCGGACGTGCAGAAGTTCCACGCCGACCTGTACGGCCCGGCCAACCTGCGGGTGGCCGTTTCCGGCGACTGCCGGGAAAAGGCGTTCCTGGACCTCTGGGAGCGGCACTACGGCCGCCCGCCCGCCGGCCGGCCCGTCGCCGTGCCCGCCCCCCCGCCGCCGAAGTGCGTGCCCGGCGTCTACCTCGTCACCCGCAACATCAACCAGAGCTCCATCTACTTCGGTTCGCTGCTGCCCGCAGGGGTCAGGGACGATGTCCCCCTGCTGAACCTCCTGAACCACGTGACGGGCGGCGGCGACTTCGCCTCCCGCTTCACCCAGCAGGTCCGGGACAAGGAGGGGCTGGCCTACCGGGTGGACTCCCTCCTCGACCTGAACGTCCTCTCGTACCCCGCCTACATCGCCCGCTGCCGGACGAAGACCTCCTCCACCGAGCGGGCCGTGGACGCCCTGCTGTGGATCCTGGGCCTCTTCCGGGAGGAACGTTTCACCGAGGGCGAGTTCCTGGCCGGGAAGAGCGCCTTGCGCACCGGCCTCGTCCGGCAGTTCACCTCGCAGCAGGAAGTGCTGAAGACGTACCTGACCATGGACCTGCTGGGCCGCCCGCCCTCCTTCGTGGCCGACTACCCGGCCCGGGTGCAGGCCATCACGCCGGAACAGCTGGCGCAGATGGCCGGGAAGTGCTTCGACCCCGCCCGCCTGGTCTTCGTCGTCGTCGGCCAGTCCGGGGATCTGGAGAAGGGGCTGAAGAAGTTCGGCCCGGTGAAAATCGTGGAATGACGGTCGATCGTTGCCCTCTCTGCGGCCGGCTGGGCCGTCTCTTTTTCCTGTGGGCCGGGTTGGGGCTGCTGCTCGCGCTGTCGGTCAACGCCTGCGGACAGACCCCACCCGGGAAGCGTAAAACGGATTCCTCAGGCCCGGCTGCGGCACCGCCCCCGCCGCCGGGGAGCCGGTCTGGCCAGCCAGCGGGAGCGCCCCCGCCGTCGGGGCGCCGGGTCACCGTCGTGCTCCTGCCGCTGGGGGACTTCCCGGCCGACCTGCTCGAAGCCATCCGAGAGGAACTGCCCGCGGCCCTGCCGGTGGACGTGGAAACGGGGCCGTCCCTGGACCTGCCCGAAAGCGCCCGTTCCACCTTCCGCCCTTCCCGCTACCGGGCGGACGCCCTGCTGGACCTGCTGGCCGCCCGGCCGGAAGCCGTCCGGGGGAAATACGTCCTCGGCCTCACCACGAAGGACATCTCCTGCACGAAAGGGAAGTTCCCCGACTGGGGCGTCTTCGGGCTGGGCCTGCTGGACGGCCGGGCGGCGGTCGTCTCCACCTTCCGCCTGTCCCGGAACGCGGGCCCGGCGAAGCTGCGCTTCCGCGTCGTCAGCACCGCCCGCCACGAGACCGGGCACATGCTGGGCCTGGACCACTGCACCGAACCGGGTTGCCTGATGCTGGACGCCCAGGGGAGCATCCGCAACACCGACACCGGCAGCGGCCGCCTCGGCCCCGGATGCCGCCGGCAGCTCATCGACCGCTACGGCGAATGGTGACTATTGATCATTGGGATTAAGGAGGATTCGGAAGCCTGCAAATGATAAAACGTATGTTAAACTATTTACAAAATTCAGATTCTGTTATCTGCCGGGACGAAGTGTATCAATGGATGGGTAGTGAGGATTTAGAGGTTTTGGGGTTCACGTATCATTTACTGATGGAGCCTCAGCGATATGAAAGAATCAAACCACCCATGGATAACAAAGAGGTCATGTCCTTTTTTCTAAATTATTGGGAAAGATGTATAAAGGAGAATCCTGAGGGGGAATGGGCAGATAGCAGGTACACAGCTGGATGGGATATTGCATCAATATTCAAAAAAATGTGGAGGAATCATCTTTATCCATCCCAAAATTTAGATCTAATAAAAAAGTTTCTAGAAAAGATTTATTTATGCGGAGATGAGTCAATCAGAAATTGTGTTATTACGGCCATCTTGGAGCATATTTTGAATTACAAAGACATCCACGACTACTTTAAATCATGGATAGATCAACCTGAATTGAAAATGGCACTAATTGAGGCAACACATTATTCAAAAAGAATTAACGATTGAAGCGTTTGATCTGACTGTTGATATTCTCAAATATGGGTGACGGAAATGTTTCGTGAAAAATTCCACCACATCTTGGTAAGTTGAAGATTTAATTGATAAAGCAACCGGACTGCCGCAAAATCACCCCCTAAACGGCACGTCGGGGCTTTCGGCGGCGCGGCGCTTGGCGTGCTCGTCGCGGCGGTCGTAGTGCATGGCGGTGCGGACGTCGGCGTGGCCGGCGAGATGCGGCGCACCGCGATCCGGCGCCGCATTGGCAGGAGTCCCCCCCCCCCGGCGCGGCTCCCACCGGTCTATTTTCGGTCGGCCCGGCCGAACCGATGCACCGGGCTCAGCCCGGGAAAAATGTTATCGGTCCGGCCGGGAGCCCGCGCCGCGGGCGATTGACCGGTAGCCCAGGGCGAAGGGCGCTTCGCCCGAGCCCTGGGAGAGGGGCGGAATCCGGCCCCGGAGCCCCGCGGCGCGGGGCGATTCGAACGCAAGGAGGAACCGGTCGGGCACGCTCTGATCATTCCTACTCCGGATCCTCGGCCATGGAAGGGAAGGCAAAAGGGTGCCTCCGCCGAAAACCAATCCCGGGCAAACAACGCGCAACCTGTTTCCCATCCATCCGCCATGATCGTGAAGAAGATGGGCCGACATTTTGCAATGATTCGCCCGCTGCGCGGGCTCCCGCGGGAGTTCCCGATTTTTCCCAGGGCTCGGGCGCGGCGGCCGTATCGAGCAGTATCCGGCGCTTGTTCACGGCTCTCGCCCGCTGAAAAACCGACTGGCCCTCTTGGCGTATATAATATATAATACGTCATCAGTGAGGGTAAAACCATGCGCAAAAAAATGATGATCTCCATCGACGAGGAAATTTACGCCGGGCTGCTGCGGGCGGTGGGCCGGGGGAACATCAGCCGCTTTTTGGAAGATCTGGCGCGGCCGTTCGTGGTCGGGGAAGCGCTGGACGACGCGTACCGGGAAATGGCGGCGGACGCCCGGCGAGAAGAGGAGGCGCTGGAATGGTGCAACGCCCTGGTGGGGGACTCCCATGAAACGAGGTGAAGTCTGGTGGGTGGATTTCGATCCGTCGATCGGCGGGGAAACGCAGAAGGTCCGCCCGGCGGTGATCGTCAGCAACAATTCGGCCAACCAGTACCTGAACCGGGTGCAGGTCGTTCCCCTGACCAGCAACACGGGAAAATGCTATCCGAGCGAAGCGCTGGTGACCGTCAACGACGAACCGGGCAAGGCCATGGCCGACCAGATCGCCACCGTCGACAAACGGCGGCTGAAGAACCGGCTCGGCCTCCTGTCGGCGGACGACATGCAGGCCGTGGAGAAGGCCGTGAAAATCCAGCTCGGTTTTCCCCTCTGAACGGACGGGGATCGACAAGAGTATCAAGCAAACATAGCGACTCTACGCGCAACTTGTTTCCCATCTGACAGTCATAGCGCAAACTGCCGGGCCCCGTTCTCCTTCGTGGACTTCGTGCGCCTCGTGTTCCAAACATGTCTCCCCGCACGGTTTGGGCCGGTCGCGGCCCGGCAGGCCGCCCGGGCGGTTCCGGGTTCCTCCGCCCCAAACCTGCGGCCCGGGCTCAGGGATCCGGCGCCGGTGGCGCCGCTTCGTGCGTTTGTGGTCAATCGGCAACACAGTTCACGGTGGGAACGAAGGAAAGACCGTTGCCTGGAGGGCATGGATGTCCATAGCCAGGAACGTTTTTCCCGCTTCTGGTTGCCCGGTGGGCATCCATGGCTATCCGGATCGCACCGGGTGGCGGTTGGGTCCCTACGGGAGACGGGCGGGTCCGACGTTTGAACGGGCTATGCACCGGGTGGCGCCGTCAGTGTGTGGTCGAGCGAAAGGAATAACGATTCCAACTTTGCCCGATTTTTGTCTTCTGCACCGGCCGTGACCTTGGGTATTATTGCGCTCACGACCAAGAAGTAGGGATGGGGGCAGTCCGCAATGCCAGACGTTGACGTTATGATATGGTTGGCATTGTAACGGGGAGGCTGTGGGCGCCTTTCTCGTGCCTGCTTGTTGAAAAACCAGAAATAGGAGGAATGATGCGTCGGAATATTGCGATCTTGATCATCACGGCTTTATGGGTTTTTGCAAGTGACAGTACCCTTCCGGCACAGAAAAAGGCCTCTCCAAAGCCGGCTGCCGGCAAGAGCACCCCTCGGGGGGAGCGCTTCATCGATAACGGTGACGGGACCGTAACGGATACGATGTCGAAGCTGATGTGGGTGAAGGAATGTTCGTACGTCAAGACACGCGGATGTCTTGGTTGGGATAAATCTAAAGCCTATGTGGACGGCCTGTCAACCGGCGGTCACGATGACTGGCGTATGCCCACTGTGGCCGAGTTGAAAACACTTTATAGCGAGGAATACTCAGTTCCATCCTTCAATCAGGATGGTGTGGTCCATTATCCACCCGTCTTTGCTCCGGGAGGGGCCTATTTCTATTGGTCCAGCTGGACGGATGATATGTCTGACAACGCACGCATCTTTAACTTCGATAGGGGCTTTGATCAAGACATCCACCGGGTCCTTTGCTTTGGTGCCGGAGTGCGTGCAGTGCGTGCCACTGGAAAGTGATTCCGAATAGATTTTGCCCAGTTCCGCATATCATGGATTAACGGATTATGGGGTATCACGAAATATTCGGCCCAATTGGATATTTCAAAAAAGTCTAAGGTGCATTCATAACACCATTCCCTGCGCAAGTCGGGCCGATCGCGGCCTGCCAGGCCGCTCCGGACAAAATGCGGGGATGGGCCGCGCGCCCCGGACGCCGGCCGGGAACCCGCGGCGCGGGGCGATTCGAACGCAATAAGGAACCGGTCGGGCACGCTCTGATCATCCATTCTCCGGATCATCGGCCATGGAATGGAAGGCAAAAGAGAGCATCTCCCGAAAACCAATCCCGGGCAAACAACGCGCAACCTGTTTCCCATCCATCCGCCAAGAGCGTAAAGAAGATTGTCCGACATTTTGCAATGATTCGCCCGCTGCGCGGGCTCCCGCGGGAGTTCCCGATTTTTCCCAGGGCTCGGGCGGGGCGCCCTCGCCCTGATCCCGACGGCCCCGGCAGGGAAGCCGGGCCTTTTGCCCAGAGGGCATCCATGACCATAGCCGGGACCGTCTTCCTGCTTCCGGTTGCCCGTAGAGCATCCATGACCATCTGGATCGTGCCGGTTGTGCGGTTGATTCCCTACGGGAAACGGGCGGGTCTGCCGTTCGAACTGGCTATGGGCATGAATTCCCTACGGGAAAAGGGGTTGCCGGTGCTTGGGGGGTATCCGGATCCATCGCCTGCCGGCCAGAAACACGTATGGGCAGGATGGGGCGGATGGGCCGCGCGCCCCGCCATCCGGTCCTTCCCTCGCCTCCCGGGAGTGCGGCGCGCAAGCTGCCGGAGCGCCAAACACGGAGGCGCGCGCCCCGGACACCGGCCGGAACGGCGCGGCCCGGCCTCCGCCGCCCCGACGGGGCGGAACGCATTCAAAACGCAGCTTCCCGGTGGGAGCCCCGCCTCCGGCGCGGCTCCCACCGGCTATTCTCGGTCGGCCCTTCCGGGCCGAGGAAAAAAGTGCCGCCCTGCCGAAATCCAGTTTCGTGATATTAGTGGTTATTTATCTTATGTTTATTCCGAGAAAAGGCCATAACGCCAGGCGCCCGATTCCTTTCTCCTTCGTGGGCTTCGTGCGCCTCGTGTTCCAAACATTTCTCCCCGCACGGTTTGGGCCGGTCGCGGCCCGGCAGGCCGCCCGGGCGGTTCCGGGCTCCTCCGCCCCAAACCTGCGGCCCGGGCTCAGGGATCCGGCGCCGGCGGCGCCGCTTCGTGCGTTTGTGGTCAACCGGCAACACGATTCACGAGGATTCGGTTGCGGGCGCGGGCCCCGGGTGCCGGACGGGCGGGCCCTCAGGGCTGCTTCAGGAAGTACTTCTTCAGGGCGTTCTTGAAGATGCTCTTGAAGGAGGTGAAGTTCCAGTAGCCGTCGCCCTTGGACGCCCGCATGACGTACATGAACGCCTCGCGGTAGAGCGTGGGCTTGGTGTTCTGGTTCTCCATCAGGATGGACCCCCGGTCGCTGTCCACGAAGAAGCCGACCAAACGGACGCGGTTCTGCTTGCAGTACTCCACGAGCTCGGGGATGGTGGGGTAGCGGTCGGGCGTGAAGGTGTAGGTATCGCCGGCGTCGACGCCCTCGTCCCCGCCCGCCATGGCCCGCGAACGCGCCGCCGCGTGCGCGACCAGCTGGGAGGAGTCGGCGTTGCTGAACTGCATGAGGTCCTGGGACATCCCGTTGCTGATGACGTAGACGGTGGTGTTGCGGACGGACTTGTCCAGCAGGTAGTCGAACAGGACCCGGTAGGGCAGCGTGGCCGGCGAGCTGGCGGTGAAGTTGAACCCGCCCGGGGGCCAGTGGAGGTTGGCCACCGTCCCCTCGAAGTCGAGGCTGAATTCGTTGTTCATGAACGAGATGACGAGGATTTTGCGGTCCTGCGGCAGGCTCTGCCGCAGGAACTCGATGCCCTGCTCGAAGTCGAAATTGTCCAGGGTCGGCCTCAAATCTTTTTGAACAAACAAGATGTACGGTGTCGGCGGGGCGGTTTCGGCGGCGCCGAGCGGCCCAGCGGCCAAGGCGGCCGCCAGCAGAACGAACAGCAGGCACCTTTTTCCAGTCATTTTTCACTCCTGTCGGTCGATGCGTCGCGGGACGCACTCATGTACGCGGCTTCGGGGCGACGGTTTCCCCGGCCGGAGGGTTTCAGGCCACGTCGACGCTGTAGTTGTCGGGGTGGGAGAGGATCTTCCGGACCAGGGCGGCGTGGACGCCGTGACCCGCCTTGACGGCGTGGAAGCGGCCCCGCACCTCCATGCCGGCCAGGGACAGGTCGCCCATGAAGTCCATGGCCTTGTGGCGGACGAACTCGTCGGGGAAGCGCAGCACCTCGGGGTTCACGATGCCCGTCTCGGTGAGGACGATGGCGTTTTCCAGCGACCCGCCCCGGATGAGACCGTTCTCCTTGAGCTGCTCGAATTCCCGGACGAAGCCGAAGGTCCGGCAGGGGGCCAGCTCGCTCTTGAACACGTCGGGCGTGACGGAGAACGTCCGCTCCAGGCGCCCGATGAGCGGGTGCGGGAAATCGATGACGTAGGTGATCTCCAGCCCGGGGCTGGGGGTGGCCACCAGGCTCTTGTCCCCCAGCTCGTGGCGGACCTCCCGCCGGATGCGCAGGCACTTGCGCTCCCGCTCCTGCGGCCGCAGCCCGACCCGGGCGATGGCCTCCACGTAGGGCAGGGCCGAACCGTCCAGGATGGGGACCTCCATGTCGTCGAGGTCGATGAAGGCGTTGTCGACGCCCGACCCCCGGACCGCCGCCAGCACGTGCTCCACCGTGGAGATCAGGACCCCCTTCTTCATCAGCGAGGTGGCGTAGCTGACGTTGGCCACGTTGGAAAAGTGGGCCTCGATGGGAAAGCCGCCCAGATCGGTGCGGCGGAAGACGATACCCGTGTCGGGGGGCGCGGGTTGTATGGTCAGCGCAACATTGCATCCGGAATGGAGGCCGACGCCCGAGAAACAGACGGCCTCCTGCAGGGTCGTTTGGGCCGACGCGGTATGTGACGACATGGAACCACCTTTTTTCTGGCCTGAAGTGTGGCCCGTTCCGGACACTTTCCGAAACGCGGCGCTCCTGTGTTGCAACTTCCCTGCCAAGCCGTTCAATATATCGATCCGTCAGGCGCAAAGACAGTTGCAGTTTTTTCCGCTTTCCCCGCGTGGCCCCCTGTCCACAGTCCGGGGGCCGGTGGCTCCACACGTTTCCCCGGCCGACGACCCCGGAGCGGCAGGCGGGGCGGAACCGAACCCGCGCGAGGCCGGCACGCTAAAGTTTCGGTTGAAATCTGGACAATCCATGATTCATCTGCTACCATGTACCCAAACATTCATCCAAGGAGGTGCTTATGAATTGGAAAAGAGCTCTTCCCCTGGTGGCGCTGCTGCTGTTGCCCATGTCGCTGTGGGCGGCGGCAGAAGAAGGGGGTCGGGTGGAATTCACGCCCGTCAGCATCGGGGTGATCCGCTTCGACGACGACTTCAACCTCAACGCTGGACTGCTGCTCACATCCAGGGCCGGCTACACCTGGTCCAACGGCTTCGGCCTGGAGGGCGTCGTCGGCTGGTCCCGCAGCAACGTCAAGGACAAGAACCTGCGGTATGATTTCCCGCCCTTCATCGGCTACCCGAGCACGAAGAGCACGGACTACTTCTACCAGGCCGCCGTCCTGTACCACTTCAACAACGACGAGAACATCCGGCCCTTCCTGTCCTTCGGGTTCGGCAAGACGGTCTTCGACCCCAACCATTCCGAGAAGATCGACTGCTGGGCCATGACCATCGGTGGCGGCTTCAAGTTCAACCTGACCGACACCTATGGGATCCGCATCGACACGGGCGACATGATCTCCTTCGACACCACCCGCCACAACCTCTTCATCTCCGCCGGGCTGCACATCACCCTCGGCGGGAAGCACAAGGAACCGCCTCCGCCGCCGCCGGCCCCGGAACCCAAGCCGGAGCCCAAGCCGGAGCCCAAGCCCACGCCGCCGCCTCCGCCGCCTCCTCCGCCGCCGGCCCCGGAACCCAAGCCGGAGCCCAAGCCGGAGCCGCCTCCTCCGCCGCCGGCCCCCAAGAAGGTCATCGTGCTGGAAGACGTCCACTTCGACTTCGACAAGTCGACGCTGACCGACGAGGCGAAGGGCATCCTCCGCAGCAACATCAACGTCATGAAGGAAAACCCGCAGGTTGAAGTCCGGATCGAAGGCCACACCTGCGCCCACGGCTCCGAGGCTTACAATCAGCGGCTCTCCGAGCGCCGCGCCCAGGCCGTCAAGGAATTCCTCGTCCAGGAAGGGGGGATCGCCGAATCCCGCCTGAGCACCATCGCCTACGGCGAAACGCGCCTGGCCAGACCCGAAGTCCCCACGCTCAAGAACAAGGACTGCGAGGAAGCCAAGTTCAACCGCCGCGTTCATTTCGAAATCACCGTCCAGTAACCGCGCGCGGGGGCCTTCCCCGGAAGGCCCCCGCCACTCTTCGGCCCTATGCCGCACGATTTTCCCATGAAAACTAATGCTTCTACCTGCCGGCCGGGCCGCCCCCGGCGCCCCGGTTCGTGGCGGACCGCCGCCCGGGCCGGCCTGCTGCTGGCCTTCCTCCTCGCCTTCCCCACCGCGCCGTCTTCCGCCCAGGCGCCGGCCCCGCCGCCCGCCCCGGCCCGGGAACCCCGCGTTCCCATCCTGCGGCCGCGGGAGATCACCGGCGCGCGGACGCACCGGGCCGGGCTGCCCGCCATCCCCTTCCTCAAGATCACCCTGGGCGACCTCGACGGCGACGGCCGCCCGGAGTTGCTGGCGGGGGGGAAAGACGGGACGCTGACCCTGTTCCGGATGTCGCCCGAGGGCCGGTGGGAGGAGTTGCCGGGCTGGATGGAGGGGGTCAGGGTCAGCGCCTTCTCCGCGCCCGCGCTGGGCGACCTGGACGGCGACGGCCGGCTCGACCTCCTGGTGGGCACGGGCGGCTTCTCGTCGCTGTCGGGGCGCGTCCTGATCTTCCGCAACCTGCCGGGGGAAGGTAAGCCGCTGTGGGAACCGGCCGGGCAACTCCCCGTGGACGTCGGCGACGACGCGGCCCCGGCGCTCGCGGACCTCGACCTGGACGGCCGCCCGGAAATCCTGGTGGGCAACTCGGAGGGCGCGCTGCGGGTCTTCCGGCGCAAGCACGATTTTGAATACGCCCTGACCAGCGTGCCGCCCGGCCTGGCCGTCTCCAAGGGCAAGTACCTGGCCCCGGGGGGCGCGTCCCCGGAAGGCCCGGGGCTGGTGGCCGTCGGCGTGTCGACCGGCCGGGTCCGCCTGTTCGCCGTCCGCCGGTTGGGGGGGCGGGTGCGGCTGGAGCCCATGCTGCCGGGGCTCCCGGCGGGCAGCTTCCCCTCCCCCGGCTTCGGGGACCTGGACGGCGACGGCCGCGCCGAACTGCTGGTGGGCGATTCAGACGGTAACCTGGCCGTCTGGCGGGCCGACGACGCGCAGTACCGCCGGTGGGTCGCCGAAAAGCGGTTGGTCCGGCCGGGGATCCGCTTCCGGCCCTTCTGCGCCCCGGCGTCCCTCCCCCGGGAAAGCGAGGGGGCGCTCGCCCTGGGCGACCAGGACGGCCGCCTGGGCCTGCTCCGCAAGGAAGGGCCCACCGGCGGCTGGGTGGAAGCGGAATCGTCGGCCGGCCTCCCCCGGGCGACCGGTTTCGCCCGGCCCGCGGCCGGGGAGTGGAACGGGCGGCGGGTCCTGCTGGTCGGGGAAGGGTCCGGCCTCGTGTCGGCCTACCAGGACACGGGCCAGCCCGGCCACCCCGCCTGGATGAGGACCGGCGGCTACCCGGCCGGCGCCCGGGTCGGCGGTCACGCGGCGCCGGCGGCCCTCGACCTGGACGGCGACGGCGACCCGGACCTGGTCGTGGGCGATCAGGAAGGGAACCTCACCGTGTTCCGGCGCCGCGAAGGCGCCGCCCGGTCAGCCCCCGCCGTTCCCGACCGGGAGCAGACGCCGCTGGAGGGCATCCGCGCGAAAGGCGGCTTCGCGTCGCCCGCCTTCGTGGAGTTCCGGGGCTTCGTCTGGCTCTTCCTGGGCCAGCAGAACGGCTGGATCCGGGTGTTCACCGCCCGGCGGGAGAACGGCCGGGTCGGCCCCTTCACCGAGTGGGAAGCGGCCTTCCCGCGTTTCCGGGAGCACTCGGCCCCCACGGCCTTCCTGGAACAGGAGCGCCTGCACGTCCTGGTGGGCGACCGCTACGGGAACCTGCGGGAGTTCGAGATCGAGCTGGAGGAGCCGCCGGCCCCCGCCCCGGAGGCAAACCCCCCGGAGGTCGGGGCGCCGTTGCCTTCCCCGCCGCCCGCGGGCTGAGCGGACGCTGCCGGCCTCGGCCGGGCGGCGGAAAACCAGGCCCGGGGGACCCGCAGAAGGACCCGGCCTGAACCGGCGGGGGAAGCGGTTTTACGCCCGGGCGCACAATGGACGGAAAGTCGCGATCGGCTCCTTGACAGTCGTCTCCATCAGCCGCATCTTCTTGAAATTTTGGGTCTTTCGCAATGCGCGAAATGTCCATACCGATTTATCAAGAGGAATTCATGAAAAAGAGGTTGCTGGCAATCATTTTTCTCGGGATCTTATGCGGGAACTGCTCATTCCGCTCGCTCGAAGAATTTGTCGATGGAATAATTTCTATCAAAAAGAAATACATTTCCATTCTTTCCTCTGTCGATAACGTATTCACCGCAAATCTCGCGAAAGGACAAATTGAGTTGTTGATCGAGCAAGCCCGAGAGATGAAACATGTTGCAGACAGCCTCGCCCATTGCTCTTTGTCTGACAGGAAGAAAGCCTTCCAATACCGCCAACGGGAATTCGACGGTTTGAGAAAAGCCCAACGCGCGGCATTGGGGAGGCTCCGCACCAACAGTGAAATCAGACTTATACTTCACGACAAGATAGCGTCTTTTGAAGCAACCTTGATTTGGATATATGAAGATTTGAACGCCCAGAACGTGGTACGGTCTCCGATGCTTAACCTGCAAACAATTGGGCAAACACAGAAACGTTATTTTATCAAATACGGGAGGTATGCCAATTTTTCTGAACTGTGTCGCCAGGGATTGTTACCGAGGGAGTTCAATGCAGAAAAACCATTAATCCGAAGTTCCCAGAAAAAGAGGGGCGAAAAATGGAGTAATGGGCTGAGAG
>CAYTBK010000073.1:0-21332 GCA_964436005.1 uncultured Acidobacteriota bacterium
TCGGGCGCACGGATCCGGCGCCGGCAGCGCCGCTTCGTGCGTTCGTGGTCAATCGACAACACGAAGGCCGATGCGCGGTCGCGCAGGTGATTTCCCACGGCCCGCCGGGCCGATGCGCCGGGCTCAGCCCGGAAAAATGTTAACGGTCCGACCGGGAGCCCGCGCAGCGGGCGATTGACCCATAGCCCAGGGCGAAAGGCGCTTCGCCCGTGCCCTGGGTACGGGGCGGAATCAAGCCCCAGAGCCCCGTACCGCGGGGTGATTCGAGCGGTCGAGGTCGATCGGCAACATGATCACGACGGCCATGAACGGGAGACCGCACTTTGCCCAGAGGGCATAGATGTCCATAGCCCGAACGTTTTCCCCGCCACATCCTTGCCCATAGGGCATCAAGTTCCATAACAACAGAATGTTCCAACGATTCCTCGCCCGGAGGCAATCCATGGCCACCTGGCTCCTGGGCAGTTGATTTCCTACGGGAAACGGGCGGGGCGGCCGTTCGGACGTGCTATGGACATGAATTCCCTACGGGAAAAGGGGTTGCCGGCGCCCGGGAGGGCAACCGGATCCACCGCTCGTCACCCGGAAACATGGATGGGGAGGATAGGCCGCGCCGTCTCTGGAGTGCGGCGCGAAGACCGCCGGAGCGCCGCATCTGACGCCCGGGCCCGCGTCTCCGTGTTCGGCGCTCCGGGGGCCTGCGCGCCTGGCGAAAGCGGCGCTCCGGAAACCTCCGCGCCGCACTCCCGGGAGAGGAAGAATTCGCACCGACTGAAAAATGTCGGCCAATCTTCTTTACGATATGGCGGATGGATGGGAAACAGGTTGTGCGCAGGACGACGGCGAAATCGCCGCGGACTCCGCTGCACCCGACAAAAAAGCCCGCTCCAGACACGGAGCGGGCTGTCTGCGGGCGCCGATCGGCCCGGATCACTCCCGGGCCTTGCTCACCAGGTCCAGGGCGTTCACCCGGCCGTCGCCGTTGACGTCGGCACCGGGGTCGCCGCAGCCCAGGCCGCCGTTGCCGGCCATGAACCCGCCCAGGTTGGCCGGGGTCACCGTGATCCAGGAGGAGCCCGGCAAGCCCGGCGGAAGGTAGCGCTGCAGGACCTTGGAGGCGACCCGGCCGCCGGTGCTGCTGTCCACCGACGTCACGCCACCGGCCAGCAGGACGGTGCCGTCGGCCAGGGCCGCCCCGACGGGCGCCGCCACGCCGGTCGGCATGACCTCGCCCAGGAGCAGGTCCCACTTCCCCCCCGGCCAGGCGGCCAGGTCGTAGCGCTCGATGGTGTTCAGCGGGCACCAGACGTTCCCCCCGGCGCCGCCCCCCTCGAACACGTACAGGTACTGGCCGAGCCAGACCATCACCGGGCTCATGCGCCCCAGGTTCAGGGACGGGCCGGCCTCCCAGACGTTACGGACCGTGTCGTAGCGCCACAGCTTGCGCTGGTAACTCCCGTCACCCCGGGTACCGCCGGTCATGTAGCAGAAGTTGTTGACCGCCAACGCGCTGCCGTAGGTGAAGCCCTCGCCCGCGGGCAGAGAGGCCAGGGCGCTGCTCCAGGAGTTGGTTCCGGGGTCGTAGCAGTAGGACGTGTCGAAGGTCGCTCCGCTGCTGGACCTCTGGCCGCTGAAGCAGTACACCTTGCCGCCGCAGGCGGTGTTGGTGGTCGACAGCCCGTCGGGCGGCGCGGCGAGGCCGGGCGCCCAGGTGTTGGAGGAGGTGTCGAAGGCCTGGAGAATCGCCAGGGTGTTCCCGTTGTAACCGCCGGGAATGTACACCGTGGAACCGACCACGGCGGCCTGGACGTTCCGCACCTGGGTCGGCATGCTCGACACCGTGGCCCAGGTCCCGGCCGCCGTGTCGTACCGGTCCACCCGGCTGACCATCCCCGCGGCGTCGGACCCGCCGAAGACGTAGAAGCCGCCGCCCACGGCGGCGCCGGCGGCCCGGTAGGTCCCGTTGCCCGGCATGGCGGGCAGGGCCACCGACACCAGGGCCTCCCAGGTCTGGGTCGTCCCGCAGCCGCCGGCAATTTCCAGCCAGAACGGGGTGTCGGTGACGACGGGGGGCGTGGTCCACGAGGCCGTGGCGGCGCCCGTGGGCCGGCCCCGCTCCCCGCGCCGGCCCTGGTACCAGGCGTAGGTGAAGGGCCCCGTGCCGGCGGCCGTGGCGCTCAGGTCGGCCGTGGCGCCCGCGGCCACCGTCTTCGCCGCGGGTTCGTCCTGGACGCCCGGCGGGGCGCAGGGCGGGATGTACACGTAGAAGGAAATGGTGTCGCCCGCGCTCCCCACGTTGCTGATCTGGATCCCGCCGGTCCCGCCGGCCTCCAGGTGCGGCGCGAACCCGGTGTGGTCGGCCAGCGAGGTCCGCCCCGACTCGGCGGACAGGAAGGCGTCGCTGACAAAGCCGTCCATCCCCTGGCGGCTGAAGGGGCGGCACGCTCTCAGCATGTCGGGCGGACCGTTGCGGTTGCCGCTGGTCACCAGGGAATTCACCCGGTAGACCACCAGCCCGGACCCGGGCACGCCGCTCTCGAAGGTGCCCGCCTGCCGCCGGTACTCCAGCACGAAGTACTCGCCGGCGGAGTAGGGCGAGTCGATGCGGTAGCAGTTGCCCGTGGGCGAGGAGAGCGGGTTGAGGGTGTACGTGCCCGAGGCGGTGATCTTGGGGATGGAGGCGATCCACCGCCCGTCGGAATACACGTGCTTCATCAAGGCGGACATGTGCTGGGCGTTGTCGCTGCACATGAGGTCCCACCGGCCGATGGGGTCGGTCCCCACCCCGTCGTAGTGGTACAGGTCGGGGGCGCCGATGTTGTGGAACATCTCGTGGGCGAGGACGCTGGTGGCCGCCCGTCGCACCACGTCGTAGGCCAACTGGGTGCTGTACAGGGCGCCCTCGATCTGGAAGGAGTACGAATAGACGGTGGCCCCGTTGATAGTGACGTTGAAGCTGGTCAACTGCCAGGCGTGCGGCCACAGCAGGCTGTTCCACGCGCCCGTTGCCCCCCGGGTGACGAAGGTGATCGCGTCCACCAGCCCGTCGTTGTCGGTGTCCACGTCCAGACCCGGCGGGATCTGGGGGGTCAGGGCCGCCACCGCGTCGCGCAGCAGGGCGTGCTCGCGGCTGCGGCGCTGCAGGTCGCCACTGTAGCCGATGGTATTGGACGACGAGTAGGGCTGGAAGTATCCCCGGGCGTGGGAATCCTGGTAAGAAAGGAGGATGGTGCCCGGGACCGGGAAAATGTGGGAGGTCAGATCGAGCTGGCCGTAGGAGACCTCGCCGTAGTAGTTCTTCAGGGAGACGGCGCCGGCGGCGTTGTCGTTGAGCACGCTGGTGAAGAAGTCCACGGGCATCACAAAGTCGCTGTCGTCGGAGAAGCGCATGAGGATGATGACGTTGTTGATCTGCCCCTGCGAGGGGGTGAACTTGGGCCCGCCGCCCGCCGGCACCCGCATGGCCCGCTCGGCCTCGCCGGCGACGCGGCGCACGTAGTCCGGCGCCGCCTGGATCCCGGGCATCAGGCCCGCCCGGGCGGGGTCGTCCAGCCCGGCCCGGAAGCGGGTGGGGTGCACCCCGCCGTCCGCCCCGAGCTGGCCGTACACGGCGTAGCCCGTATCGGGGTCCAGGACGACCTGGTAGCCTTTCTCGTCGAACACTTCCCGGAAGTACTCGTCGCCCGTCACGAAGCACCGCACCACGGTCCCGTCGGGCTGGCGGACCTCCACCGGATGGTCCCGCAGGAACGCCGCCGGCGTCCAGGCGGCCGCGGCGGCCAGCAGCAGCACAGAAAGGCAGAACCGGAGAAATCGGGTTTTCATCGCATCCACTCTCCCTTCGATGATGATGAGCCCGGCCACGACAAGGCGGCGGGGTGAATTTTCCATTGAAGCCCAAATCGGGCCGGGACTCCAGCAGAAAGTGCACGGGTTTTTTGAGTTTTCCGGCCGACCTGTGGCAAAATCACCCTTCGGCCCACCGGTTGCCCGGCGCCCGCCTCGGCGTCCCGGACGCGCAACCGGCAAGCCTACTCCACCACGGAGGTGCCCCCGTGACTTCGACGTTCAGGATTCCCCCCCGGGCCGCGACCGCCATCGTCCTCCTCCTGCTGGCCTGCGCCCTGCCCCCCGGCCCGGGTTCGCTGGCGGCCGCGGCCGGCGCGCCGACCCAGGCCGGGCTCCTGGCCGCCTGGGAAAAGGCCATGAAGGACGACCCGGCATCCAAAACCTTCCAGAAGACGGCCGACCGGACCTACCGCTTCCAGACCGACCGCTTCCCCTTCGACGGCGAACTGCGCGTCCTCAACCTCGTCATCGACGACCGCGGCCTGGCCGCGGAGGAAGGCCTGCCCGGGATGGTCCTCGGCGTGGTGGAAACGGAACTCGTGGGCGCGCCCGCCGACTTCCAGGAAAAGCACGCCATGGCCTGGTCCATCTGGAACGCCGGGAACACCCTGTTCTGGCACCAGGCGTCCGGCCGGTGGCTCACCTCACGGGAGTACAGCTCCGCGGCCTCCCGGGAATACCGGAACCGGCAGCCCTGGTACGCCTTCCTGCTGGAGAACATCTGGTTCCTCGTCCTGCTGGCCTTCCTGGTCTTCATGGCCCTGCTGGCCACCAAGACCCGCCGGCAGATGAAGACCGCCATGTCCTACCAGGCCTGGGCGCAGAAGGCGATGGAGCGTTCCCTGGAACTGTCGGAGAGATCCGTGGCGACCGCGGAGGACAGCAACCGCGCGCTGAAGGAGATCCTGGCCGCCCTCCGGAACGGGCCGCCCGCCAAGCCCGGGGCAGAAAGCTGAAGCCGCCCCGATTGTTATCAAAATTCCAGCATATTGTATTATTAAAATCTCGGCAGAGCCGGCTTTCCTTTGGGAAAAAGCACGAGCGGTATCGCCCTCGGCGATACCGCTCGTTTTGTGACTTGGTGGTTGCGATCCTTCCTATTGGCCGCTTTCCCGGAGCAACCGCCACACCTTTTCCGGCGTGAACGGCGCCTCGGTCAGGCGCACCCCCACGGCGTCGAAGACCGCGTTGGCGATGGCGGGCAACGGCCCGTTGATGCCGATCTCGCCCGCCGACTTGGCGCCGAAGGGGCCGGTTTCCTCGTGGGAATCGGCCAACAGGGTCACCATTTCTGGCATATCCTTGGCTGTGAACAGTTTATAGTCCCAGAAGGACGGGTTGAGCATCCGCCCCCGGGCGTCGAACTCGTAGTTTTCCCACAAGGCGTAGGACAGCCCGTTGACGATGGCGCCCTCCACCTGGCCTTCCGCCAGCAACGGGTGCAGCGGCTGCCCGCAGTCCGTGGCCGAGACGTACTTGAGCACCTCGATCCGCCCGGTGCGGGTGTCGACTTCCACCTCGGCGAAGTGGGCCATGAACGGCGCCGGCGATTCGGTCCCCGTGAAGGAGGCGTCCGCCGCCACCTGGAACTGGTCGTTCTGGTAGAAGGTGTAGTAGCCGATGTCCTCCAGCGAGGTCACGACGCCGGTTTTCCGGTGGCGCACGCCGTCCACCGTCATCTCCATCTCCGCCGCCTCGCCGCCCTGCATGGCCGCGGCCACCCCGAAGAGGATGTCGCGAACCTTGTTGGCGCAGCGCAGGACCGCCCCGCCGGAGACGTACGTCGTCGAGGAGGCGTAGGCGCCCACGTCGAAGGGTGTCAGGTCGGTGTCGGAGGAGAGCACGATGAGCTTCTCCACGGGGATCTGGAGGACTTCGGCGGCGACCTGGGCCAGGACCGTGTCGGAACCGGTCCCGATGTCCGTCGCCCCCAGGAAGAGGTTGAACGAGCCGTCCTCGTTCATCTTCATGGAGGCGGCCGCCATGTCGACCTTCGGGATGCCCGAGCCCTGCATGGCGAAGGCCAGCCCGACGCCCCGGACACCGTCGCCATGGCGGATCTTCTTGCCCCGCTTCTCGTTCCACCCGATGGCGGCGGCGCCCCGGTCCAGGCACTCGCCCATCCGGCAGGACCTGATGATCTGGGCCACGCCTTCCTTGCCCTCGCCGAGGACGCGGAACACTTCCGAGGTCTCCCCGACCTTGATGTGCCACTTCTTGACGTATTCCACCACGTCGACGCCGAGGCGGCGGGCGATGGCGTCGGTCACCTGGCAGTAGGCGAAATAGCCCTGGGTCGCCCCGTAGCCGCGGTAGGCCCCGCCCACCGGCAGGTTGGTGTACACCGTCTGGCCCTTGAACTGGACGTTTTCGATCTTGTTGAAGAACGGCAGCACCTTCGACCCGGCGTTGGCCATGACGGTGAGGGCGTGAGCGCCGTAGGCGCCGTTGTTCATGAGGGCGTCCATGTCCAGGGCGGTGATGGTGCCGTCCTGCTTCGCGCCCATGCGCAGCTTCACCCGCATGGGGTGGCGGGTCCGGGAGGAAATGAACACCTCCTTGCGGCTGAGGACGATGCGGGCGCTGCGCTTGGTGCGCAGGGTCACCAGGGCCGCGAGCGGCTCCAGGAACACTTCCTGCTTGCCTCCGAAACCGCCGCCGATGCGCGGCTTGATGACGCGGAGGCTCCCGATGGGGATGTCGAGGACGCGGCTGACGATGCGCCGGACATGGAAGGGAACCTGGGTCGTGGTGAGGATGACCAGGCGCCCCCGCTCGTCGTACCAGGAGAGGGCGGCGTGGGGCTCGATGGCGCAGTGCGAGGCGTACTGGGTGGAGAAGGTGCCCTCCTCGACGAAGTCCGCCTCGGTGAAACCCCTGGCCACGTCCCCGAAGGAGATGTCCACTTCCGCGGCCATGTTCCGCTCGGGCGCGTAGGGCACCGGGATGGGCACGTAGGCGTCTTCCCCGTGCAGGGCGGGGGAGTCCGGGTCCATGGCCGTTTCGGCGTCGAGCACCGCCTCCATCTCCTCGTACTCCACCTTGATCTTCTCCACGGCCTCCCGGGCCGCCGCCGGCGTCTCCGCGGCCACCAGGGCCACCCGGTCGCCGACGAAGCGCATCTTCCGGTCGAAGAGGACGGTGTCGTACGGCGAAGGCTCGGGGTAGCCCTGCCCGGCCGTGGTGTGCAGCACGGCGGGCACGTTGCCGTGGTGCAGGATCAGGGCGACGCCCTCCACCTTCTCCGCCTCGGACGTGTCGAGGGAAACGATGTTCGCGTGCGGGTGCGGCGAGTAGAGCAGGGCCAGGTGCAGCGGCTCTTCCAGCCGCACGTCCGCGGCGAAGCGCTCCGAGCCCGTGGCCAGGGAAAGGGCATCGATCTTGGTGACGGGTCTTCCGACGTTCAGGTATTCATTCATGATGGCGCATCCTTTCGGCGGCGAGCTTCACGGCCTGTATGATTTTGACATAACCGGTGCATCGGCATAGGTTCCCGTCCAGCGCCGTGCGGATCTCCTCGTCGGTGGGATCGGGTTTTTCCCGCAGCAGCGCATAGGACGCCAGCAACATGCCGGGGGTGCAGAAGCCGCACTGGACTGCGCCGGCGTCGGCGAAGGCGCGCTGGAGCGGGTGCGGCTCGTGGATGGTCCCGATCCCCTTGACGGTGGTGATGTTCCTCCCGATGACCGCGGCTGCCATCACGCGGCAGGAGTTGACCGGCTCGCCGTCCAGCAGCACCGTGCAGGCGCCGCATTCGCCGGTTTTGCACCCCTCTTTCACCTCGGTGTGTCCGCACTGGCGGAGGACATCCAGCAAAACCGCATCGGGCGAAAACCGCACCGATGTCTCCCGCCCATTGACAATAAAGTGTCCTTTCATATGTTTATCCTCGCGAAATGTCTGTATTCCGGCCTTCTCACCCTTCCCGGCCGCCCGGCCGGGCCGGGCGCAAAGCCAGGGCGCTTCAGGACAGGACGCCGACCAGGGCCCGCTCCAGCTCCACCTTGGCCAGGGCCTGCAGGTACTCGGGGCTGCCGATCTTCTTGGGCGGGAACTCCAGTTCCACGGCCGAAGCCGCCGCGGCGATGCCGGCGGCGTCCAGGCTGCTCTCCCGCAGCCGGGTCTCGAGGTCGGTGAGCCGGTTGAACTTGTTCGTGCAGCCGACCACCACGATGCGGATGTCTTCCACCACCCCGCCCTTACGTTCCGCCAGCACGGTGATGTTGAAGGAGGAGTAGTCGAAGCGCGTGCGCGCCACGCGCCGGTAGGCCGAATCCCACTTCCTGTCGGCGAAGGAGACCGCGGTGATGAGGGCGCCCTTGCGCAGGTCCCGGTCGGTGACGAACTCCGCCACCGGATAGGTCCCCTTCGCGACGCCGGCCAGTTCGACGCTGGCGTCCAGGGCGAGCAGCGGCCCCAGCAGGTCGGACCAGATGGGGAACTGGGCGATGGAGCCCCCCAGGGTGGCCCGGTTCCGCAGCGGCGTGCTCATGGCCTGACCGAGGGACTTCAGGAGGACATGGCTTTCGTCCTCGGCCTGCAGCTTGCGCATGGCGCCGGTGAAAGTCAGGCCGGCGCCCAGGGTGTACTGCCCGCCGTGCCGCTGGAAATGCCGGAGCGGAAGGTGGGAGACGTCCACGAAGCCGGCCACGCGGTCGGCCAGGCCGCCCATCAGGATGCCCAGCCCGCCGCCGTGCGGGACGAGACCCTTGCGGGCCACGAGTTCCTCCGCCTCTTCGATGGTTGTCGGGAAATGCCATGTGATGTCGTTCATAACGCACCTTGTGGTGAAATTGCCCTCCGCGAAAAACATGCGCCGCGCTCCCAATGGGAACAGCCATTGCGGAGCGCCTTCCAGCTGGCGCCGGGAAGACGCGGGGACAGCAGCGAGAATATGCTCCGGCGGGGGAAAAATCAACCGCAAACTGGGGGGGAGGAAACGGGTCCGGAACCGGCCGGACCGGCCTCCGGCCCGCCTTCTTCCAAACGGGACCGCAGCTCCCGCGAAGCCTTGACGAAGGCGTCCGGGTCGAGGCCCCACTCGGCCGGATAGGCATAGCCGGCCAGGCCCATGCGGCAGGCCGCCCAGACCCCGCTCCGGAGCATGGCCGGGTCGTGCTCCATGGACAGCGTCTTCAGCAGGGTTTCGTAGGCGAACAGCTTCTCGCCCCGGTTCCACAGGCCGATGATGCAGTTGGCACGGATGCGCGGGGACAGGCTGCCCAGGAAAGCCCGGAACAGCGCGTTGACGTCGTCCCGCTCGCTCGCCCAGAGCGATTCCAGCAGGTTCGCCACGAACCGCGAGTTCCGGTTGAGCAGGAAACGCCGGAGCAGGAAGATGTCGTCCGTGACCCGGCCGAGCAGCTTGGCCGCCTTGGACGCCGCTTTCTCGTCCGCCTGGGCGATGAGCCGGCTCAGCGGGATCGTGGCGTCGGCATCGGGCGCCTCGGAGAGAAAGCCCTCGATGACCCGCAGCGACTCCAGGGCCCGGTCCTCGTCGCTGGCGTCGACGCGTTCCAGCAGCATCCGGTCCACTCCCTTGAAGAACTGCCGGACAATGCGGAGGAGCGCGGCGCCGTCCCGGCCCTCCAGGGCGGAAGGGTTGTTCAGGAAATCCCCGAAGAAGCGGCTGTGGTAGATGTCCCGGACCATCTTCTTCCTCTGTTCCTCTTCCACGGAGTCGTCCCGGAACTTCTCGAAGAAGTCGTCGAGGTACAGGTGGGTGCGCCGGGCCTGGCAGCGCGGGGCGAGCGCCTGCAGCGACTCCTCGAAGCGGGAAGGGTTCAGCGGCTTCAGCATGTAGCCGACGATGCCCAGGCGAACGAAGCGGTTGACCGTCTCCGCGTTGGAGTCGCCGGAAAAGACCAGCACGGGGATCGTGCTTCCCTGCGGCAAGCGGCGCACGGCGCGGAAAAAGCGCTCTTCGTCCTCGCCCGCCAGGGGGTGTTCCAGCACGAGGATGTCCCGGAACTCTTCGTTCAGGCTCGACAGGGCTTCCACGGCGTCGGTCGTCTCGGCCCAATCGAAGCCGGCGGCCTTGAGCCGGAACAGGCTCGGCTTGAAGGGGGAAGGGTCTTCCGAAACGAGGAGGACCCTGAAGGCTCCTTCCAAGGGGATTTCCATGACGCTGACCTCTACGCTCCCGTCATCGTGACGACCTGGCTACATTGTACCCGAAAAGACCATTTTCCGGCCCGCAACCTTGCCGCCCCCCGGGATCCGGCGCTTCCGCCCCCGCCCACCCCCGGCTGTCCCACCGGTTCCCGCCGGCTCACCGGACCGGCCGCCTTTCCCTCTTCCCACCCGTGGCAACCCGCAGGCGGGCAAAGACCCCGCTTCGCCCTGGGCCCGTCCGGGGCCGCGGTTCAGGAACGCGGCTGGCGCCGGATCTTCCAGCACTGGTGGATCCTGGGGTTCCTCGCGAAATCGCGGTCGACGGTGGAAGCGGTGATGTCGACGACGTCCAGGTCCGCGAGGAGCTCCGCCTGCATCCGGAAGCGCCGGAAGTTGCAGGAGAAGTAGAGCGTCCCGGTGGGCGCCAGGCGCCGGACGGCCTTCCGGATCAGGCCGGGATGGTCGCGCTGGATGTCCAGCGAATTTCGGGCGTTTTTCGAGCGCGATATGGTGGGGGCGTCCAGCAGGATGATGTCGAAGACGTCGTCGCCCTCCTCCAGCCAGACGGAACAGTCGGCCCGCACCAGGCGGTGCAGGCTTTCGCTCAGCCCGTTCAGGGCCAGGTTGCGGCGCGCCCACTCGAGGTAGGTGCGGGAGAGGTCGACGCTGGTGGTGTTGCGCGCCCCGCCCACCGCCGCCTGCACCGTGGCGGCGCCCGTGTAGCAGAAGAGGTTGAGGAAGCGCTTCCCGTGCACCTCGTCCCGGATCATCCGGCGCAGCGGCCGGTGGTCCAGGAACAGCCCGGTGTCGATGGTGTCGGTCAGGTTGACCAGCAGGCGGGCTTCCCCTTCCTGCACCTCGAGGTAGGAACCCCGGTCGTCCAGGCGCCCGTGCTGGAATCCCTCCCGGTGGCGTTCCCGCCTTTTCTGCACCAGGTGGTCGGGCGGTATGCCGAGCACGTCCGGGATCACCTTCAGCGCATCGTTCCGCCGCGTTTGGGCCCGAACGGGGTCAACGTCCGACGGCGCCTCGTATTCCTGGAACACGGCGTAGCCGCCGTAGAGGTCCAGGGCGAAGGCGTACTCCTTCATGTCGGCGTCGTAGAGGCGGTAGCAGGTGATGTCCGCCCGCCGGGCCCACTTGCCGACCAGGCGGAGGTTCTTCTTCAGCCGGTTGGCCAGCATGGCGGCGCCCTCGCTCCAACCCTCGCCCGCCTTCGCCTCGGCGGAGGGAACCGGCAGCCGGCCCGCCGTTTCGGGGACCGCCTCCGGGGGCTTTTCGACAAACCATTCCTTTTCCACCTGGAAGAGCAGAAGTTTGCAGGGGATGGCCCCGTTGAAGAGGGAGTACACCTTCCGGGCGCGCAGCCCCATGGTCTTGCCGAGGTCGGGGTTTCCCGTGAACACGCCGGCCTTCCAGCCGGCGAAATGGAGCTTCAGCCGGCTGCCCAGGTGCCGGTAGAGCAAGGCCAGGGCGGACGTTTCCCCGATGCGCTCCCCGTAGGGGGGGTTCGTCAGCATCAGGCCGACTCCCGGCGGCGGGCACAGGTCGGCCAGTTCGCGCACGGACACGCGGATCCAGCGGCCGAACCCCGCCTTGTCGGCACTGCGCCGCGACCGGACCACGGCGTGCGGGTCCCCGTCGCTGCCCCAGATGCCCGGGAGCTTCCGGGCCAGGCCGGCCCGCCGGCGGTCCTCCGCTTCCTGGCGGAGCTGGCTCCAGGCCGGCCGGTCGCACCCGGGCCACCGCTCGAAGCCGAAACCGGGCCGCAGGAGGCCCGGCGCCACGTCGGCGGCCAGGAGGGCCGCCTCCAGAAGGAAGGTGCCCGAACCGCAGCAGGGGTCCAGGAAGGGCCCGCCCGCGGCCGCCGTCTCCGACCAGCCGGCCCGCAGCAGCAGGGCGGCGGCCAGGTTCTCCTTGAGCGGGGCCTCCCCGCCCTGTTCGCGGAAACAGCGCCGGTGCAGGCTCTCCCCGGACAGGTCGACGCAAACGACCGCCTCCTCGGCGTGCAGGTGCACGTTGACCCGCAGGTCCGGGTCGGTCAGGTCCACCGAGGGCCGCCGGCCCGCCTTGTCCCGGATCTGGTCCACGATGGCGTCCTTGACCTTCTGCGATCCGAAACGGGTGTGCACGATGGCCTCGTTGCTGCCGGAAAAGTCCACCGCCAGCGTCCCCTCGGGCCGCAGGTGGTCCATCCACCGGACTGTCTGGACCCCTTCGTAGAGGGCCTGGGCATCCGCCGCCGGGATGCGGGCCAGGGTGAGCAGCACCCGGTTGGCCAGGCGCGACCACAGGCAGATGCGCTGGGCGGCCGCCAGTTCGCCGGCGAAGGAGACGCCGGCCACGGTCTGCCGCACGTCGCCCCCCCCGAGCGAAAGGACCTCCGCGGCCAGGAGCTCTTCCAGCCCTTTCGGGCAAGTGGCGAAAAATGCGTATTGTCTCACGTTCCCTCTTTTCTGCCGGCAGGATGGGAAACAGAATAGCAGACTATCCCGCCGGCGTCACTACCGCGAATTTTTCCGGCCGCCCAACCGGCAGAAGAAGAAAAGAAGGTTGTATTCGGGCCGGGAGGTCATATAATAAGCCGTTTACGCTGTGGGTGCCGAACAGGACCGGCCCCCGGCCAAAGGAGGAAGCATGCCGCAGGTATTCGAAGGTCAGCTCAACGCCCAGGGGTTGCGGGTCGCCATCGTCGTCAGCCGGTTCAACGACCTGATCACCTCCCGGCTGCTGGACGGCGCCCTGGACGCGCTGCTCCGTACCGGCGCCGACGACGAGGACATCCACGTGTTCCGCGTGCCCGGCTCCTTTGAAATTCCGGTGGTCGCCCGGCGCCTGGCCCAGCAGGGCAAGTGGGACGCCGTCGTCTGCCTGGGGGCCCTGGTCCGGGGCGACACGCCGCACTTCGACCTCATCAGCGCCGAAGTCACCAAGGGGATCGCCCAGAGTTCCATGGAAACCGGCGTGCCCATGACCTTCGGCGTGATCACGGCCGACACCGTCGAGCAGGCGGTCAACCGCGCCGGCCTGAAAAGCGGCAACAAGGGATTCGATGCCGCCATGTCCGCCATCGAGCTCGCCAACTTGATGAAGAACTTCAGTATTGCCTAAAGGAACAGGTGCCTGACGATGGGTATGGGACCTCGGAGAACCGCCAGGGAGTGCGCACTGCAGCTCCTCTACCAGGCCAACGCGATGCCGCCGGAGCTGGCGCCGCCGGTGGAGGCCTACTGGAAAAGCAACTTCATGCAGTACCTCTTCTCCGAAACGACGGACCTGCCGCCCCACTCCCCCTTCATCCCGCCCAAGGGTACCCGCCTGGAGGAGATCCGGTCGTATGCGGACTACCTCTACGAAGGGACGCTGGCGCACATCGAGGAGATCGACCACCTGATCCAGCGCTACTCCGAGCATTGGCGGCTGGAGCGCATGGCCGTGGTGGACCGCAGCATCCTCCGCATCGCCGTTTTCGAGTTCCTCTACGAAGACGGCGTCCCCCCCACGGTGGTCATCAACGAGGCGCTGGAAATCGCCCGCCACTTCAGCACCGAGGAATCCACCCAGTTCGTCAACGGGATTCTCGACGCCATCAATAAAAATTATCTGCCGAACCGCTCCTGAGCGGGCCGTTCGGCAGCAGAAGGGAAGGAACCCATGAAGATTACCGGACCCGAATCCGAACAGATCGCCCATCGCCGGGAGAAGCTGGACAAAATCGCCGGCATGGGAGTGCCCACCTACCCGTACCGGTTCGAGTGCACCCACTCCGTCCGCCGCCTGGTCGAGTCCTTTTCCACTCTCGAAGCCGCCGAGTTGGAGGCCGCCCCCCCGCAGGTGCGCACGGCCGGCCGCATCCTGGCCATCCGCGGCTTCGGCAAGGCCTCCTTCTGCGCCCTGTCGGACGGGGAAGAGAAAATCCAGATCTACATCAAGAAAAACGAAGTGGACGAGGCCACCTTCGAACTCTTCGGCCACCTGGACATGGGCGACGTGATCGGGGTGGCGGGGCCGCTGTTCCGCACCCGGACCGGCGAGCTCACCATCCTGGTGAAGGAGCTGGCCTTCCTGGCCAAGTGCTTCCTGCCCCTGCCAGAGAAATGGCACGGCCTCACGGACATGGAAATCCGCTACCGCCGCCGCTACCTGGACCTCATGGTGAACCCCGAAGTCCGCGGCACTTTCCGGGCCCGGGCCAAGATCGTGCAGACGCTGCGCCGGTTCCTCGACGACCGCGACTACCTGGAAGTGGAAACCCCCATGATGCACCCCATCGCGGGCGGCGCCACGGCCCGGCCCTTCGTGACCCACCACAACACCCTCGACATGGACCTGTTCCTGCGCATCGCCCCGGAACTCTACCTCAAGCGGCTGGTGGCCGGGGGCATGGAACGGGTCTACGAGATCAACCGGAACTTCCGCAACGAGGGCATTTCCACCCGGCACAACCCGGAATTCACCATGCTCGAGTTCTACCAGGCCTACGCGAACTACAAGGACCTCATCGACCTGACCCAGGACATGATGCGGGAAATCGCGGACAAGGTCCTGGGAACGCGCCAGGTGACCTTCAAGGAGCACTGCATCGATTTCGACAAGTATGCGGTGTACACCCTGCGGGAAGCCATCGTGGCCTTCTGGAGCTGGCCCGCCCCGCGCCCGGAGATGGCCGAACTCGACGCCCCGGAAGGGGTGCGGGCCTGCCTGGAGCGGGCCGGCCTCGAGATCGAGGCGGACGCCTCCTACGGCAAGATGCTGGGGCTGCTCTTCGAGGAGACTGCCGAGCAGCAGCTCATCCAGCCGACCTTCATCACGGAGTACCCCCTCGAGCTTTCCCCCCTCTCCAAGAAGTCGGAGAAGGACCCCCGCTTCGTGGACCGCTTCGAGTTCTACGTCGCCGGCATGGAGCTGGCGAACGCCTACAGCGAGCTCAACGACCCCGCGGACCAGGAAGAGCGCTTCCTGGCGCAGGTCCGGGAGCGGGAACGCGGCGACGAGGAGGCCCAGATGATGGACGACGACTATATCCGGGCCCTCTCCTACGGCATGCCGCCCACGGCCGGCGAAGGCATCGGCATCGACCGTCTCGCCATGGTTCTCACGAACTCGCCCTCCATCCGGGACGTCATCCTGTTCCCGCTGATGAAGCCCAAGAGCGCGGCCGAGGAAGCGGAAGAAGAAGGCGTCGCCGCCGAGGAGACCGGGGAAAAAGCCTGAGGACGGAGACCCGCCCACCGGGCCGGCCCCCGGGCCCGCGCCGGACCGGGCGGGGGCTCCGGCCGCGACCCTCCACGCGGAACGGGGTGCCAGCCATGCGGTTCGAACTGTTCATCGCCCTGCGCTACCTGAAAGCGCGACGGAAACAGGTGCTGATCTCCTTCATCAGCCTGATTTCCGTCGTGGGCATCGCCGTGGGCTGCGCGGCCCTCATCGTCATCCTCTCCATGTACTCCGGCATGAGCAAGGACCTCGAGCGGAAGCTCCTGGGCGCCACCGCCCACGTCACGGTCCTGCCCTCCGGGAGCCGGCACATCCCCGACGCCGCCCAGACGGCGGCCAGGTGCCTGGCGGTGCCCGGCGTCCGGGAAGCCGCCCCGGCCGTCTACGTCCAGGCCATGGCCGGCTCGGGCGGCAGCGCCACCGGCGTCCTGCTCAAGGGCATCGAGCCCCTGCAGGAAAAACGTGTTTCCGGGTCGTTCGTCCACCTGCGCTCCGGCGGTTTCGACCGGCTCCCCGGCGGCCGCAACATCCTCCTGGGCGTGGAAATGTCGAAAAAGCTCGGGGTCAAGACCGACGATGTGCTGACCCTGATCATCCCCAGGGGCGGACTGTCCCCCATGGGTTCCATGCCGAAAATCGTCAAGTTCCATATCGTTGGAATATTTGAAACGGGACTGTTCGATTTCGACAACGCCTGGGCCTACGTGGACATCGCCCAGGCCCGCCTCCTGGAAAACATGCCGCCCCAGGCGGCCGACGCCATCGAACTCCGCGTGGAAAACATCTACGGCGTGGCGGCCCTCCGGGCCGATCTCAAGCAGCGGCTGGGCCGGAACGTGGAAACCACCGACTGGATCGAGACGAACAAGCCCCTGTTCTCCGCCCTCAAGCTGGAGAAGTGGGGCATGTTCCTGGCCATCGGGCTCATTGTCCTCGTGGCGGCCTTGAACATCGTCACCACGCTCGTCATGATGGTCATGGAAAAACAGCGGGACATCGCCATTCTCCGGGCCCTGGGCACGACGCGACGCCAGATCATGGCCATCTTCATCCACCAGGGGCTCGGCATCGGGGTCGTGGGGACCACGCTGGGGACTCTCCTGGGGGTGACCGCCGCCTGGCTCTGCGACCACTACAAGCTCATCCGCCTGGACGCCCAGGTCTACGCCATCCCCTGGCTCCCCTTCGACACCCAGGTCTGGGACGTGGCCGTCGTCGCCGCCTCGGCGCTGCTGATCAGTTTCGTCGCCACCATCATCCCCTCGCGGCAGGCCGCCGCCATCGACCCCGTGGAGGCCATCCGCCATGAGTGAAGCTCCGGAACGCGCCGCCTGGGCCGGCCCGGGCCTACCCGCCGGCGCCCACCTCTCCGTGGAGGGGATCGTGAAGTCCTTCCCCTACGGCGGGGAAAGGCTGGAAGTCCTCAAGGGGGTCACCTTCGGCCTGCCGCGCGGTTCCTTCGCCTCCATCGTGGGCGTTTCCGGCTCGGGCAAGAGCACCCTGCTCCACGTCCTGGGCGGCATGGAACCTCCCGACAGCGGCCGCGTGTCCCTGGGCGAAGACAGCGTCTACGACCTGGACGGCGACGCGCGGGCCAGGCTGAGGAACCGGAAAGTGGGCTTCGTGTTCCAGTTCCATCACCTGCTGCCGGAATTCGACGCCGTGGAGAACCTGGCCATGCCCCTGCTGATACGCGGGGTCGCCAGGGCCGCCGCGAAGGAAAACGCCCTCTCCATGCTGGACTCCCTGGGCCTGGCGGAACGCCGGAAGAGCCGGCCGGCCCAGCTCAGCGGCGGGGAACAGCAACGGCTGGCCATCGGGCGGGCGCTGATCACCCGGCCCGAACTCCTGCTCATGGACGAGCCCACGGGGAACCTCGACCCTGGCACCGGCGAGCGGATCATGGACCTCGTCATCTCGCTAACCAGAAAAAATTCTGTCACTTCCATTTTGGTGACGCACAACCAGGCCATGGCCGCCCAATGCCCACTGCAATTGGAAATGAGAGCGGGAAATCTGTTTTTTTGTGCATCCTCATGATTTTTTGATTGATTTTCATCACGCCTGAGATTAGACTTTGCGGCGATGTGCGGAATTTGATTATAGAGAATAATTTTTCGAGGAGGTTTTTCATGAAGAAAGTCCTTTTGATCGCGTTGGTTGCCCTTTTCGGTCTGCTGGTTCTGGTCGGCTGCAACAAGGCTGAAGAGCCCGCTGCCACGACTGAAGTGACCGCCCCGGCCACCCCGGAACCGGCTCCGGCTCCTGCTCCCGCTCCCGAAATGACCGCTCCGGCCACCCCGGAAGCCACCCCGGCCGCTGCCCCCGTGGAAGAGCCCAAGCCCGCCGAGAAGGCTCCTGCCAAGAAGGCCAAGTAATCGATTTCCGATTTCGCAATTGTCCAGGGAGGCTTCGGCCTCCCTTTTTTTTTGCCCGGGCAGGCATCGCCAAGGATGGAATACGCGGATGAGCGAAAATAACGTCAGGAAGGAAAACCGCCTACCTTCCCATGCGGGAAAAAGCGTGCGGATGTCCGTGCAGATCCTCTTCTGGATGGCTGTGACGGCGCTCGTGCCCCTGGCGGTGGCCTTCTGGCTGGTGCACGAGGAGACCGGGAACGCGGTGGCCGCCTCGGAAAGGAAACACCTGGCCTCGGCGGCGGAAGCCAAGAAAGCCCAGATCCAGGCCTGGCTGGTGGACATCCGTTCCGAAATCGTCATGATCTCCTCCGACGTCTGCGTCATGAACTGTTCGCTGGCGCCGGGATTCGATCCGGCCGCGGGCGGCATGGCGGCCGGCTGCAGCCGCCGCCTCGACATCGCGCGACGGGAGCCGTACTACCGCTGGGTCGGCATGTACGACGCGAAGCTGGGCCTGCGCACGGTCTCTGCGCGGGAGGGGGAGACGGGCGCACTGCCCGGGGCGCTCCAGCGCGGGCTGGCTTCCGCGGAAGGCTACGCCGAGTCCCTGTCCACCGAGAAGGACGGCCGGACGTACCTCTATGCCGGATGCCCCATCCGCGACTCCGAACTGGGCGTGTCGGGCTACATCGTCGTGAAGATCGACCTCAACGTCGCCCTGGAGCGCATTTTCGCCGGCCGGGAAAGCCTCGGCGAAACGGGCCGCATCACCCTGGACACTCCCGACGGCCGACGGCTGGCGGCCTCGCCCGCTGCCACCGGGACCGGGACCGGCGAGACACCCCCGCCCAGGCTGACCGCCGTCACCACCGTTCAGCCCGCCGGCTGGAAGCTGACGGTCAGCCTCGACGAATCCGAGGCCATGGCCCTCCTGCGCACCATCAACCGCCACGCCCTGTTTTTCTTCCTCCCCACCGCCCTGCTGGTGCTGGGCCTGGCCCTGCACCTCTCCCGCCGGCTGGCCCGCCCGCTCCGGCGACTGGCCGAAACCGCCCAACGGGTGGCTTCGGGCCAGCACCACACGCGCGTGCCCACCGGTTCGGGCGTGGTGGAAGCCGAAAGCCTGGCCCGGGCCTTCAACGCCATGATGGACGCGGTGGAGGCCAGTCACCGCCGGCTGGTCCACGTGGCCTCCCTGGCCGCCGTGGGCGAGCTCAGCTCGAGCGTGGCGCACGAGATCCGCAACCCCCTCTCCACCATCCTCCTCAACCTGGAAGCCTTCGCGACGAAGCTGGCCGACGACCCGGTCCACGCCGAACTGTGCGCCCTCGCCATGGACCAGGCCCGGCGCATGGACCGCATGATCTCCGACCTCCTGAATTACGCCAAGCCCCTGGACGTGCAGCTGGAGGACATCCGGTGGGAGGAACTTTCCGCCGGCGCCGTCCGCGCGGTGGAAGCCCCGGCCCGGGAGAAGGCGGTCACGGTCGAGCGGAACGACCGGCTCGGTAACGAACCCTTCCGCGGCGACCCCGAGCTGCTGGAGAGGCTGCTGGTGAACCTCCTCCTCAACGCCGTGCTCTTCACGCGCAACGGGGGGAAGGTCCGGCTGGACGGCGCCCGGGAAAACGGCTGGGTGGTTTTCACGGTGGAAGACGAGGGCCCGGGCATCGTGCCGGCAGCCATGGGCCGCCTGTTCCAGCCCTTCTTCACCACCCGCGACCAGGGCACGGGGCTCGGTCTGGCCAACGTGCGCCGCATCGCCGAGTACCACGGCGGCGACGTGACCGCCGAAAACCTGCCCCGGTCGGGCGCGCGTTTTTCCGTGCGGATACCGGCCCACGGCGTGGTGGGGAGGGTCGATGAAAATCCTGGTGATTGACGACGACGCGGCCCTGGGGCGCTCGCTGCAGCTGCGGCTGGAGGCGGCGGGGCACCGGGCCGACTACCGCGGCAGCGGCGACGAAGGCTTCCGGACGGCCATGTCCGCCTCGTACGACCTCGTCTTCCTGGACCTGAAGCTGCCCGACGCGGACGGCCTGGAGATCCTGGACCGTTTCGCCCGGGCGTCCTATCGCTCGCCGATCGTCATGATCACCGCCCAGAAGGAAATGAAGTCGGCCATCGAAGCCATGCGGACCGGCGCCTTCGACTACCTCCGCAAGCCTTTCGCCTGGAGCGAGGTGCAGGATGTCATCCGCAAGGCCGTAGAGGCCGCGGCCGGTTCCGTGGCCGTGGCGCCCGAAGGGCCGGAGGGCGAGGAAGACCCCTGCGAAATCGTGGGCACAGACGAGCGCATGCTGAAACTGGTCAAGGAGATCGGTCTGCTCTCGCGAAGCCGCGTGAACATCCTCGTCGAGGGGGAAAGCGGCACCGGCAAGGAACTGGTGGCCCGGGCCCTGCACGAGGCCTCGTCCCCCGGGAGACCGTTCCTGGCCATCAACTGTTCGGCCGTGGTACCGACCCTCTTCGAGAGCGAGCTGTTCGGGCACGAAAAGGGCGCCTTCACCGGCGCCGACGCCCGCAAGGCGGGCAAGCTCGAGCTCGCCGCCGACGGGACCCTCTTCCTGGACGAGGTGGGCGACCTGCCGCCGGACTTGCAGGCCAAACTCCTGCGCGTCCTGCAGGAACGGGTCTTCGAGAGGGTGGGCGGGCTAGCGCCCCTGCCCTTCGCCGCCCGGGTGGCCGCCGCCACCAACCGCGACCTGGAGGCCATGGTGCGGGAAGGCGCCTTCCGCCAGGACCTCTTCTTCCGCCTGGGAGCGGCCCGGGTCACCGTCCCGCCCCTGCGCGAACGGAAAGGGGACATCCCGCTGATCACGGCCCGCTTCCTGCACCGCGCGGGCCGCTCCATCGGCCGGGAGATCCGCGGGTTGTCCCAGGCGGCGCTGGAGCGGCTCCTGGCCTACGACTGGCCGGGCAACGTGCGCGAACTGGAAAACGCCGTCACCCGGGCGGCCGCCATCTGCCGGGGCAGCGTCATCGGCCCGGACGACCTGGTGCTGGAAAACCCGCGCCCGGCGGCGGACGGCCCGGCGCACCGGCCCGCCTCCGGAGAAGCGGCCTCGCTGGACGACGCCGTGCGGGAGCACGTGGAGAAGGTGCTGCGGGAAACGGGCTGGAACATCACCCGGGCGGCCCGGATCCTGGACATCTCGCCCACCACGCTGCGCAAGAAGATCGCCGACCACGGCCTGCAGCCGCCGGCGGGTTCTCCCCCGGCCGACGATTGACGGCGGCGGGCGCATTTCCGTTCCACGGTTTCGCGCCGATTGTTCCTTGTGCCCGCAAGGTTTGCCTCCGGGTGCGCCTTCCGGCGGAAGGCGCCTACGGCGGAGGGTCAGTCGCCCTTGATGTCCAGGATGGCCAGGAAGGCGTCCTGGGGGATGTCCACGCGCCCCACCTTCTTCATGCGCTTCTTCCCTTCCTTCTGCTTTTCCAGAAGTTTCCGCTTGCGGGTGATGTCGCCGCCGTAGCACTTGGCCAGCACGTTCTTGCGCATGGCCTTGACGGTGGCGCGGGAGATGACGCGGTTGCCCACGGCGGCCTGGATGGCCACCTCGAACATCTGGCGGGGGATGACTTCCTTCAGCCGCGAAACCAGCGTCTGGCCCCGGCGGTAGGAAAACTCCCGGTGCACGAGCACCGAAAGGGCGTCCACCGGCTCGCCGTTGACCAGGATGTCCAGCAGCACCAGGTCGGATTCCCGGTAGCCGTGGAAATGGTAGTCCATGGACGCGTAGCCCCGGCTCACCGACTTGAGCTTGTCGTAGAAATCGATGACGATCTCGT